>CAYHND010000019.1:0-1139 GCA_964357915.1 uncultured Bdellovibrionales bacterium
GTATCGCTTCCGCGGTAGCCAGTACCAGCTGGAATGAGACGTCCAATGATAACATTTTCCTTGAGGCCACGGAGACGGTCTTCTTTACCAGCAATAGAGGCGTTGATAAGAACACGCGCGGTCTCCATGAATGAGGCAGCTGAGAGGAAAGACTCTGTAGAAAGAGCCACCTTGGTAATACCCAAGACCATCGCTTCTCCAGTCGCTTCAGTCCCCTTAGCGTTACGAGTTTCTTCATTGGCTTCTTCGAATTGATCACGCTCCACTACATCTCCCGGAAGGAGCATAGTAGAACCTGGATCAATAATCTTAAAGCGTGACATCATCTGACGAATAATCACTTCGATATGTTTGTCATTGATACCTTCACCCTGTGAGGCATAGATCTCTTGAATTTCGCGGACGATGTAACGATGGACAGCTTCTTGTCCCATGACAGCGTACAGTTTCTTGAGGTCAATGTGTCCTTCAGAAAGAATAGTTCCAACCGCTACGAGGTCACCTTGCTTGACCTTAAGAGTCGCATTGGCTGGGACACTGTATTCGTATGCCTGCTTGTCAGTACCACGAACCAGGATCTTGATAGCCTTGATATCTTTCTCAATAGTCTCTACCTGACCATCTACTTCTGAAAGGATAGCTTCGGTCTTTGGGTTACGAGCTTCAAAGATTTCTTCAACACGAGGGAGACCCTGAGTAATATCTGATCCAGCCACACCTCCAACGTGGAAAGTACGCATAGTCAACTGAGTTCCTGGCTCGCCAATAGCCTGAGCGGCCACCACTCCAACAGAGGCTCCGAGCTGCACGATATTGCTTCGTCCAAGGTCAATACCGTAACACATCTGACATACTCCCCGACGTGAGCGACAGCCTACGAGGCTACGGATTTTGACAGCTGGGATATTGGCATCTTCTACCATCTTGGCTTCAATTTTTCCTACCAAAGTATTCTTCTTGACGATAACTTCTTTGGTTTCTGGATGCTTAATAGCATCAATAGTAGTACGGCCTTCAACACGACTAGCAAAACTAATACCCACCTTTTCAGAATCCTCACGATACAGGAAGGTTCCTGTCGTATCTCCACAGTCCGTATCACGGACAATGATATCTTGAGCGACATCTACCAAACGACG
>CAYHND010000019.1:1239-7660 GCA_964357915.1 uncultured Bdellovibrionales bacterium
ACTCGGTTACGACGCTCTTCTCCAGTCAACAGTCCCATGTTGTATTGGTCATGCACTTCTTTGACACGGATTTCGGCGGCAGTAATAAGAGCTTTCTTTTCTTTTGGTACCTGGAGGTCATCCATACCCCAACTAATACCAGAGCGTGAGACTGACTTGAAGGTCAAATCTTTGAGACGGTCAGCAAACAATGCGGCTTCGCCTTGTCCGAGAGTTTCCAGAATACGTGACATGATGATCTTAAGATCTTTCTTGGTCATTTCTTCGTTGATGTAACGGATTTCTTCTGGAAGGATGTCATTGAGCATCGCGCGTCCGACTGAAGTCTCAATCACTTCACCTCGATACAGAAGCTTGATAGCCACGTTGATATCAACATACCCATTCTGGAAAGCCATCATGGCTTCGTTGATAGATGAGAAGATTTTACCCTTCCCAAGACCGTCTGGCTTGATGTGAGTGAGGTAGTAGCCTCCGAGAACCATATCCAAAGTTGCTGTTACAATCGGTTCTCCTGAAGCTGGCTTGAGGAGGTTCTTAGAGGAAAGCATGATATTGGCACTTTCTTCACGCGCCTGATCAGTAAGCGGTACGTGCACAGCCATCTGGTCACCATCGAAGTCAGCATTAAAGGCGCTACAGACCATCGGGTGCAAACGGATAGCCTTACCTTCGATCAATACTGGCTGGAAAGCCTGGATAGACAAACGGTGAAGGGTCGGTGCACGGTTGAGGAGTACGTAGTGGTGCTCAATAATCTGGTCGAGGATTTCGTAGGCTTCTTCTGTTTCGGCATCAACCATTCGTCCAGCCGTACGCACGTTGTGTGCATACTCTTTTTCGATCAGTTTGTTGATAATGAATGGCTTGAAAAGTTCAAGAGCCATCTTCTTCGGGAGACCACACTGGTGGAGCTTGAGGCTTGGTCCAACGACGATAACCGACCGTCCTGAATAGTCAACACGCTTTCCAAGAAGGTTCTGACGGAAACGTCCCTGCTTACCCTTCAAGGCATCAGCCAGTGAACGCAAGGCACGACGCTGACCGGTAGAGGCTGCCGTAGAAGCCTGTCCACGACGAGCACTGTTGTCAAAGAGGGCATCTACAGCCTCTTGGAGCATACGCTTTTCGTTACGCGTAATAACCTCAGGAGCACCGATAGCCATCAATTTCTTAAGACGGTTGTTACGGTTGATGATGCGACGATACAGATCGTTTAAGTCAGAGGTAGCAAAACGGCCACCATCAAGGGCTACCATCGGACGTAGGTCTGGCGGAATAACTGGAAGCATAGTAGGTAGCATCCATTCGAAGTGTAGGTTGGCTTTCTGGAATCCCTGATATACCTTCAGGCGCTGCAAGAGTTTCTTTTGGTCAACACTCTCATTGGCATCAAGCTCTACTTTCAATTCTTCGAGCTTCTCATCAATGTTGATGGTCTCAAGGATTTTGCGGATAGCTTCAGCGCCAATACCAGCTGTAAAAATCTGTCCGAAACGACTTGAAAGATTGAAGTACTCTACTTCAGAAACGATTTGGTATGGACGAAGGTTCTTGATTTCATCCTTCGTATTCTTGTACTGATCCTTCAATTCATCGAGACGTGCCTCAAGGAGTTTTTCATTCTTCTCGCCGCTCTTGAGTTCTTTCTGCTTAGCTTTGTACTCTTTTTCCAGGCTTTCGAGTGTTTGTTCTTTGAGGTTCTCATTTACATCCATGATGATGTATGAAGAGAAGTAGATAACACGCTCAAGGTCCTGAGGTGAGATACCTAAGACGAGGCCAATTTTTGACGGTACACCACGAAGGTACCAGATATGAGATACTGGTGTAGCCAGCTTGATATGCCCCATGCGTTCACGACGCACAATGGCACGAGTTACTTCGACACCACATTTATCACAAACAATTCCGTTGTAACGGATACGCTTGTACTTACCGCAATAACACTCCCAGTCTTTTGAAGGTCCGAAAATCTTTTCACAGAAAAGTCCATCTGGTTCGTAGCGCTGAGTACGGTAATTGATGGTTTCTGGCTTGGTGATCTCACCATGAGACCATTCAAGAATCTGATCAGGGCTCGCTAGAGTGAGTCGCACGCTGTCGAAATCACTCACTTTCGTTATGTTGTCCATAGGATTGGTCATACGTTTGTTTCTTTAGTGTAGTGAATTAAACAGTATCCGGCTCGTCAGCAGGGTCGATGGTTTTGACACCCTTGAGCTCAACATTAAGACAGAGACCCTTAAGCTCATTCACGAGAACGTGGAATGATGCTGGTAGGTTCGGACTCTTAATAGGCTCACCCTTGATAATAGATTCGTAGGCTTTCGAGCGACCCAAGACATCATCTGACTTGATCGTAAGCATTTCCTGCAATGTATGAGCGGCGCCATATCCTTCGAGTGCCCATACTTCCATTTCTCCAAAACGCTGTCCACCGAACTGTGCCTTACCACCAAGCGGCTGCTGGGTAATAAGAGAGTAGGGTCCGATAGAGCGCATGTGAATTTTGTCGTCGATAAGGTGATTGAGCTTCAAGATGTACATAACACCGACTGTCGACTCATTGTCATAAGCTTCACCGGTCTTACCATTCACGAGACGAATCTTACCGTTTGCTGGCAGTCCCGCTTCTATGAGTTGACCTTTGATATCTGCTTCAGAAACACCGTCCAATGAAGAACTGGCCACTTTGTAGCCTAAAGTCTGAGCAGCCCATCCAAGATGAGTCTCAAGAATCTGACCAATGTTCATACGACTGGCTACACCAAGAGGGTTGAGGATAACATCCACTGGAGTTCCATCTGGTAGGTATGGCATGTCTTCTACTGAAGCAATTTTGGAGATAACACCCTTGTTTCCGTGACGTCCAGCCAACTTGTCTCCAACACTAATCTTACGCATGTTGGCGACTGATACCTGAATCTGCTGGAATACACCCATCGGTAGTTTGTCACCACGCTCACGAGAGAAGATTTTGACATCGACTACTTTACCGCGCTCACCATGAGGCAGGTACATAGAAGAATCTTTCACATCACGTGATTTTTCACCGAAAATAACACGGAGCAGACGCTCCTCAGCAGTCAGGTCACCCTCACCTTTCGGAGTGATTTTACCCACCATGATATCTCCTGAAGAAATTTCAGCACCGATACGGATAATCCCGTTTTCATCAAGATTCTTCAGACGGTCTTCACCGATATTTGGAATATCGCGAGTAATTACTTCGGGTCCAAGCTTGGTGTCACGCACATCAAGAGAAAAATCTTCGATATGAATAGAGCTCCAACGGTCATTCTGCACGATCCGCTCTGAAATAATAATGGCATCTTCATAGTTATAACCATCCCATGGCACAAAAGCCACGGTCATGTTTTGTCCAAGAGCCAGTTCACCATGATCAGTAGAAGCACCATCAGCAAGCAGGTCTCCCTTCTTCACTTTTTGTCCCTTCGTCACACGAGGAACCTGGTTCATACTAGTGAAGGCGTTTGATTTTTCGAAAGTCTGAAGAATGTATTCGTAGTCTTTGTAATCTTTCTTAGATCCTAGAGGAGCTTTAGCACGTACCACGATGTTACCACCATCTACTAAGATGACTTCACCATCAGCATCAGAAAGTACCACCTGACCAGAATCACGAGCAGCCTTATCTTCGATACCCGTTCCTACGATTGGAGATTCAGGTACCACACATGATACAGCCTGGCGCTGCATGTTAGAACCCATGAGAGCACGGTTGGCATCATCATGTTCCAAGAAAGGAATCAGAGCCGTAGCAATAGAAATACACTGCTTTACAGAAACGTCCATGAAATCAAGTGAGTTGGCTTCGATGGTCTCTGGATGACCCTTCACACGAGCTTCCACAAGGGATTCCACAAAGTTACGGTTTTCATCAAGTTCCACTCCAGCGTGAGCGATAATCTTACGGTCTTCGACAATAGCGTTTAGGTATTCAATATCAAGAGTCACAAATGGACGCACGGCTACCATTGCCCCCTTCAGTTTGTCAGCCACTTTTTTGGCACTCGCTGCGGTCAGTTTTTCACCAGCTTTAGCAACGCCCTCTACTGTCTCAAGAAGAATACGGTGCTCAAGGTCTGAGGCTTCAGCCTTGACCTCATGCTTCACAATCAAATACGGAGTTTCGAGGAACCCGTACTCATTCACACGGGCATAGCTAGCGAGGTGACCAACAAGACCAATGTTTGGACCTTCTGGGGTCTCAATAGGACAAATACGTCCATAGTGAGAATGATGAACATCACGGACTTCAAAGCCAGCGCGCTCTCGAGTCAATCCTCCAGGTCCCATAGCAGAAAGACGACGCTTGTGTTCGAGCTCAGCCAGTGGGTTTACTTGGTCCATGAACTGAGACAACTGTGAACTTGAGAAAAACTCTTTCACAGAAGCAGCTACTGGACGTGGGTTGATCAATTGACCAGGCACCACTGTTTCTGGATCACAAGTACTCATACGATCCTTGATGTTACGCACCATACGGTAGAGTCCAACACGCAGTTTGTTCTGGATAAGTTCACCAACCGCTCGTACACGACGATTGCCGAGATGGTCAATATCATCAGCGCGACCTTCAGGGTCGTTCATCAGACGAATCACTTCACTGACAATCAGGACGAGATCTTCGGTATTAAGAATACGGTTTTCTTCGGTGTCAGCTCGCTCAACAGAAAGACGCTGGTTCAGACGATAGCGTCCTACTGCTCCAAAGTCATAACGCTCAAAGTTGAAGAACATAGCGTCAATCATCTGCTTAGCATTCTCTTCTGTAGCAAGATCACCTGGACGCAGACGCTTATACACTTCGCGGTAAGCCTCTCCCTGATTAGTAGTAGTGTCTTTAAGAAGAGTGGTATCGATAAATTTGACGATACCGTTGTCGATATCAGCAAAAGCTTCTCTCATCTTCTTTTCGTCAAAACCAAAAGCGCGAAGCAAGGTGGTGACAGGGAGTTTACGCTTACGGTCAATTTTGACTGAGATTACTCCGTCACCATCGGTCTCCACTTCTAGCCAGGCTCCACGGTTTGGGATAATCTTGGCACCAAATAGCTTCTTACCCTTTGAGTACTCCATAGTAAAGAAGACTCCAGGGGAACGAATAAGCTGACTAACTACGACACGCTCTACACCATTGATGATGAAAGTACCGCGTTCAGTCATGAGTGGGAATTCACCCAGGTAAATCTCCTGCTCTTTGACTTCTCCCGTTTTCTTCATCACGAGCTGAGCCTTGGCACGCAAGGGAGCCTCATAAGAGATATTTTTGTTCTTGGCTGCTAGCGCACTGTATTTTGGTTCGTCGAGATAGTAGTCAACAATAGAAAGCTCCAAGTCCTTACCAGTAAAATCAGCGACTGGGTTGATCTCATCAAAAAGTTCTTTGAGAGCCTTGTCCCAAAACCACTTATATGAGTCTGTCTGGACTTCGATCAGGTCAGGAAGAGAGACGGTGATACGATTATTAAAAAAGCGACGCTTGGCAAGGGAAGAATCCTTACCGAAAGTATCTTTGACACGAAGAGCTTTCTGGGCTTGAGACATAAAAAAGCGCTCACATCAGTACTCCTTGCCTAAGTGAAAGATTAGGGCAAGTAGGATCTGTGAGATTATGGATAACTATTTACAACTGACGTGGGTGGCAGGTCGCACCATCTGCTTGGAAACTTTAGCGGCCAAATACTAACAGCTCTTTATTGACTTACTCAGACCTGAAGAGAAAAGTAAATCACTTAAAAACAAGTTTTGAGATTATAGCAACTCCTCAGAATCTTGTCAACTGGAAATCAAAACAGAGCTTCGTGGAAGCTTTTTATGGAAATTTCTTCTTTATGGTGAAGAAGTGTACATTTTTGGTTTTTGCTTACAATCAGACAAACAAGGAACGAAAAACGCTATTTCTGATTGATAGCAAAAGTATATACTTTCTGAACAGTTTCTGCAATACGCCTCGAAGTGAAGTTTTCTTGAGCATCTCCATCGAGTGTGAATTCCTTTACTGAAAGTTTGTCTATCCCAGTTTCATCAAAAATTCTTTTGAGAGCTGTGAGCAGTTGTTTACCCATGTCTCTCTCTTCAGTCCAAGAAATTTCTTGAAGCACTTTCTCATCCTCCACTAGTCTTAGTATGGATGATTCTTGATTAACTGTCAGTTTCAATATATAAGTCATATTCCTTTCAAATTTTATTCCAGTCAAAGTTCCACGGATCGGTTTTGCGACCCGGCGCTATATCGTCATGCCCTACCACATATTTGATACTATACTTCCCCTTTAGATGAGCTATGAGGTCTTTCACTGCTTGGTACTGTGCTTTGGTGTACGCATCGTCTTTGGTATTGAGGATTTCTACACCGATTGAGAAGTCATTCACATTCTTCCTCCCATCCTTC
>CAYHND010000019.1:7760-13741 GCA_964357915.1 uncultured Bdellovibrionales bacterium
CATTTCACTTTCCCCTGCATGGTAGGCAATATTTTTATCTGCTACCAGCTGATACACCATACCATCCCGAGCTACCATATAGTGTGGTGCTACGCCATAGCCTTTCCATATATTCATCACCGCACTGACTGAGTAAGGATCCCCACTCGGACTGTAGGATGAATGGAGCACTATAGTATCAATCTTTCTCCCACTTACACTCTCGTGCCCATAAGAGACTAGATTTTGCTTAATAGAGAAATTTTTTGGCTCACTACCAGCATCTGATTTTTCTTCAGGCACAGACTCTTTCGCCACTTCCTTCACAGTGTCTTCTTTAGGCAAGCCCTCTTTTGCAACCTCTGCTATTTCACTTTTAGCTAACTCCTCCGTCTCTTGAACTAGTTGTGTGTCTGCAGCTATTGTTTCACTTGGTTGGCTCTCAAAAACAGTCTCTGCCTTCTCTTTATTGAAATACCAAAAACTTCCCCCGATAATGGTGATAGTAACAAAGCTTATGAAACTGAGAATTATAACTGCTTTCATACCAGGTAAGTATAGCAAAAAGAAAAACCTCCCTATATGGGAGGTTTTTGGCCTATTGATATTATTTCTTCTTTTTCTTACTGTCACCTCCTATAAGAATGGCAGCTACAGCACCGAGAGCTGCTCCGATACCAGCTGAGACGAGAACCGCCTTCTCTGGGTTTCTCTTGATAAGGTCATCGGCCTTTTTCATGGTTGATTCTACCTGCTTGCGTGCTTTAGCGATCTCTTTTTCAGCCTGAGCTTTTCTTTTGTCAATTTCACTCATGACAACGTCTTTCGCCTTTGCAACACTCTTCTTGTTTGGCATAGCCATACTCTAATTTGTTATATTACTTATTATTTATACCTATCTCCTTTTGCCCGGAATAGCATGCCAAACCAGAGCAATCAAAAGAATAGTGCCTCCAATAATCAACTCCCCCACACCAGCCTTACCGAGTGTCTCATTAATAACATCTGCAAGGCCAACAAGAATAAAGAGGGCTCCAGCAAAGGCAATCCCTACCAGGACAAGAATCTTGAGAAGTTTGCCGAAGTATCTCTCTATGCTTTCTTTAGCTTGAGAAAGTGAGTCCATCACAAAAGTCTCCACTTTGGATATCAGCGGAGCCATAAGTAAGGTAGAAAAAAGAGCGCCAAGCGCTCCAAATCCACTCTCTTCGGTTTTTGAGGTTTTTTTGGAAGCCATATTTCTTCTCTTATAGTCTAATAATAGCATAAAAAAGGCTCCTTTGCAAGTCTTCGTTTTTTTATTGTATACTATCAATACTAAAATACAGTCTATGCGGAGGGTGAGCCTGTATAGAATTTTCTTTTTACTCTACGGAGTGACTCTTGTTCTTTTTCCTGTTTCGGTTCAGGGAGAGTCTTTTTCTATTGTTATTCAAGAAGTACAGATTGCTGGCGAGACTAGCGATGATGAGTTTATCGAACTCTATAATCCTACCGACACACCTGTTGATATCAGTAGTTGGCAGTTACGACGCAAGACTGAGAGCGGTAGCGTGAGCTCCATCAAAGTATTCGCTAAAGACACTCTCGTTGCGCCCTATAGCTATTACCTCTGGGCTAATAGTAAGGGTGCTTTTGCAAGCCTAGCAGATACTACCACCAGCTCATCAGCCCTCGCGAACAACAATAGTATCGCCTTGTATACCAAAAGCGGAAGCGATGGCATTCTCGTGGACAGTCTCACCTGGGGCACAGGTGCTCTCTTTCGAGAAAATGACACTGCTCAAGTCACCCCACTAAAAAACGAAAGTCTCTATCAGGAATCTGTCGGTTCTTGGAGTATCAAAAAACCAAGTATGCCGGATAATAGCCACACACTCCCAACCACACTTCCTTCACTTCCTACAGCACCAGCTCTACCTACACCTCCAGCTGAGAGCCCTCTCAATACTACCGTCACCATAAACGAGCTCCTCCCTAATCCCCTCCCATCTGAAGAAGAATTTATCGAGCTCTACAACAATAGTGCAGAAGCGGTTTCTCTCTCAGGTTGGACTCTCCATGATGCTTCCAAAAACGGCAAATACACTTTTCCAAAAGATACCACTATTGCTTCAGATAGCTTCCTAGTTATTCCTAAATCACTTTTTCATTTTGCCCTCAACAACTCCAATGAAATACTTACTCTCCGTGACTCCAAAGAACGCACTGTAGATACCATCACTTATCCTAAAAGTATCGCTGGCGTATCTCTCAATAAAAGCATTCCCTCTTTCCGTGGTGGCACACCTACGCCAGGAAAGGAAAATATTTTAAATGAGCTCCCTACCACTCGAGAACGTGTCCCCGAATCCGGATTCCCTGATATAGCTCTCTCATTTAATGCTCGTGGCAAAGACAAGGAAGACGCTAGCCTTAAGTACGTATGGGATTTTGGCGATGGTCACAAAAGCTATAAAGAAAAAACTACTCACAAATACCAAGATACCGGTACCTACACCGTCACACTCATTACCAAAGACAGTAAGGACTCCACTGTTGAAACCTTCCTACTTACTATCAAAAAATATACTCCTCCCAAACTGCGCATAGTGGCCTTTTCTCCTAACCCCGAGGGGGCTGATACCGGCAAAGAATGGGTGGATATCCAAAACAAAAGCAAGAAAGAGGTAGACCTCCAGGGTTTCAGCCTCGCTACCGGCACGAAAAGTAAAAAGCTTACCAATCACCCTATTCATGACTCAGTCACTATTGAGCCAGGAGAAACCCTCCGCCTGACCAGAAAGCATGTTCTCTTTAGTCTGCCGAATACCAAAGGCTCTCTCGAGTTACGCGCACCCAATGGTGATGTGGTAGATAAGTTTCGTTACCGTGAAGACAAAGCTATTACAGAAAACGCAGTCTATCAAAAAGAGAAAGATAAGACTTGGACGGTAAGCCAAGATCCTGCTGTGCTGGGAGTTACCGACGAGACTGCTGATTCTACAGAAGACACCTCCACTTTTACAAGCGAAGTAGTGACAACGCCAGAATATTCTCCTTTAGAAAAAGAGCAGATCTACTCTAAGTTAGAGTCTCTCTTTACCACTCCTCAATTCGCCAACTACCAGGTAATAAATGAAGCTCCTACTCCTTCTGAAGAGACCTCTCTTGAACCCCCAAAGAAAAAAGACTCTTTCGAGTCTTTGCGAGAGAAGCTTAATGCCTCTCTCGTAGCTATTCTTTGGTAATACCTAGACAACTGCCTCTGGTGTAACCGGTGGCAACTCCACTACTTCAGCTATTTTTGGTTCAGTTTTAACCTCTTCTTTCACCCCACCTTTTTCTTTCTTAAGATGCTCGTAGACCATAGCCATAGCAATGGCTGAAACTGGGATACTCACTAAGAGGCCTACTACGAGGAGCAAAGCTCCAACAATATTCATCAATACAAGGAGGGCGACAAAGCCGAGCAGGTTCCAACGGTCACCATCTGAAAGACGAGAGGCTTCTTTGAGAGCTTCCTGCCAACCAAGTTTCTGATCTACAAAAACATACGGAAGGAGTAGGAAGCGTACGAACACATACACTCCAGGGATAATAAGAAGGATAAAGCCAATGACCATCAACACGTAGTAGATAAGATTACCAATAAGTGCTTGAAGGTAAATATCTTTCTGTCCAATGATTTCTCCGATTTTTCCCTCTTGCCCAGTACGTACCAGTTTGAGAAATAAGGCAAAGGCACCCAACTCGAAGAAAAGAGTCACTGCCATAGAGAGAACTGAGATCAACATATTCTCCCCACGAGGATCGAGAATTCCAAAAACAATAGTTACCAAAAAAATCACTCCCAAAACAAGCCACGAGAAGACTATGTGATTTTTCCAAAGTTGCCACGCTTGACTTATAATGTCTGTCGCAGAAAATTTCATAGCGATATTTCTATATTGTTTAGAGAAAGGTGCTCCTTTCTACTTACAGTATAGGAAGGAAAAAGTCCTTTGTAAAGCGTTGTCAATGAGGAAAGCCTCTGGTAAACTAGGGTGGTATTACTTCCTAACATACTTTCTCCATGTCACCTCTTTCAAAACAGAAAAAAATTGCCTTTGGTAGCCTTATTCTTCTTGTTCTTGCCCTCCTAGGAGTCTTTTTTTATGCCAAGAACCATAAGACTGAATTCGCTGCTGGTACCCTAGGTCTTTTTCAAAAAGTCTCTCAACTCCTCCCTCTTTCACCAGACACCAAAAAAGAAATAGAGGTGATCGACAAGCTGGTCTCAGAACTGACCAAGAAAGACGGAGTGACACGCACCTACATGGTGATGCTTCAGAATAACTACGAACTTCGTCCGGGTGGTGGTTTCCTCGGTCAGTACGCTATCGTCAAAGTCAAAGACGGCGCAGTGCTTTCACAAACCTTTGAAGACGCCAACCTCCTTGACCAACGTATCGGTGCCAAAGTAACTCCTCCCTACCCACTCACCCGTAAAATGCAAATCAAAAAATGGAAGTTTCGTGATTCTAACTTCTCGCCTGACTTCCCCACTAACGTAGAGAAGGCTGAATATTTCTATCGTCTCGCTGGTGGGCATGAAAAGTTTGACGGTGTCGTGGCAGTCAACACTGATGTCTTCAACCACATCCTCGACCTCACTGGACCGATCACACCAACGGGCTACAACACCACCTTTACCGGTGCCGATGGTGCCCTCAAGCTTGAGGAAGTCGTAGAGAAAGCTTACCTTGGAGATGCTGTTTCAGCGAGTAGCAAACAAGCTCGCAAAAACATCATGAAAGTGCTCACTAACGAAATAATTAGTAAGCTAACCACACTGAACAACATTCCGAAAGTGGCTGAACTGGGCTTGACCGAACTGCGTAATAAGAATGTCATGCTTCACTTTACTGACGCCAACCTGCAGACACAGGTAGCGAGTGTGCATTGGGATGGGAGTGTGGCACAAGACTGGAGTGGTGATTATCTGATGTTTGTTGATGCTAACCTTGGAGCCCTCAAGACCGACTACTACGTCAAACGTCGTATTGATTACACCGTAGACTTCACTGGAGAGAAACCTCTGGCTACCGCTATCTACACCTACCAGAACACCGCTCCTTACGGTGATTGGCGCACCAGCGACTATCACACCTACCTCCGTGCCTATACACCCCTTGGATCCAAATACCTTGAGCGCTTCATGATTAACGCCGTGGCTCCTGGTGAAGATCTCAACCACACTTTCTTTGGAGGCTATGTCGATGTAGAGATTGGCCAGAGCGACGTGACGACTACATTGAAATACGAATTGCCCGATACTATTAAGCCAGATAGCTACACCCTTCTTATCCAAAAACAATCTGGTGTTGGCGTCATCCCCACCCACGTCAAAGTCATCACCAAAAACAAAACCTATGAACACCAGACTGATTTGGTGAAAGACCTCAACTTCTCTTTCCAAGAGATTGAAGAAAAGCAATAACCCTAGCTACCCAAATTAGGAAAAGGGGCCACCTCGATATTTCTCGAAGTAGCCCCTTTTTCATTGTAATAAGCTAATACCTGGCCCAACGCACTATCAGGCCATTTTGTCCCGACAAGCGTCCTCAACTTGTTCGATGAGCCATTGTGGTGCGATATGGCGATTAACCTCGAATCCTAGCCAAAGCTGCTCCTTGGTGATACCAAGAATTTCGGCATACACATGAAGGGAAGTGATACTGTTAATGCCCTCCTCAAAAGCCTGAGTGGTGATGCTAAGTAAACTGGCTTGCTTCTCAAAGGACTTGCCGCTCCTCATGACCTCGCGAAACTGGGCTGGGGTCTTACTGATGCTCTCCAGCCACTGCAAGAGTGGTGCGAGAATTTCATCTGCAAGAGCTTCAATACCCTGGCCGCCCTCTATAACACGCATGGGATATCTCCTTTTCTCTAACGCGGTCTAAGACTAACTAAGATCAAACGGGCTGTCAATTGAGTAATTTGGAAAAAAGTTACTTTACCTTTAGAATAAGCTCTATGGA
>CAYHND010000020.1:0-13235 GCA_964357915.1 uncultured Bdellovibrionales bacterium
CTTGGTCCTACTGGTGTCGGTAAGACCCTCACTGCCAAGATCATCGCTCGGGAATTTTTTGGCGATGAAAAAGCCCTCATTCGTCTCGACATGAGTGAATTTATGGAACGCCATAGTGTGGCTCAGATTCTTGGTGCCCCCGCCGGCTACGTAGGTTATGGTGAAGGCGGTAAGCTCACCGAACAAGTCCGCAAGCGACCCTTCTCTGTCATCCTTTTTGACGAAATAGAGAAGGCTCACCCAGATGTCTTCAATCTGCTCCTCCAAATCCTCGATGAGGGTCGCCTGACCGATGCCGAGGGTCGCCTGGTCAACTTTCGTCACTGCCTTATTATTCTGACCTCCAATATCGGTACTGGTATCTTTAGCAAGAATCAAGCTTTTGGCTTTGATCAAAACCTAGGGATTAGCGGAGAGGAAAGTGCCTTCGCCGAACAAAAAAACAAAGTCCTCACTGATCTCAAGAAAGAACTGCGTCCCGAACTGATTGCTCGCCTCGACCATGTCGTCGTCTTTGAGCCTATGAATGAGAAGGTGTTGAAGAACATCATCGCGCTTGAACTCAAAAAACTGACCAAACGCCTGGGTAAGAAAGATCTCGCACTCACCTACACTCCTGACGTGACTAATTTCTTACTGACCCACTCAGAGATCAAACAAGATGGTGCTCGTTTGGTCAGGAAGAACATCACTACTCATATTGAGAACCTCCTCGCCACTACCCTTCTCGACCACCCCAAGACCAAACACCTAGCTCTTACCATCAAAGATCGTTCACTCGTGTGCCATACCAAGGCCTAGTTCCTAATCTTAAGAACCTCTATCGCATCGCCCTCGATGCTCTTTTTCCAAGTCGCTGCTACGGCTGTGGCACGTATGATACTTTTCTCTGTCAGTCATGCTTCAAGCTTCTCCCAAGACGTTCACCAGTCACAGTCGTCTTTGAACACTCTACTGATAAACCAGATGGTCTCGATTCACTCACGAGCGCTCTTTTTTTTCGTGCTCCCATTGTTTCACTCCTCATTCACGACTTCAAATTTCAGGGCATAGAGGCAATCTCAACACCTCTCACTCAGTGTCTTACCCAAGCTCTCGAACACACCTCGCTACCACTACCTTATATCATCACACCGGTGCCACTCCATCCACGAAGACTCCGTGACCGAGGCTACAACCAGAGCGCCCTCATTGCTAGCATCCTAACCAATACACTGAATACTCCAGCTCTCATCACTACTTTCCAGCCCTTACTCAAACGTATTCGTCACACACCACCACAAAGCAAAAGTCCTAATCGTCAGGCTCGTCTTCAGGCACTGACTGGCGCTTTTGCAATGATAGATGCATCTCTAGACCTCAAAAACAAAGTAATCTGGCTCATAGATGACGTTGCTACTACCCAGACTACCCTCAAAGAATGCGCTCAGATCCTCAAAAAGGCCGGAGCCAAGGAGGTTCATGGCCTGGTCATAGCTCACTAAAAAACCTCTCTACTCAGGCCTTTTTTGACATACCTATCGTACCATTGACAAAACCGTAAAATAGGAGTATAATATACGGTTAGGGTTAAAAGTCTCAAGGCTTACCTAACAGGGAGGAAAGGTCACACTAGCGGAATAGAGGTCTTCGGACCTCATTACCAAAAGGAACCTTTCCAATGAAAAAGATCTTTAACATTCTACTCATTTCAGGTCTTATTCTGTCTGCCCCAGCTTCGGCTGGACGTGGCACGTATAGCCTGACTGTCTCACTCACGGCGCCCGTCAAGGCGCCAGCCAACTTCTTCCGTGAGAATGCGACGTTACGATCGGTGGGGGCACCAATCGTCAATCTACGTCCCCTCTCCGGAAAGAAACTTGGTAACCTCAATGCTCGTTATATCGGCTTTGAGGGAGAAACACCAAGCTTTGCCCGCACCAGCTGGAAGCAAAACATCTATCGGATGTGGCGCATCAAGTTTAAGGTCGCGGGTATCACCGACGAAGGTCAGCAGGGCCGGTGGCTCAAAATTGCTGATCGTTACAACGAGCAGACCAGTCGCACTACCCTTCCGGGGTTTGTGGCTCAGGTCGACTCTGAGGCGCGTCGAGTCAAGCAGTCGCTTGATTTTGATCGCTTCTGTGCTACTCGTCGGATTGACCAAGGGAGCTGCGCTCTGTTACGTGGCATTGCTTTCCAGATTAATGGCGAGCACCTGACCGCGTACTGTATGACTGAGCTTTTTCCTAACCGGAACGGCAAAGTCAATGTGCGTTTCCTCCATGTCATTCTCCCCAATGCCGGATCAGAATACCTCAACAGTATTCCGGCTCAAGGTGACAAGTTGATGTCGTATGGTTGCTACCAGTTCACCTCTCATGCTCTCCAGCATGGTAAGGATGGACCTCAGGCCGCCAGTATCGTCAATCAGTTTGTGAGTGATCAGTCAGCTCAAATTCCCGGTTCGGTCATGAAGCTCCAGGGTGGAGCCCATGACCGCGCAGCCTTTATGCTCGCGGTGTACAACATCTCGGAGTGGATCCGACTGTCGACACCAAGCGAGCGTGCTGAACTCCGTCGTCTGTATCCCACTCACATGGGAGAGGTCGCTCAGTTCATGGCAGTAGCTCATCATCTTCCCAACGGAAAGCATGGAGCTATCGCCAAGGCCCGTGCTTGGGTACGAGGATATGGCAAGCAGTCGTTGGTATCGTATCTCGGCCCCAAGCTTGAGATATATGCCAACAAAACGATTTCCAATGGCAACGCGCTTCATCGCGCGCTCCAGCAGAGGTCGGTTGCTACCAAGTAGCGACGAAATATGGGGGGTGTTCACGCGTTGAACACCCCCTATTTTCTTTTTTACATACCTATGGGGCAAATGCTACACTAGGCTATATGCTTACTATCATTTCTACTATCCTCAGCATCGCCATTCTTGAGCTGATGCTCAGTGTCGACAATGCCCTCGTCAATGCCTCCTTGGCTGAAGAACTGCCGAAGAAACTCCAAAAGAAAGCTATCTATATCGGTATCGCTCTCGGCGCTCTCTTTCGCTTCCTCTGTCTCTTCGTGGCTACTATTATTATTGAGAATCCCATTATCAAGGTGATGGGAGCTCTCTATCTCATTTGGCTGGCCTACTCGCATTTTTTCCGTAACAAAACAGAAGAGCGTGAACTCAAACGTCATCCCCATTTCCGTCTCGTCATTGTGCAGATAGCCCTCGCTGACTTGGTATTCAGTATCGACAATATCGTTGGCGCTATTGGTATCTCAAGTTACTTCCCATATGTGGTCTTCGGTGTTTTTATTGGGATTACCACCATGCTCTTCATCACTCCTCTCATGCTTAAGCTGATGAATATCTTTCCCTCACTTATCAAAACCGCCTATGGTATCATCGCTTATATCGGTCTCGTTATTCTTTTCGAAGCAGCTACCCATACACATATTCCCGAATACCTCACCTTTGCCTTCATTATTACCGCTATGCTTGCTACCATGTGGCATGACCGTCGCAGACAACGCGTGTTCACTGTCTAAAACACACTCCTTATGATTATTACTACTCTTTCAGCGATTGTGAGTGTCGCTCTTATCGAAATCATGCTCAGTGTTGATAATGCGCTACTCAATGCTTCTTTGGCCAAAAAACTCCCCCACGATATTCAGAAAAGAGCCATGTATTTCGGTATCACCGTCGGAGCTATTTTTCGCATAGCAGGCCTCGCGTTGGCCACTCTCCTCATCTCGTATCCGGCTGTTAAAATTGTCAGTGCCCTCTATCTTTTCTGGCTGGCCTACGAGCACCTTTTCCTTACCAAAAAAGAACACTGGAAAAACCACCCAGTCACCAGTGTCCACGCTGTCCTCATCCAGATCTGTTTGGCGAATCTTATTTTCAGCATTGATAATATCGTCGGAGTAGTCGGCGTTTCTCCTCATTATAGCTATCTGATAGCCGGAGTCCTCCTTGGAGTAGTCGCCCTTCTTTTCATTACTCCTGTTGTCCTTCGACTGATGCATCAATTTCCCTCACTGGAAAAAACTACCTATATCCTCTTGACCTATATTGGTGTAGTCATTCTTCTGGAAGCTCTCTTCTCCATTGCGGTGCCAGAATACATCACTTTTACTTTCATCGTCACCGCTATGCTCCTGACCATGTGGCATGACAAAAAGAAACTTTTTTCTCGTTAGGCAAGTGTTTTCCGACCCTTTCCTTAGTTAGAATCCCCCTTTTCACTAAAAAGCAAAAATACCTCCCAAAAGGGAGATATTTTTCTTTAGAGGAGAGAGAGGGATTCGAACCCTCGATAGGTTTCCCTATGCCACGTTAGCAGTGTGGTGCCTTCAGCCGCTCGGCCATCTCTCCTTTTAATTTATTCAATTGTGCCCTCCTTGCTTAGATGGGCCATCCCTGCCTGCCGGTAGGCAGGTCTCCTTGTTTTTGAATACTCCCTATCCTAGCAATACTTGGCGACAAAATCAAGCCGTATTGGTATCAAAAAGCCCCGCCTGAAGCGGGGCTTTTGAGTACTTCGAGAGAAAAAGTCTCTACATACTTGATGAGGCTCCCTTACCCTGACCAAAGCCAAGATAGAGAAAGACGACTGCCAAGACAAGATGAAGAACATTGTCGGCAGCATTGACCATGATGAGACCTAGCACATTGTCACCTGAGACAAATCCCAAGACAGCGACCAGTGCATACACGATACCAAAAACACGTGAGAAGGTGTTCATCGCGCTCGCACCCATACTGACGGCGACCAAAGCGAGGGCACCAGAAAGAATATGGATAATATTGTGAAGTGAATCAACTTCAAAAATACCTAAGAGAGGATCACTAACAAATCCCAAAACTCCGATAGCGAGAAACACCACACCGAGAATGGTAAGAATAGTTTTTTGCATAAGACTTTTATTAAGAGATATATTACGCTACGACGTGTATCGACCTCAAGTAACTACACGGCTCACCCAAGTTATTTGAAAGATCCTAAATGTGGCTGTGAGCAACCGACATTTACCTACCTTTAGTATACTCCAAAAAAAGACCTTTTTTATTTTCTGTCAAGAAATCTTTTTTTCAGGTAAACAAAAACCCCACCGGTAAAGGCGGGGTTTTGTCGGGAAAGAAAGCTTACCAGCTGTTCTGTCCACCACGGTCTTCGCGAGGAGCACGCTCTTCCATAGGACGAGCTTCGTTCACGATAAGCTCACGCCCATCGAGTTCCTTGCCATGCCACATCTCAATAGCCTTCTTAGCATCTGCATCATTCTCCATTTCGACAAAACCAAATCCGCGAGAGCGGTTGGTCATGCGGTCCATGATAATACGAGCAGATACGACAGTTCCAGCTTGAGCGAAAGCATCTTGCAAGCCCTGGTCGGTCGTGCGGTAAGCCACACCACCTACATAGAGTTTAGTTGCCATATCTTGTCTTACTTATAATTATCTGTAAGATGACCTTCAGCAGACCAGGGAATCTACTGCCTTTGAGAGACTGTAAGTGGTAACTTAAGGCTCTCTGACGGCAAGTGTTACTCCAGCGCGAAAAACTTACATCACCTCCAGTATGGCAAAAAAGGATTTCCTAGTCAATCCTTAAATATGACAGGTTGGGGCTATCCCTTGCTTCTCAAAGTACCGCTGATGGTATTCTTCAGCCGGGTAAAATTCGGAAGCGAGGACTATCTCGGTCACTATTGGTTGCTTCCAATTCTTCTGTGCCAGAGCTTGTGAAGCCTCTGCTACTTTCCGTTGTGATTCATCATGAAAAAATATGACTGAGCGATACTGACTGCCACGATCAGGCCCCTGCTGGTTCGGAGTAGTAGGATTATGGTTAGCCCAGAATATTTCGAGCAATCTCTCATAACTTACCTGACTCTCATCATAGGTAACCTCTACAGCCTCAGCATGGCCAGTCGTCCCAGTACAGACTTGTTCATAGGTAGGATTGGGCCTTGTCCCACCGGTATAGCCCACGATGACATCGGTAACGCCCGGAATAGCACGGAACAAACTCTCCACCCCCCAGAAACACCCCGCCCCAAATGTAGCTTTTTGCATACTCTTATTCTTTACCCTGTGAAATACCGTCTTCTGGGCGGTCATGACGTTCGTCAATTTCACTGGGTGAATCTGGCACAAACACCAAAGCCGCTCCATTGATACAGTAGCGCAGCCCTGTTGGCTCTGGCCCATCAGGAAACACATGTCCGAGGTGTCCTCCCTCAGTCGTCAGGACTTCGGTCCGCGTCATACCATGACTACTATCCATATTAGTTTTGATAGCATCCTCACTCACTGGTGCATAGAAGCTCGGCCAGCCTGTCCCTGACTCATACTTCTGCTCAGAACGAAATACTGGCTTCATAGTGTCAGCTGCATAGTACGTCCCGGCACGCTTCTCGGTATAGAGTGGATGTGAGAAAGGTGGTTCTGTGCCACCTTCACGAAGAATCTGAGCCTGCTCTGGAGTCAGTGGTTTACACCCCACTCCTATTTCACAGCTCTGACCTTGTTCCACTTTTTCTTCTTGCTCTTCCATAAGCATTGTTTTATTGCTCAATATATTGTATCCAAACCACACTCCCAGTATACCACCCAAGGCTATAACAAAAAGTAATGACTGTTTCATGACTAGTGACGTAAACCTCTTCCAGTTTGAAACAAATGTAGTGTGTACCATACCAGTCCAAGACTCATCACGATGAGCATACTGAAGCTCCAAACTACATTTACATCGCTGATACCTAAGAAACCATAGCGAAAACCGTCTACCATATAGAGAATCGGGTTGAGTTTGGACACTGCCTGCCAAAAAGGCGAGAGCATTTCCACCGAGTAGAAGACGCCACCGAGGTAGGTCAGCGGTGTCAGGACAAAGTTTGGAATAATAGAGACACCGTCAAAGTTCTTAGCGAAGATACCTGTGATAAGACCTAAGAGTGAGAAAAGGACGCTCGTGAGGAAGATAAACACCACAATAGCAAAGACGCTCGCCACAGTGAGCTTGGTAAAGAAAAGAGCTATCAGAAGCACAAGCAGTCCAGTAAGGAGCCCTCGTATCACTCCACCAGTCACATACCCTGCTAAGACAATAATTGGAGGCACTGGTGCTACGAGAAGCTCTTCGAGTTGTTTCATAAACTTAGCCCCAAAAAACGAACTGACTGTGTTCATGAATGAACTCGTGATAACCGCCATCATCACCAAGCCTGGCACGATAAACTGCATGTAGCTAAAGCCGTCTATGGGATCTATCTGACTTCCAATGAATTTCCCAAAAATCACATAATAGAGAGTGGTGGTGATAGCTGGTGGCAGAAAAGTCTGAGTCCAAATACGAAAAAATCGTTGCACTTCTGAGCGCACAATGGTCTGATAAGCTACCCAAATCTTGTTGTGATTCATATGCTTATTCTTCAGTCTTATCTTTACTCTTATCATGCGTCAAACGGACAAAGAGTTCCTCCAGACGATTAGCCTTATTACGCATACTACGCACCATGATATCGAGTCGGGCGAGAGCCATAATTACCTCGCTCAGACTTTCTCCGTCTACCAAATCCATTTCGAGGGTTTGCGGGTCAACGATTCTTACTTCAAATTTTTTGACGAGTTCTGTTAGTTTCTCATCGAGTGGGCTGACGAGGTCAAATACGTAGGTTTCGATAGAAAGTTTAGCCAACAAATCCTTGACCGTCCCCTCCTCTACGATATTACCGTGGTTGATAATAGCAATACGCTCACAAAGTGCTTCGGCTTCTTCAAGATAGTGAGTCGTCAAGATAATCGTTGTTCCACTCTCATTAAGTTCACGAAGGAAATCCCACATCCCACGTCGTAGTTCAATATCTACTCCAGCTGTCGGCTCATCTAAGATAAGGAGTCTCGGCTCGTGAATAAGTGCTCGGGCTATCATCAGACGACGCTTCATGCCGCCAGAAAGAGCCATTGCTTTTTCGTCTCGCTTTTCCCAAAGACCCAGTTGCTTGAGGTACTTTTCAGCATTAACTAGGGCCTGCTCGCGAGGAATACCATAATAACCAGCTTGTTTGACCACAATATCAACCACTTTTTCAAAAATATTGAAGTTGAATTCCTGTGGTACAAGACCAATAGCAGACTTGGCCGCTACGGCGTCACTGACAATATCATGTCCAAACACCAAGGCCTCTCCGCTGGTCTTATTGGTCAAACCACAAAGAATTCCAATGAGGGTACTCTTCCCGGCACCATTGGGGCCCAAGAGTCCATAGAAAGCTCCTTCGCGCACCTCCAAGTTCACCCCTTTGAGGGCTTGGACTCCGGTATCATATGTTTTGACTAACTCTTTGATTTGAAGTGCTTGCATAGAGGAGAGAGAGGGATTCGAACCCTCGGTACCTTTTGGATAAGTTTTTCACCTAAAGGTGATCTATCTACGACTGACAAGTTCTTTAGAAAACAGAATTCCCGACTTTCGCAAGAAAGAGGAGAGAGAGGGATTCGAACCCTCGGTACCTTTCAGTACTGCAGTTTTCAAGACTGCTGCCTTCAACCGCTCGGCCATCTCTCCTCTTTCTTGCCAAAAATGTTTCTGTTTTCTAAAGAACTTCCTGCTGCGTTTTTATCTGCCTCCGCCAAAGGCGGATAAATCTGGCAGACAACCTTTACCCGCCTCTGGCGGGGCTCGGCTATCCCTGTCTGCCTCTGGCAGGTCTCCTATTTTTATCCCCATTTTTTACAAGGATTTCCTTATCCTAGCAAAAAAGCACCTCTCCGTAAACCCCTTCCTGGCTTCGTTTCAAGTAAAAAAAATGCTATAGTAAAAATACTTTTATGGAAAATATCATCCTCGCTTGGGAAGCACCTGAGCACGAGCCGTTTGAACTTGGACCACGTAGCCGTATTATCGGAACATTCTTGCTGATTGCTATTATCGGTTACGCCCTTATCACCAACAGCCCTCTCATGGCCATCACCTTCATTCTGGTTGGAGTGGTTATTTTTCTCCTTCAGAGTCACACTCCTGAAATACTCCGCTACAACCTGACAGACCAAGGTATCTACGCTGGTAAACACTTTTATCGTCATGACAACGTCCATTCTTTCCATGTCTACCAAGAACCTGGCATGGAAAATATCCTGAGTCTACATGTCAACGGTACCCTGCTCTCACATATTCACATTACTTTCCCCGCAGAAGAGCTTGTTCTTATTCGGCAGACGCTTCGCCAGTATGTTCCTGAAGAACCGCATGACCCAAGTCTGGTTGACACAATAGAGAAATTCCTGCATATTTAGTAAAGTCTTTGCCCATTCTGGTAAAGGCTTTTGTATTCCAAAAGTCCTTGTAGCTCAGTGGATAGAGCGTTCGGTTGCGGTCCGAAAGGTCGCAGGTTCGATTCCTGCCAAGGACACAATTAAAAAAAGTCAACTTTTAGGCTACTTGAAGAAATTCCTGGTAGAGCTGTACTAGTCTCTGGGTCACTGGTCCAGGAATTCCCTCTCCAATTATTGCTTCATCTATCTGTACCACTGGCACTACCCCCTTATTACTCCCAGTCAAAAATGCCTCATCAGCATTCAGCACCTCTTCAAAAGTAATTTTGCGAACTTCTACAAGGAGAGCATTCTCTGGGGCTAATTTTTCTACAATTAGTTTCTGTGTGATTCCCAAAAGTGCGTTTTCATTGGTTGTCACTACTACACCGTTTTTGATAATAAAAAAGTTTGATTGAGCGCATTCTGATACCACTCCATCTTGGATGTAGAGAGTTTCAAGCGCCCCTTTACTTTGACGCTCGCCGAGTGTTCGAATAGCACTCACATAGTGAGTCATCTTAACCTGTGGGAAAAAACGCACATGATCCTGAGTCATTACTCGAGCCCCTTTCTTGAAAATTTCTTCGGGGAGAGGATGAAACTCCTCGGTCAAAATCAAAAATGTTTCTTTATTCACTACAGGCGTAAAAGCATCCTCACTTATTCCTCCCGAAAGAACCGTACGAAAAATGATGTTCTTACCTTCATTCTTGACTATCAATTGCTTAAGTACTTCTCCGTACTCTTCTTTTCCTATATGCAGAGTCAGTCCCAATTCGCTTGCTGAACGCAAGAGTCTGTCGTAGTGCCATTCCCAGAGAAGGGCTTTGTTGTTTATAACGGGCATTACATCAAACACTCCATAGCCCCGAAGATATCCTAAATCCCAAGGAGAAATACAAACTCTATCGGCACTGATATATTCTCCATTTTGATAACAAATGTGGGGTTCGCCTAGCATAGATTCTGACCTAAAACATTATCTGCCTATTATACCCAAAAAAGCCTTCCTAATAAAGGTTCTTTGGTCTCAAATACGAGAGAGCGCTATACTAGACTTATGGACTGGTATACTCCCCTTTCTACAGTTACAAGTATCAAAAAACCTACTCTCGAAAAACTCGAGCGTCTGGGTATTATGACCGTGGAAGATCTTTTTCTTCACCTACCTCATCGTTACGAAGACTACTCTGCTATTGTTCCTATCCAAGACCTCGTAGTCGGCGAAAAGCAAACTGTCATCGGTGTCATCACTACCCTCAAGAGCATCCGTAGTTTCCACAAAAAAATGCTCGTCACCGAAGCCACTATCACCGATTCAAGTGGTGATACTCTGCGCATTCTCTGGTTCAATCAGAAATTTATTGCTCAGTCGCTCAAAGAAGACTTGGCCATTCGAGTCAGTGGCAAAGTAACACAAGACAAACAAGGTCTCCTCATGACCAGTCCAGCCCTTGAGCGTGCTTCAAGAGATGCTACTCACACCGGACGTCTTGTACCTATCTATTCTGAAACTCGTGGCCTGACTTCGAAGTTTTTTCGCTGGCAACTGGCCACTATTTTTCCAAAAATTAAAGAGTTTCCCGACCCACTACCAGACGAGCTCCGTCAAAGCCTCCATCTCCCTACTCTCAAGACAAGTCTAGCTTACTTTCACTTTCCCAAGACTGACGTTGAGCCTGTACTCGCGAGCAAACGTTTTGCTTTTGATGAGATGCTCCTTGTCCAGCTCAAGGCACTTCAGATGAAGGCGCTGTTTGAAACAAGTAAAGCCAAAAGTCTCAAACTCAACAAAGATCTTCTCGCCACTTTCCTTGACTCTCTTTCCTTCACTCTGACCAAAGCCCAAACCAAAGCCCTCAAAGAAATCCTCGCTGACCTCACAAGAGCTCATCCTATGAACCGCCTCCTCAATGGTGATGTGGGATCAGGTAAAACCATCCTAGCGGCTATAAGTGCCTTAGCTGCTGCGAGCAATGGTACTCAGGTAGCTATTCTCGCCCCTACGGAAGTCTTAGCTCGCCAACACTACGAGAACTTGAGCAAACTCTTCGAGGGTGTTGATGAATCCGTAGCTCTGTTCACTGGTAGCTATCGTATTCTTCATGGCCAGACAGTTACCCGCAAGACCCTCCAAGGTGCTCTTGAAAATGGTATTATCCGCATAGTAGTAGGAACTCATGCGCTCCTAAGTGAAGATGTCAGTTTCCAGAATCTCTCTCTTATCATCGTCGATGAACAGCATCGCTTTGGCGTCGCTCAACGTGCCAAACTCCAAGACATGAGTTTCCGTTCCCAAGATGGCAACAAATCATTGGTCCCGCACTTTCTCACCATGACGGCCACCCCTATTCCTCGCACGCTTTCACTCGCCTTCTTTGGTAACCTTGATATTTCTATTCTCGACGAACTCCCTCATGGACGCCTCCCTATCATCACCAAGGTAGCTCGTACAGAGATAGCCCGTACCAAGATTTACCAATTCATAGACCAAGAAATCAAAAAAGGTCGCCAGGCTTTCATCATCTTCCCTCTCGTCGAAGAATCCCTTGCCCTAAAGGATGTCAAAGCGGCCATCATTGAACACGAGAAGCTGACTCACAAAATTTTCCCCCACCGGCGCGTTGGACTCATTCATGGAAAACTCAAGGCTAAAGAAAAAGAAACCTTAATGCATGACTTCAAAGACAAAAAATATGACATTCTCGTAGCTACCGCTGTTATTGAAGTGGGTATCGATATCCCTAACGCCACTATTATTCTTATCGAAGAAGCAGAACGTTTTGGTCTCGCCCAACTCCACCAGTTCCGTGGTCGTGTAGGGAGAAGTGATATGCAGTCATACTGCTTCCTACTCCCAGGTAATGCTTCAGGTTCACTCGAAAGACTGCGGGTACTTGAAAAGGAAAACTCTGGTTTTGCTATTGCGGAAGCAGATCTTGGTTTGCGTGGACCAGGAGCATTCTTTGGTACTCGTCAATCAGGCCTCCCAGATATCGCCATGGAGAATCTGACCAACATGAAGCTCATATCCATTGCTCGCGATGTCGCTCATAGCATCCTCAGTAGCGATCCTGAACTTGCCAAAAATCCCCTCCTCCAAAAAGCCCTGAAACGGTTTGAAGAACGCATTCATCTGGAGTAACTTGACCAAAAACCTCCATTGTCTGTATCTTATAGGTGTGTGGCAAACCTGCCCCACCTTGCACAGGAGAGATCTGATGTCCAAAAGATCGCGTCAGGAACTGAAGCGCAAAATTGCACTTTATCTCGTCCAACGTCTCTGGAGTCGTCTTCCAAAACTCAAAGGGGATACTCTCCCCAAACCCATGCTCGAGCGCGCCCACCTGATAGCTCTCGCTCCCTGGGAACGCCAACGTTGGTACCGCCGTCGCGCCCAGCTGAGGCGGATTGCCCGCAGGCTGTACAGTACAGTTGCTACCAATCTGGATGATCTCATCCAGATGGAAGAAGCTCGTCTGGCACAAGACGGCACTCACATTCACCTCGCCACCTAACCCTATCTATACATCGTTATAGGAAACGGCCTCCCTCGGGATGGCCGCTTTCTTTTTTACCACCAATGTGGTCGATAGTTACCCGGACCCGGTTTTTCATTCCAACTCGAGCGGACTCCAAAAAATGAAATAAAGAAAAAGATGAAGTAGAGGACTGTCCAGACGACACTCTCTGCTACGGCATCAGCTCCGAAAAACTTAACATACAGTACATGAGACCAGACATACGTAGTAGCAAACACGATGATATTCATCGACACATTCACATAGAGTAAGTCCAGTTTCCGTTTGGCTATGGCATACTCAACCTCTCTTGCTTGAGCTTCGATAACTCGAGCAATAATCCTGCGCCAAGCAATCTTTTTCACGAGTACATACACACACCAAGATAAAATCATCGCTAAGCCCAT
>CAYHND010000021.1:0-3500 GCA_964357915.1 uncultured Bdellovibrionales bacterium
TTCCGCGGCTAACCCTTCCCCCCGAGGCTGGATCGTCAACTGACATCCAGCCTCAAACCACATCTAGGAGAGTTCCTATGACAAGCAAAGGTTTGGCAATGTTTGCCAGATTCATCTATGAATGTCGTTTCTGGTTGATGTTTGCCGCCCTCGTTATCTCGATAACCATTGCTATGATTATCGTAGCGGCCGTATCACATCACGTCATTCAGCCTCTCTGGCTGGAGACTCTCTCCAGAATCATCGGTTTCCTTCTCATGATACTGGCTGCCTTCCTCTCGTGGAAGCTTCATGCCGATCTGGAGGAGGAAGAAGCTGAGGCAAGGCATCTGCGTATGCTCAACGCCAACCGTGGCCCCGAATAAGGGCTACTCACACAACTACAATCGAAAATGGGCTGGGAACCAATCATGGATTCCAGCCCTTTCGCCTTTCTATACACTAAAAACTTTACTTCAAACGATTGTTAATAAAGAGGAGGCCCACAAGCGGCACAATCATCCAAAGAGCCAGCGCCGTCGCTCCGGCAAAGTAGCCGTAGACTGAGAGTGAGATAAAATCAAGGGCCAATTTCTTTGGTAAGAAATACAAGATGCTGCTCACAAGAAGTCCCGTCACCAGAATCCCCATCACCAATACTCGCCAGAAAAAATCAGTATTAGCGTTCGAGAGATGCAGATCAAAAAGTCTACGATCTGTAAAGAAAAGCACTAAGAAAAGTCCTAAGAAAACTATCCCTCCTCCAAGGGGACTAAAGCTCAGCCAAGTCACGGGAAGGATAGCTACTAAGGCCCTGGCAATATAGACATCAATCAAAATAGAGATCAGACGGGCACGCCCCAGAAAAAACCCAAGCCCTATACTAACACCAATAAAAAGAAAGAGGAGAGAAATATCCCCAGCAAGATTGGGAGCAATATCTAGGCCTTTGAAAAAAGAGTCGAGGAAATCCATGCCCGTAGTCTAGCTGTCTCTGTTTCCTTTTGTCAAAAGAGCTCTCCACTCCAAAACGTGACTTTTCCTTTGTTTTCCGCTAGTATAGGGGTACTTTAAGACCTATTCTCTATCTATGACTCTTCACAGACCCACTGTTTTCTGGCTATTTGTCTTGGGATTCTTTACTACCGTTGGTCTTGTCCTCTTCTACACGTATGGCTACCGCTTCAGCACTGACAGGGGTATTTTTGTCTATACGGGCTCACTGACTATCGATGCCAACCCTGATGCTATTAGTATCAAAATAAACGGTGCCGTGGTACCAGATAGCCAGCTCGGAGTTCTCAACAAAGCTTCTCACATCTCTGGTCTCGCTCCTGGTGAAT
This sequence comes from uncultured Bdellovibrionales bacterium, assembly GCA_964357915.1. GTDB lineage: Bacteria > Patescibacteriota > Minisyncoccia > Moranbacterales > UBA1568 > UBA1568. The sequence continues at coordinate 1,323 of CAYHND010000021.1, forward strand.
ACCAAGTAGAAGTAACGGCTCCAGAGTACCAAAGCTGGCAAAAAAAGGTCATTATCGAAAGTGGTAAGTCTACCGAATACTGGAATGTTCTCCTGACAAAGGTCACCCCTGAGAATCTGACTCTGCCGAACACCGAGGGAAGTATCCGTGCCTTCCCATCACCAAAACAAGACTTAATTGCTCTGGCCAAAAAACAAGGCAACGAACTTATTATTGTCACCTATGATACCGAACAAGAAATCGCCGAACAAGTGTTTTCACTGCCTGATGCCAATCTTTTGGATAACCAGTCAGATGGTATTGAGTGGTCACCAGAAGCCGAGAAACTCCTTATTCCTGTAGAGCGAGCTTCAAAGCGTGAGTACTATGTGGTTGATGTGGATACTACCGCCTCTACTCTTCTCTCTCAGTTCAATACTGATACTCCGAATCGTAAATTCACACGTTGGCATCCAAAAGAACGAGCTACTCTTTTGTATCTTGATAACAAAGTACTGTCTCAGATCGATACCCGAGCTACAGAGTGGACAGTAGAACTTCTGTACCAGAATGTCGTCTCGTATGACATCTCCTCGGGCAATGCCTACACCCTCACCCCCAATGGTATCATCGTCAAATACCCCCTTGATAGCAATAATTACGCTCTCGAAAAAGGTATCCAGATAACTACCTCCCCTATTCCGATTACCGAAGGTACAGAATATTTTGTGGTTATGTATGATGAATCACGCATCAGTCTTCTCGAAACCAAGACCGGTACATTCTGGCTCTATGATAAGGAAGATTCACTAGAAATGACCCAGGTGACCACTGGCATTAAGGGTACTCAATTCTCTGATGATGGCAAAAAACTCCTCTACTACGGTGACGCTGACATCTCGGTTGCCTATCTGCGCGACTGGGAGGTTCAGCCTACTCGTCTAGCTGGCACTCACCAGCAGATCATCCGTCTCTCTACGCCATTGACCCAAGTTCAGTGGACCAAAGACTACGAACACATCTTCTATGCCAATGCTGGTCAGATCCAGTTCGCTGAACTCGACAACCGCGATTATCGTAATATTGGTAATTTTCTCACTCTACCAAATCCCCCACTCCAACTCTTCTCACGTTTCGAGGAAGACCGCGTCTATATTATAAGCGAAAGTGGCCTCAGTGTTATTGATTTTCCGGAGGCCCTAACGCTGTTTGGTTTCGGGCAATAAAAAAACGACCGAGAGAGCTATTAACTCTCTCTGCCGTCAGCTGACAAAATCTCTCCTACTTATGCCACCAATCCATATGAGGACCACGATGCATTAGATTGATGCAATCTTGTTTTTTGCCCCCACAAGTACACACTGGTAGTGGCAGTGAAGGCTTTTCCATCACTTTAACCGTATCTTTCATCATTTCCTCCTACTTCTTTTTGAAACTGCTCCCATTCCATTCCGAGATCAACAGGATCTCTAGAAAGTGACTGTTGGAGTGCCGAGAATGCTCCAAAATCGCCTTACCGAGCTTTCTCGGTGAGATGATTACGATGCGCCTTCATTGCTTCTGCAGCTTCGACACCGCTTTGGAGCGCTCTCCCGACAAAGCCGTTAAGCTTTTTGTTTGCCCTTCGGGCTGCCTCGGGAGTTACTTCGATACTAACTTCGGTCATCGGTTTTCTCCATCTTCATTTGGTTGTATTGCTTCTAATAAAGCCTCAAAATTTCAACGAACGAAAATATTACCTCCAACCTAACATTTTTCCTTTATAAAAGCAAAAACCCCGCCAGATAGCGGGGTTTTGAAATTCTTTGACTAACGTTTAGACCATTGTGGACTCTTACGAGCTTTCTTCAATCCTGGCTTCTTACGTTCAACACTTCGAGAATCACGGGTGAGATAGCCCTCTGCCTTAAGTACGCTACGAAGGAGTGGATCATGCTTGAGTAATGCGCGAGCAACACCCAGCTTAGCAGCATCTGACTGACCATGCTTACCACCACCACGAACCAAGATAGAGACACTCCAATCTGCCTCAAGACCAGCAGTCTTGAGTGGAGCAATAGCGTTACCAGTCAATCCTTCTGTACCAAAATATTCAAAAATAGTCTTGCCTCCATTGGCAATCAATGTAGCTTCTGCACCCTTCTTGACTGGATAGAGACGTACTTGCGCTACAGCGGTCTTACGACGCCCAACAGCGTA
>CAYHND010000021.1:3600-12135 GCA_964357915.1 uncultured Bdellovibrionales bacterium
TGACTGGATAGAGACGTACTTGCGCTACAGCGGTCTTACGACGCCCAACAGCGTACACATAGCGTTCATCGCTTGCTACCACCTTCTTAGGAGCAGCTTTCTTCTCCGCTACTGGAGCGACTACTGTTTCTACCACTTCCTCTGTCTTAGGAGCAACGACTTTTTTGGCCACCGCCTTTTTAGCAGCCACCTTCTTAGGTGCAGCAGCTTTTTTGGCAGCAATTTTCTTAACTGTAGGAGTTTTCTTTGGTGCTGTTGCCATAGAGTTATTCGTGAGTGATATGGATAGTATTATGATTGTGCTCTGCGCCCTTGTACGTAAGTAGACGAGTCAACATACGATCACGCAGTTTGTTCTTTGGAAGCATGTTGTACACCGCCTGATAAATAATCTTGCGAGAATCTTTCTTCATCTGGTCCTTGAAATTGATACTGTTGATACCTCCTGGGTAACCACTAAACCGATGGTAGACTTTGTCATTCATCTTGTTTCCAGTCACTACTAGGCCATCGGTATTGATAAGGACTACGAAATCCCCTCCATCAATATGGGGTGCATAGTTCACTTTGCCCTTACCAGAAAGCGTAGTAGCAATTTCAGTAGCCAGACGTCCCAAAACTTTCCCCTGAGCATTGAAGAGGTGGTACTTGCGGTCGGTGTTTTTGGAGCTGATCTTGATAGCCATAGACTTATACAAATTCAATAATTGCCATACGAGCCGAGTCACTCTTGCGACTCTCCATCTTTACTACACGCACATAGCCACTGGTACGACCCTCAAAACGGTCTGTAAAGTCGCTCATAAGCTTCTTAACAGCCATCAAAGGGATGTAGGTACGGAGGTCACGAATAATGGCTACCTTGCGAGTTTCGTTCTTGCGGCCAACCTTAGCCTTGTTCACCAACTGGTCAATAAAATCCTTCAACTCCTTGGCCTTAGCCTCAGTCGTGTTGATTCGTTCATGCACAATCAGACTCCCTAAAAGAGTTTTGATAAGAGCGGTTCTTTGATTTTTCACGCGACCGAAGACGCGACCAGTCTTTTTGTGCTTCATATCAGATAGGTTTCTTACCTTACAATTATTCTTCAGTTACTTCTACTTCTGCTTTTTTCTTGCGAACAGCCTTGGCCTTCTTAGGAGCTTCTACTACCTCTTCTTCAATACCACTCACCAATGACTGAAATTGATTAACGAGGATAGAAACACTCTTCTGAAAAGCCTGCTCGGGAGTGATGCTGCCGTCAGTCAGTACTTCGAGAGTAATTTTGTCAAAGTCAGTACGCTTACCGACACGCATGTTCTCTACTTCGTAGTTCACACGCTTGACTGGAGTGTAGATAGCGTCAATAGCAATAACGCCAATCTCACGCTCTTCACGATCGCGTTGTTCAGCTGGGAGGTAACCGAGACCCTTGTCGATTTCGATTTCCATTTCAAACTCAGTCTTTTTGTCACTAATAGTAGCGATGACTTGCTCTGGGTTTACCACTTCCACATTAGAGGTAGTTTTGATGTCTCCAGCAGTCACTACACCTTCGCCCTTAGACTTCACAGTCACTTTGACTGACTCATCGCCAAACAGACGGAAACGTACTTGCTTGAGGTTGAGGATAATCTGTACTACATCTTCCATAACACCAGGAATAGTAGAGAACTCATGAGAAACACCGGTGATTTTGATTGAGTGAGCAGCAGCTCCTTCAAGTGAAGAAAGGAGTACGCGACGAAGAGCATTACCAAGGGTAGTGCCGTAACCAGGGTAACATCCTGGAATTTCGAACTTACCGTGATTAGCGGCTAATTCTGTATACTTCGTCTCTTGTGGTGATGTAATCGCCAACATACATTTGTGGTTTCGGACGCGCCGCCGGACCTGTTAATCAAAGGCTCCGCACCGGAAACAATTTAATGAAAAACTTAATTATTTAGAGTAATATTCAACAACCATCTGAGGATCTACACTAACACCAACGTCTTCACGTACCGGCATAGCAATCACTTTGCCTTCCCCCTTTGCTACATCGAGAGCCAACCAGTGTGGTACATCTTGCTTGTTCGCGAGGATTTCAGCGAGGTTCTTCCAGTAGTTCTTCTGTTGCTTGGTGATTTTGATCTTGATGACGTCACCTACTTTGACTTCGGCTGAAGGAATGTTCTGACGCTTCCCGTTGACCTCAAACATCTTGTGTCCTACGAGCTGACGAGCCTGAGCACGAGAAGCTGCAAAACCGAGACGGTAGACTACGTTGTCGAGACGACGCTCTAGACGAGAAAGAAGGTGATCACCAGTGATACCAGCCAGATTAGCGGCTTCTTCAAAGTGATTACGAAATTGTCGTTCGAGTACTCCGTAAATGCGCTTAATCTTCTGCTTCATGGCTAATTGACGTCCGAATTCGCTTGAGCTACGACGAGCGTTCTGTCCATGGACACCTGGGGCGTATGGACGACGCTGCATCGCACATTTCGGACCAAAACAACGCTCTCCCTTGAGGAAGAGTTTTTCGCCAGCGCGACGACAGAGTTTACATTTTGAATCAAGATTTTTTGCCATAGTTCTCTATTAAATGCGACGTGGTCGACGTGGTCGACAACCGTTATGTGGGACTGGGGTGGTGTCTTTGATACCAACAATGGTGAAACCATTATTAGCCAAAGAACGGATAGAAGCTTCACGACCGCTACCTACTCCTTTGACAAAAACTTCTAGCTCCTGGACACCGTATTTCTTAACTTTTTCAGTAACATCAGCAACAACTTGAGTAGCGGCGTAGGGAGTAGACTTCTTAGCGCCCTTGAATCCCATGTGACCCGAGCTAGACCAGCCTAATACTCCACCAGTCATATCTGCAATAGAAATAATAGTGTTGTTGTAGGTACACTGGATAGTGACCCGTCCTTTGGTAACCTGACGCTTCAGCTTCTTGCGCTTTTTTGGCTCGTCTTTTTCAACAGTAGTCTCAGTTTCAGGTGTAACCTCAAGCTGTTCTTCTGTAGAAACGACCTCTTCTTCAGTTGTTTTGAGTTCTTCAGTCATAGAGTATATTAGGTCTTGCTATCTGACTTCTTACGTCCACTACCCATCGTCTTACGGGTGTTACCACGAACCGTACGAGTGTTAGTCTTGGTTCGCTGTCCTCGTGAAGGAAGACCCTTTTGATGACGTGAACCACGAAATGATCCGATTTCTTTGAGACGCTTGATGTTTTGCTTTACGAGGTGACGGAGCTCTCCTTCAACGCGGAATTTCTTTTCAATAGTTTCACGGAGTTTGTTGGCTTCATCGGTAGTCAGGTCTTTCGTACGGGTATCAGGGCTAACATTCAGCTCTTTCAAAATCTTCTGGCTGGTAGTAAGACCAATACCATAAATATACGTCAGAGCTATCTCTACACGTTTGTTATCTGGAATGTTGACACCTGCGATTCTAACCATAGGGATATTTAGCCTTGACGTTGTTTATGTTTTGGAGTGGTAGGGCAAATTACCATCACCTTTCCATGACGACGGATAACTTTACAATGGACACAAATTTTTTTGACTGAGGCACGAACCTTCATAAGCTGACTAATCTATTATTTTAAACGCTGCACAATACGTCCTTTTGAAAGGTCGTACGGACTCATTTCAAGAGTGACTCTGTCACCCGGCAAAAGACGGATATAATGCACGCGCATTTTTCCTGATATATGCGCCAAAACTTCATGGCCATTATCTAGCTTCACTCGAAAGGTGGTACTTGGAAGTGATTCCAGAACTTCACCGTCGAAACGAATCATGTCTTTTTTTGCCATAGTTTGCTTTGGGTACAGAGAATAAAATTAAGTAAAGTGCGTTTCTGAACGCAAAAAAAGAGGTGGTAGGTTATCTTTCCAAGCTCTGTCAGACCTCAATCATGTATACAGATATCTGAACCTTCTTTACCCTTATTGCTCTGGTTTTCAAATGTATGACTATTGTAGAGGGGTATTCAAAAATTGTCAAGATTTTAAGCCCTCATTAGCTCCCCTGACGCCTGGCTCGTGTCCCGTAGTCAATAATGGCCTCTTCAAAGGCTTTTTCGTCAAAAGCTGGGTAGAGAGCCTCGGAGAAGAAAAGTTCCGCATTAGCCACATCCCACATCATAAATCCGGCTGATAAATGAGGGTCTCCGCCAGTCCGAATAAGGTAGTCTACTTCTGGCAACTCATGAGTCATCAGCGCGGCTTTGAGAGATTCTCTAGTGACTTCACTCTTCGACGAGTTCAGAGCTTCAATAGCTTGAAGCATGTCATCATCACCACTGTAGGCTAACAAAAAGTTGAGTCCATACTCATGATAATCCTTAGTAGCTTCTTCAATACCGAGAAGAATTTGTTTCAGAGATTCTGGGAACTGCTCTTTCCAGCGTCCAATAAAACGCACGCGTACCTGGTTTTCATGAATGTCAGTGTTGCCAGCCAGTTCTTGGAAGTAGGTTTCATAAATACGTAAGAGTGCTCGTGTTTCATCAAGTGGTCTTTTCTTAAGGTTTTCGAGGGATGACCCCCAGAAGGTGAGTTCGCGGATCCCAAGCTGATGAGCTTTCTTGATGAGCACTTCTGTATTTTTGGCTCCGAGTTCATGACCATACCAAGGTTCTCTCCCAAGAGTTTTGGCATAGCGACGATTCCCATCGGGAATGATAGCGACATGATGTGGCACTGTCTCAGACATACAATTAGATATCTCTTTCTAGTAAATAATTGGTCAAGGCTTCAAGAAAATCAAAAGCTTCTTCGGTCATATGAAGTTTGAGTTCTGGGAGAACCGCAAGACTCTTACTCGTTGCTTCTTCTGCAATAGCTCTGCAAGCTACTAACGATCCAGTCTTCTCCAGAATTTCTCGGAACTCCTCAAAATCTTTCTGCCCCAGCACCCTCTTGCCAGACAAAAGATCCTTAATACGTATCACCTGCTCTTTTGTACCCAGCTCTACTGCCTTAGCAACGAGAAGCGTGTACTTACCCTCTTGGATATCAGAGCCAATGGGCTTACCGATAGCTTTCTGCTGACCAAAAACCCCAAGAATGTCATCTTGAATCTGGTACGCGATACCAAGAGGGATAGCATATTTAGAGTAGAGGTCAAGCAATTCCTGGTTCTCACCAGCAAGCATTGCTCCAAGGTGGAGCGGTCCCTCGATAGAATAACGTGCTGTCTTGTTCTCATACATGGAGAGAATTTCTTCTTCGCTAGCACTCCCCTGAAATTCGATGTAAATATCACGAGCCTGTCCAGTCACTGTGCAGGTAACTATTTTCTGCAAACACATAAGTGCGCGGAAGATAGCTTCTTTTGGAAAATCAGCGCGGAAGATAACATCATTACCAAAAGCATAGAGCATGTCACCAAGAATAATGGCAATAGAGTTACCAAAATGTTCTTCGTCCTTGTCTGGGAAATACTTTTTGGCTTTTTCTTTGTAACGAGCATGAAGCGTAGGCACACCATGACGAAGATTGTCACGGTCAATAATATCATCATGAACCAGAAGAAAAGCGTGAATAAGCTCCACACTGACTGAAGCCTTAAGAATAGCTTCCTTATTGGTTCCGCCAGAAGCTAAGTAACTGTAGTACATAAGAGCGGCACGCAAACGCTTACCACCAGAGACTACGATATCCTCCATATGATCAACGGCCTCTCGAATAAAGGGGTCTTTCATCTCAGCATCTTTTTTCACTTCGGCAAAAAACGCCTTGATTTCTGGGTCGAGGCGTTTCTTAAATTCAGTAATGAGTTTTTTGGCGTCTGTGCTCATGGGCAAAAGTATATCATATGAAGCGCTTCTCCTAAAGAGTCGTTCCTAGTTGAACTGAAGGAAGTTTTTGTAATGTTCGTAGAGCTTGGCGGTAGCCACAATATCTCGCGCGTTGTATCGAGCAATAGTCTCACTCTTACCACTTTCGTAGAGTCCCTTCACATCATCACCATCAACTCCCTGGCTCTTGGGACTCTCAATACCAAAGGCATGGCACCATAGGTGTAAACTCCCCTTGCGACGCAAAGCTCCATAGAATGACAGCTGATCGAGAAGATCAATATGCCGAGCATTTCCTGGCTGATAATTAAGATACCGATTAGAAAGAAGATTCTTGGTTGGTCGGATACCATGGATAGCGGAACGCACCATCAGAAATGGCACATCGAAACTCCGTCCATTGAAGGTCACAAAGGTGTCATACTTCTCCACAATAGTCCAGAAGCGTACCAGCATTTCCTTCTCGCTCATCACTTCAAACTTACAGTTTTCTTCTTCGAAGTCTTTTTCCTTGCCCTTACTTTTTGGTGATGGCTGGTAATAAACAGCACCCTTCTCACGCTCTGCGTCGTAGATACCGATAGCCACGATTTGACCAGTCAGTGGTGAAAACCCTAAGCCTTCCTTGAGGTCAGTCAAAGCTGAAGTATAGCTCTCGGCACTCTCACTCTCACGCTTGATCCAGCGCGTCAAAACCTCCTGAGTGGTCTTATCTAGGCCTTCAAAGTCATCTCCTACCGTTTCTATATCAAATACCAGTGTAGCCATACATTTTCATCAATTATCCCTATTTTAGCATAAAAAAGAGGCGACCGTTTCCAGCCGCCCCAAAGGCATATTAGCCCATAAATTCAGGCTCCGTACTGCTCACGGTAGCGTTCGATATGAGCCAACCAAACCAGCTGGCCTTCTTCTCTGAGAAGTTCCATAAGGTTATCAAGGTTGGCAGCCGCTACCACTGGCACTCCAAGTTCTCGCTCAACTCGCTGAGCTGCTGATTCAGTCGTATCATCACGATAACGTTCCTGCCGATCAAATGCGATGACACAACCGATTACCCGACCACCACGGCTGATGATGTATCGAGCCGCTTCCAACAAAGAATCACCTGAGGTTGTGACGTCATCGATGATAATAATATCTTGACCTGCAAGATCACCACCGAGATCAGTACCGCCTTCACCGTGATCTTTTGCCTCTTTACGACTCGAAGCAAAAAATACATTTGCTCCACCATGAGTAGTGATGAACCCGTACACGAGCAGGGTGCCTTTGTATGGTGGCCCATACACGCCATAAGATGCGATCTTGCCGAGCACCTCATGTTCAGCAACGGCCGCTACATAGGCATTCATCAGCATGTTGGCGTCTTCGCCGGTGACGAAGAGTGCTGAGTTGAAAAAATGAGTTGATACACGCCCACTTTTCAATTTCCGCCCCGCAGGAATATATTCCAATGCACCAATCTTGAGCGCATGCCGAAGCATTGCAAGTGCTGCTATTCTATCTGTCACAATACTATCCTCTTCAATCTAGACGCTAGCGACCGCCGCCAGCGCTTCCTTAATTTCAGCTTGCCCCCTTGGTGTTGCCACTAAAAGATCTGGCCACTCTCTATACAAATCTTGTAAATCTTGCAGAGATGAGACTGAGAGCATGCCTCCGGCACCTTGGATTGATAAGAAATACCCACGGCCTATATGTAACGCCGCATGAGCAAACTCCTGATTATCTTCATTTACAAAAAAGATGACTCCGTAATCAGTTATTGATCCAGAAACCTTTCTTGTGTCCCAAAAAGCATCTGCCCATTCTTTTTGATGCAGCGGCAATTCAGCCACTAGAGACACAAATGAGTAACAGTCGAAATTCATTTTTGGCGAGTTATGGAACATCTGCAAAAAAAGCACAGTTGCTCTCTGGTAGTTCTGGGGTACAGCTAATTTACTCCAACCATACCAACGTTTTATGTAGAAGGTTACATTCTCTGTTTTCTCATCTACTTTTGAGTCAGAAAGATAGCCCCAGGAGCCATTCTTTTTGATTAGTAGCGGGAAATCAGAGACCCTACTTCCACACTCAAATTGCGTCACTATTTTTTTGCGTGAAATATAGATATCCATGGCACTTCACTCCAATTTTCAAAAAACTAAAATACCTGACTTAGGCATCAAAACAGACTACTCCTTATTAAGTAGTTTGGCAATATAGACCCAATTATAGTTCTTATGGCAAAAAGCTGAATATCTTGATCTTCTCTTTTACCACTTCTTTTACTTCGTTCTCGGTAGCATCCAGATACTTATACGGAGCTATTTCTTCAGTGGCTAGATTTTTGATAAGGGCATTTTTGTAGGCTACGCGAATCTCGGTGTTGATGTGTACTATGGCAACACCCTTCTTGATACAGGCTTGTATATCTTCCTTGGAATTACCTGATGCGCCGTGGAGCACGAGTGGTACTTTAGCCACACCAAAGATTTCACCTACTCTGACACTATCAAGCTTGGGATCTGGCACATTCCGGAGCATTCCATGCACATTGCCCACAGCAGGTGCGAATAGATCTGGTAATACAGCTCCCACAAAATGCTGTGCATCAACGCAACTGGTCATCTGCAAGCCTTCTGGTAAGCTATCCAGCACCTTAGAAGACTTCCCAATATAGCCAAGCTCAGCCTCAAACAGTATGTCCGTACCACGCTTCTGATTCATTTCTGTGATAAGGTTTCTGCATTGTGTCGCTTTCT
>CAYHND010000022.1:0-11119 GCA_964357915.1 uncultured Bdellovibrionales bacterium
TCCTTAGGGTGCGGACATTTTCTAACGACTCTCTCGTCTCAGAACCGGTCAATCATCCAAAATGGTGTTCAGAAGTAACCAAACTTTTCATTTTTCTATTTTTCTGTATCTAGCGAAATTATCAGTATTATTTTTAAGAACCGTTTCGAGGAATTGTCAGCGTTTTGCATCTGGAGCACCACTAGAACACATGTGAGCCTGGACGTTTCGTCCCGTGAGCAGACGTTCTTGGTGCGGAGGTTGGATAACGGTCAATTCTGATGGCAGGTGAGAAAAAATAATCTAAAAACTAAGGTCTCGTCAAAACCTCTACTCCATCTTCGGTAATCAGCACGGTATCCTCAAAATGAGCCGAGAGTCTATCGTCAGCGGTGATAAACGTCCAGTCATCTGGAGCCATCTCTACTTCATAGGTACCGGCGTTGACCATAGGTTCCAATGCTAAAGTCATCCCGGCCACAAAGGTAATATCGGGAATCTCACGTGTCACATAGTTAGGAATCTGAAGATCTTCATGCAGTTCTCGCCCCACACTGTGTCCTACTAAATCTCGTACCACCGAAAAACTGTTTTGCTCTACATGACTCTGTACCGCTCGCGCATAATCACTTACTTTAGCGCCTGGACGAATGGTAGCTATACCACGAAGAAGGCTTTCCTCAGTGACTTGCATGATTTTCCTAGCCTCGTCCGTTACAGTGCCTATAGCAATACTACGCGCCATATCAGATACCATGCCCTCATAGCGCATACCAATATCTATCTTCAGAATATCTCCTTCTTTGAGAATACAATCCTTACGAGGAATACCGTGGACAACCTCTTCATTAATTGAGGAACAGATAGAACCCGGAAAGGGGCGGTCACTGGCACCGTAACCCTTGAAAATAGGGATGCCACCAATTTCTCGCATACGAGTCTCTGCGAGAGTATCGAGCTCTAGAGTATTCACACCCGGCTTAGCCTGAGCTAATACTTCAGCAAGAATACGTGCCAGGTGCTCCGAAGAAGCCCTGAGGCTCACTATTTCTTGTTCATTTTTGATAAAAAGGTTCATGTCGCTTCGTTTAGAGAGACTGTTCAATGGTGCTAGCAATAGCTTCAGGAGGAAGTTCTGCATCAATACGAATCAGTTTCCCCTGTGCCTGGTAGTATTCCAACACCGGACGAGTGTTGCTCACAAAAACCGCGTAACGCTTGGAAACTCCTTCGGGAGTATCATCTGGCCGTTGGCTAATGGCTCCACTACACACGCTACACACTCCTAAGGCTTGTATTTCTTCAATAGAGCCTATATAGGGAGCTTTACATTCCTGACAGAGCCAACGTTTTGAAATACGTTGAATAGCGTGCTGTTCGCTTAAATCAAGAAAAACTACCTTATCAATAATACGCCCCTGACTCGCTAAAGCTTCTTCAACTTCATCAGTCTGTGAAACTCTACGTGGAGCTCCATCCAATAATACTCCCTGATTTCGGGGAATAGCCCCCAAAGTGTTCTCAATCACTTCGCCTACCAATCCATCTGAAACAAGTTCTTTTTTAACATTAATAATCTGGTGAATCTTCCTGCCAAGGTCAGTGTCAGACTCTGCCAAACGACGCAGCTCGCTACCGATATCTATATGAGCAAGAGAATATTTATTTTTCAGTAAAGTGGCTTGGGTACTCTTACCACTTCCCGGTGGACCAAGGAGTACATAATTCTTTGGTTTTGTATCATTCATCTTCACCATAGCCTATAGGGTTTCATAACTTCTCATCATCATCTGACTCTGAATTTGTTTAATGGTCTCAAGTACCACAGACACCACAATCAAGATACTGACTCCCCCAAGTGAAACTGACTGAATACCGGTCATTCCCTGGACGATGTATGGCATGACCGCAATAAGGCCTAAGAACAATGCACCAGCGAGAGTAATACGGTTCATAATGTGGTAGAGGTATTCTGCAGTGGTTTTGCCTGGACGAATACCTGGGATATAGCCTCCTTGCTTCTGGAGATTTTCTGAAATCTTGTTTGGATCAAATACCACAGCGGTATAGAAGTACGTAAAGACCACTACCAAGACAAAATAGATACTGCCATAGACGAATTGATCTTGGAGCCAGCCTGAGAGTTTGACGGCGATACTGGCCACACTGGCATTACTGCTCGCTACCAAAAAATTGGCTATCATAGTCGGAATCAGAATAAGTGAAACCGCAAAAATAATTGGTATCACTCCAGCCTGATTGACCTTCAGCGGTAGATGAGTGGAGCTCCCTCCATAGGAGTTAGCACCCCGCATCCGTTTGGCATACGTCACCGGGATAGTTCTTTGGCCTTCGTTAACGAGAATGACCCCAGCAATAGTAGCCGCTCCGACAAGGACAAAGAGGACATACACAAAAAACTGCGAAGGATCCCAAGTGGCCACAAAACGCGAGAGAGCTGTCGGCAGACTTGAGACGATTCCAGCAAAAATAATAAGCGATACTCCGTTCCCAAGACCCTTCTCAGTGATAAGCTCACCAAGCCACATCAAGAAAATAGTGCCGGCCGTGGCTGAAATAATGATGACTGCCATCGTAAAAGGAGCAATATCTCCTAGGATATTCTGTGAACGCAAAAGTGAGAGCATACTGAATGACTGGAGAGCTGCTAGCGGCACCGTAAGCCAACGAGTGATCATATTAAACTTCTGGCGACCCTGTTCCCCCTCTTCCTTGTAAAGGCGCTCCAGCGAAGGCACAAGGGTGGTCAAGAGTTGCATGATAATCGAAGCGGTAATATACGGAGCCACACCGAGAAGTACAATAGAAATATTGCTCAGTCCTCCACCAGAAAAGATATTGAGAAGGCCTAAGAAAGCATTATCTTCAAACAATCGTTTGAGGGCAAGAACATCCACTCCAGGGAGTGGGATGTTGGCAGCGATACGGTATACCACCAGTAAAGCCAGGATAAAAACAACCTTATTACGAAGACTGGGGACTTGAAATACCCGGGTTAATGTTTGCCACATAGAGATAAAAACAAAGTGATACTTCCTTAAAAGAAAAAATACCCTAAGGGTAGAGTATTCAATCTATCTGTAGTATAGCGGAGAAAAAAGGCTTTGACTAGGCCTTAATTGAAAGTACTTTGGCAGCTGTAGCGCTGGTAAGAATACCGGCAGCAAGGGTGAGTTTTTTCTTGGTAGTACCAGTTGCTACTACTTTTACCCCTTCTTTAAGGGCTTTTTTGCCAACCACCTTACGCTCTACCAAAAGAGCGATGGTAACGTTTTCGCCGTCCTCAAAGGCTTTATCAAGAGAAGAGAGAGTCACGGTGTGTTTCTGTGGATTGACGGCCTTCTTACCTCGTACCTTCTTCAAACGCTCAACAAAAGTAGAACGCCCACCTTCAAAAAGAGGGTCTACCTTGGCTCCTGATCGAGCCTTCTGTCCTTTGGTACCACGACCAGCCGTAGTGCCACGTTTACCACCACGCCCAATACGTTTGGCGGCTTTGCGAGTTGGGAGAGTGAGTTGATGAATTTGCATAATCCTGTATCAGTAGAAAAATTAAGCCACTAGAGGTGTTTCTGCTACTGGAGCAGCTTCGACGACTGGAGCTTCCGCCTTTACGCGGGGAGCTTTCAGGCTTTCGAGAGCTTTAATGGTCACACGAGCGACGTTTAGGGCATTAGAAGCACCGAGAGACTTAGAAACGATATCCTTTACTCCGAGGAGGTCTACTACTGCACGGACTGATCCACCAGCAATAACTCCTTGTCCTGGGCGTCCTGGCTTCAAGAGCACTCGAGCACTGCCGAGCTTAGCAAGAACATCGTGAGTGATAGTACCATTTTCAAGCGCTACCGTAACCATGTTTTTCTTAGCGTCATTGAAAGCCTTCTGAATAGCATCAGAAACATCAGCTCCCTTAGCTACACCTACTCCCACTTTACCATTACGGTTACCGATGACCAACGTAGCACGGAAGCGGAAACGACGACCACCTTTAACAACACGAGTGACTCGAGCAAGGTTGAGAAGTTTTTGCTCATACTCGGGCTTTTCGCGACGAGCTGGCTTCTTCCCTGATCTTCCTGGTTTACGCTGTTTATCCATATAGTTTTATTGAAATCTCTTCGCTAGAATTAGAATTGTATACCTTGCGCACGAATAGCCTCGGCAAGCGCTTTGACCTTTCCATGGTACTTGTAGCCTGCCCGATCAAACACAACAGCTTCGATACCAGCTGCCTTGAGACGCTCTCCAAGTAGCTTACCTACCTTCTCTGCACCTTCGATAGTGTTCTTAGGGGTTTTGCCAGTCTCTCGTAGGTGAGCTTGCGCTAGGGTAGTACTGGTTTCATCATTGATACACTGAACAGAGACGGCTCGGAGGCTACGGAAAATGGCGACACGTGGAATAAGACCTGTCCCAGAGATTTTTCCTCGGACACGGCGCTTACGAGCTATGCGGTTTTTGAGTCGATTGATTGTTTTCAACATAGAACGTGTATATTATGAAGCCTTCTTACCTTCTTTGCGTCTTACTGTTTCTCCGACATAACGGAATCCCTTACCCTTATATGGTTCAACTGGTTTGAGTTTACGGACTACAGCAGCAAATTGACCAACGCTTTGCTTATCAATTCCTTTGACGGTCATGATGTTGCCTTCGATAGTCACTTCAAGTTCAGCTGGCACAGTTACTTCCACTGGATGTGAAAAACCAAGCGCTAAAGTCACCTTCTTGCCACTAATAGACATACGATATCCGACTCCATTGAGTTCGATTTGCTTCTGAAAACCATTAGTGACTCCTTCACACATGTTGGTCATCATCTTAGCGGTCGTCCCCCAAAGAGCTTGAGCTAACTTAGTGCTTCCCTTTTTCTCTACGGTAATTTCTTTGTCTGTGAGCACTACGGCTACTTCACGACGAAAAGCAAAGTTCAGAGTTCCTTTAGGGCCTTTGACGGTAATCACATTCGCACTCATACTGGCTTCTACACCAGCTGGGATACTAATCGGTTTTTTTCCAATTCTGCTCATAGTAGTACTGTATTACCAAACCTTACAAAGAAATTCTCCTCCCAAACCTTTACGGTACGCATTACCACCAGTCATCACTCCCTGAGAAGTAGACAGGATAGAAATACCATAGCCGTTCTTCACTTTACGTACTTCCTTGCTTTTTACAAAAATACGACACCCTTCGGTACTGACTCGCGTAATTTCCTGAATGGCCGGCGTGCGTTTGGTTGGATTTACCTGGACGTAACGAAGACCCAAAACAAGTACTGCCAAAGCTCCTTCTCCATCCTTAGCCACGCTCTCAATAAAGCCTTCCTCAAGCAATACAGCAGCAATCTTTTCTTTGAATTTAGACAAAGGAATACGAACACTACTATGGCCAGCGGCCTGTGCGTTACGAATGCGTGTAATCATGTCTGCGATTGGATCTAACATAGTTCTTGTTCTTTTATTACCAGGAAGCTTTTTTGACTCCGGGGATGAGTCCAGAGAGTGCGAGCTCTCGGAAACAAATACGGCAGAGGTCAAATCGTCTCATATACCCGTGCTTTCGACCACACTTCCAACAACGTCGAACAATACGGCTCGAAAATTTCGGTGTCTTCAATGCTCTTGCTTGGGTGGATGTCTTTGCCATACAATAGTATTCTTTGTTTGCTTATTTAGTCTCTACTGGCTGAAGTGGCAGCCCGATCAAACGGAACAACTCCATGCCTTCTTGTTTATTCTTGGCGGTAGTAACAATATTGACTTGAAAACTGAACAAATGCTGGACAGTCTCTGGAACAATTTCTGGAAAAACAGCGTGTTCTTTGATACCAATATTGGCATTACCATAAGAATCAATCACATTTTTTTCGAGACCCTGGAAATCACGAACACGTGGTAGAGCGATGGCAAACAAACGATCCAGGAAACTCCACATACGCTCACCATGAAGGGTCACTCTGGCTCCAATTTCCAGTTCCTCACGAATCTTAAAACCAGCAATAGCCTTACGAGCACGAGTCATCACTACCTTCTGACCGGTAATCTTTTCAAGAGCAGCCACTACCTCATCAACACGCTTAGAGTCTTTGAGAATTTTTCCAACACCAACATTCACCACTACCTTAGCTACCTTAGGCAGGGCCATTGGGTTGCTAATACCAAGAGCCTTCTTGAGCCCTGGGATAGCATCCTTTTGATATCGATCTTTAATGTTAGCTGTTTTCATAAATATTCTCTCCTTACGGAATGGTTTGTTTAGAGGACTTTGCCTGATCGTTTACTGATACGCACTTTCTCGCCGTTCTGTATTTGGTAGGCTACTCGAGTAGGCTTGTCTGTTTCGGTACATATGAGCATCACATTGGATACGTGGAGCGGGGCTTCCTTTTCTACTCGCTCACCTTTGCGACCACTCTCTGGCTTCAGGTGACGTTTCATCATATTGACTCCAGCTACTACTACCTTATCCATCACAGGGATGACGCGCACCACCAAACCACGCTTTCCGCGGTCTTTGCCTGCTATGATTTGTACTTGATCTCCTTTTTTGATCTTCATAGAATTCTGGTCTGGTTTACAAAACTTCTGGAGCGAGTGAAACAATCTTGGAATACCCTTTTTCACGGAGTTCACGAGCAACTGGTCCAAAAATACGGGTGCCTTTAGGGTCTTTGTTATTAGCATCCAAAATCACGGCTGCGTTTTCATCAAAACGAATATAGGAGTTGTCTTTACGGCGATAGGTTTTGACCTGACGGACGATAACCGCTTTGACCTTATCTCCTTTTTTGACTGAACCACGTGGCTCTGCTGACTTGACTGAGGCTACAATGATGTCTCCAAGCGCTGCGTAGCGACGACGAGTTCCTCCAAGCACCTTAAAACACTTGATGAGTTTAGCACCACTGTTGTCTGCTACTTTTAACATGCTTTCTACCTGGATCATACTGGTATTCTCACGGTTGGAATATTTTTTATGCGCTTGCTACTATCTGATGACGTTTGTCTTTACTATATGGACGACACTCTTGAAAAATAACGGCGTCCCCTACCTTATGCTGATTCGTCTCGTCATGCACTTTGTAGCGCTTACTTGAGGTATATTGCTTGCGATACTTAGCATGAGTCTTCAGTGTATCTACCTTTACTACGATAGTTTTATCCATCGAAGCACTCACTACCACCCCTTTGTGGGTTGGTACTTTTTTGGTTGTAGTGTCGACTTGGTTCATAGTAAGTGTTTCTTTAGTAAAGATATAGTCTAACCCTGATTTGGTGTTTCGTCAAGCGAAACTTCTTCTTGGCGAGCGATGGTCTGTAAGCGAGCGATATCTTTCTTGATCTTGTGATAATCACTCACATTCTTAGCTTCACGAGTAGCCATATCAAAGCGAAGCTTACGAGCCTTTTCTTGTAGGTCGATAAGCGCCTTAGCGCGTTCAGTATTCGTTTTTTCCTGCCATTCTTTTGCTTTCATATATCTTTCCTTATTGTTTCTCAATAAAACGAGTCTTCAAAGACAGCTTGTGTGATGCTAAGCGCATAGCTTCTGCGGCAGCTTCCTTACTGATACCATCAAGTTCAAACAATACTCGGCCAGCTCGAATCTTAGCTACAAAGTGATCCACGCTCCCTTTTCCTTTACCCATTGGGGTCTGCTCTCCTTTTTTGGTCATTGGTTTATCAGGAAAGATGCGGATCCACACTTTACCACCACGCTGGATAGAGCGAGTCATGGCTCGACGAGCAGCCTCGATCTGACGAGCAGAAATAATTCCCTGCTCAGTAGCCTTGAGTCCAAAACTTCCAAAGCTTACTTTGTCACCACGGTTTGCAGGTGACTTAAACCAACCCCCTCGGTGGATCTTGCGATGCTTTACTTTTCTTGGTTGGAGTAACATAAGCGTTTCTTATTTGGTGGACTGTTCTTGCTCTTCTTTATTGATAGCTTCCTTAAATTTTTCTCCCTTATAGATCCAGACTTTGATACCGATGACTCCATAGGTGGTACTGGCCTCATAACGAGAAAAATCAATATCAGCACGCAGTGTATGAAGTGGGATTTTACCTCGTGACAGCCATTCGCGGCGAGACATTTCAGCTCCCCCAAGACGACCACAGATTTCAATCTTCACTCCTTCGATACCTTTATGGCTCTCTACTTGATCGAGCATTCCTTTAAGAATACGACGAAATGGAATACGGCGCTCAAGCTGTTCGGCCACTTGTTGAGCTACCAACATAGCGTTGGTCTCAGCCTGCTTTACCTCTAAGACTTCTACCTTAAGATCAATTTTTTTACCGGCAAAAAAGCGCTTCTTGATGACGCGAGTCAGATCCTCAATACCTGTTCCACCACGACCGATGAGTACTCCCGGACGAGAGGTTTCAACAATCAGACGAAGGGCATTAGCAGAACGTTCAATACCAACAGAAGCAATAGCGGCTGCTTTCCATTTTTTCATGATCAGCTCACGCATCTCTATGTCTTTCTTGAGCTGTTCACGGTACATTTTTTTCGCACCAAACCAGCGAGATTGCCAGCCCGTTGTGATTCCAAGACGTACTCCAGTTGGATTTACTTTATGTCCCATAATTTATACAGATTTTCTTTGAAATACTTTAGTCACTTTTGCGGCTTGTGTTGGTACTGCTGTTCCTATTTTTTCTTGTGCGAGCTTGTTGGGAGTATTCTTCTTCATTTCTCCTTCTTTTGGTTCAGTCTCCACGGTCACAGCCTTCTTTTTGACAGGAGCTACTCGGTCTTTACCTTCAATTTTTTCATCAAGGATAATGGTCACATGACAGCCTCGACGGAGCAGTGGTGTAGCTCGGCCAAAAGCTCGTGGTAACCAACGCTTGAGAGTTGCTGCTTCCCCTACTCGGATATCAGTGATGTAGAGGTTTTCTACAGCCAAACCATAGTTGTTGGTAGCGTTGGCAATAGCACTCTGAAGCAGTGGTTCAAGGTGGCCAGATGATTTCTTGACCTGCTTAGACAACTGAATCAAGGCTTCACGAACATCAATACCAACCAAACCACGCGTAACGAGACGGGTCTTTCTAGCTGATATTCGTAAGTTTTTGAGGGTTGCTTGTACTTTCATAAAAACTATTTCTTAGCACTCGAAGATGCCTTAGCGGCTTTCGCAGCATCAAGCTCTCGTTGTTTAGCGGCTTGTTCCAGATCTTTCTGCATCTTTCCTCCATGACGGTAAAACTTGCGGGTTGGAGAAAACTCACCGAGTCGGTGCCCTACCATTTCTTCAGTCACAAATACGTTCACGTGATCTCGTCCATTGTGTACTCCAAAGGTAAAGCCCACCATTTCAGGCGCAATGACACAGGCACGAGACCAAGTCTTGATGACTTCGCGATCACCAAGCTTCCTGCCCTCAACTTTCTTGAGGACACGAGGGTCTACGTATGGACCTTTTTTGAGACTACGTGACATAGGTTCTTTGATTACTTCTTGTTCCGACGACGGACAATATACTTATTAGAGGCATTCTTCTTACTGCGGGTTTTCTTTCCCAGTGCTGGTTTACCCCATGGAGTCTTCGGATGCATACCAATTGGCTGACGTCCTTCTCCTCCTCCGTGTGGGTGATCTACTGGGTTCATAGCAGAACCACGTACTGCTGGGCGCTTATTCATATGACGAGCTCGTCCTGCCTTACCGATAGTAACGGCACTGTGCTCGAAGTTACTTACTTGGCCGATAGTAGCATAACACTCTTTATTCACCAAACGGATTTCACTTGAAGTGAGCTTCACCTGAGCCATTACACCATCCAAGGCCATCAGGGTCGCCTGGGTACCAGCGCTTCTCACAATCTGACCACCCTTACCGACTTTCATCTCAATATTACAAATAATAGTACCTGGTGGGATGTTTTTCAAAGGAAGACGGCTACCATCTTCAATAGGAGCATTTTCTCCAGAGATGACGGTCTGACCAGCCCGCATTTTTTCAGTAGCCAAGATGTAACGCTTTTCACCATCGACATAAGCCACAAGAGCAATCAGAGCTGAACGGTTTGGATCTTTCTCGATACTCTTGATAACTCCAGGAATATCAAATTTGTTCTGACGAAAATCAACTATACGATACCGGCGTTTATGTCCACCACCTTGATGACGTACAGAAATTTTTCCATGAGAACGCCCTGCCTTCTTCTTGTAAGCAGAAAGGAGTGATTTCTCTGGAGCACAGTCAGTAACCGCGTCTGGTTTAACCACAGACATGTTACGTCGTCCAGCATTATTTCGTTTGTAGACTTTAATGGCCATAATGTTTCTTTACAATCCTGCTTTGAATAACTCAATTGTCTGTCCCTGCTCAAGGGTCACATAGGCCTTCTTGACCGGCTTACGCCTTCCAGAGACCTGACCTTTACCAAATACCTTTGTTTTACCAGGAAGAGTAATAATATTGACGGCTGAAACGGTTACGCCGTATACCTCTTCAACAGCTCTTTTGACACTTAGTTTAGTAGCTACACTGGCTACCTGAAAAACATACTTACCATTAGCACCAAGCGTGTAGGCTTTTTCGGTCACGCGCGGCTTCAGCAAGACTCGGTAGGCTACACCAGATAAATTCATATCAGCCACCGATTTCTTGGCTACCTTCTTAGTCTTCTTTTCAGTTTTTTCAGTAAATAGTGCCATAAAATTCTTTCTTATTTCTCCCAAGCCTGGAAACGCTTTGTAAGAGCACCTAGTCCAGATTCAGAGATAACAATATATTCGTTGTTCAACAGTTCAGAAACATTGAGATTTACAGCCAGGGTGTTACTTGTTTTTGGAATATTACGTGTAACGGCGGCGTTACCAAATTCTTCTTCACCAAAAGCAAGAACCGTACTCTTGTAGTCAACTCCCAAAGCCACGCGAGCATCTCTCCAAAGCTTAGTCTTCATTTCTGCAAAAACAAGACTATCAACTATGAGCAGTTTCTGTCCGCGAATCTTTTCAGCAAGTGCAATCATAACTGCTTTCTGACGCATCTTCTTATTGGTGTCTTTGCCGTACACTTCATCTTTGCGAGGACCAAAAACGACACCACCTTTGCGCCATACTGGGTTACGCACCTCACCCACGCGAGCTCG
>CAYHND010000023.1:0-4526 GCA_964357915.1 uncultured Bdellovibrionales bacterium
GTGACGACGCTTTTTTTTGAGCGTTTTTTTACTTTGGAGCCACTGGTTATTGGAGAGACTGTATTGAAGCTGTATCCACTAGACATGCTCTTGGGTGCCACTTTTCTTGGCATACTCTTTTCTTTTCGCGAGAAACAAGTGATCTCTCGTCTGGATTCTTCACTCGGCTGGCTTTTCGCTTTTTTTATTTATATCACCTATCTTTTCTCAATAAGTATTGGGGAGCAGTCAAATACGAGCCTGGCGGTGGCTTTTAGTACTTGGAAGCAGTATGTCTTTTATGGGGGGATTGCTCTTATGTTCCCTTTTCTCATTCGTGAAGAGAAGGATCTTAGGGTTTTTGCTAAAGTCTTTCTGGGGGGTGTGGCTCTCACGGTATTCTTCTTATTCTTAGGAGTCGTGCGGGGCGGTGGACTGTGGACAGAATATACACCTCTTTCTACCTCAGGAACCCGTTTCCTGGCTTTTCCACATGCCTTTTATTATTCATTAGCCCTTCTGAGTCTTCTCCTATCACTGCCGTATTGGTATAAAGAAAAAGCTCTTCGCAAAGGAAAGGTTATTTTTCTGTGGATTTTGGCCTTAGGAGTTCTCGGCTCTCTGATGCGTCACCTTTGGCTGGGAATTGGAGGAGTCTTGGTGATGGCACTCTTGGTACGCCCTAAGCTGTATGGCAAATACTTTTCTAAGATCAGTCTCTCTTTCTTGGTGCCACTCCTGACCCTCACGCTCTTGGCCTGGTACCTGGTATCAGTTTTTCCAAATAGTGATCCGTCATATGATCTTGAACGAGCTACCAACGTGGTGAGCGAACGTATTATTTCTATTGGTAATGAACGAGATGAAAGCTTGGCATGGCGTGGTGTGGTATGGGAGAGTGCGCTCAAGAGCTTTGTCGAAGCCCCAATACTCGGAATTGGTTTTGGCAAGAGTGTTCCGGTAGAACTCTCAGACTATCAAGCCTATGTAGAGGTACGTGATATGCACAATTCCTGGCTAGCTCTTCTTATTCAGACAGGAATAATCGGGATACTTCTTCTCGGTGGTTTTGTCGTAACACTACTTACACAGGTATCACGAAAAGTGTTTGAAGGAGACTATCTGGAGAATATAAGACGAGTACTCTTAGGACTACTTCTTTTTCAGGCGTTGGTGTTTTTCTCGCAACCATACCTGGAAACAAACTTGCTTGGAATTTTCTTCTGGCTTACTCTTGGACTGCTGCGAGCCCTATTATTCGTAGATACGAAAAGTAAAGAACACGGAAATTAATATGCGGATTCTTGAAGTCAATAAATTCTACTATGCCAGAAGGGGCGCTGAGCGCCATTTTTTGGATGTTATTGATTTACTCAAGAACGCTAGCCACCAGGTGCGAGTATTCAGTATGATGCATCCAGAAAACCTACAGACAGAAGATTCAAAATTCTTTCCTTCTTTGGTAGCCTACAACAGTGGCGAGGGTTCACTCTGGGAAAAACTTAAGGGTATAGGTAGGTTGTTCTATTCCTTTGAAGCCAAAAGGAAAATGCAGGCACTCCTTGATGAATGGCAGCCTGATGTGGCTCATCTGCATAATATCTACCATCAGTTGTCTCCCTCTATTCTGGCACCACTGAAAGCAAAGAAGATACCGATTATCATGACCGTCCATGATTACAATCTCATTTCACCAGATAAGGATACGTACTATCCCGAAATGGGTAAAGCCTACTACAAGTTTCTTTTTGTTCAGAAATATAGTTTTGGCAAACGGCTACTTCTGGTGCTGAAAAAGTATTTCGAAGATGTTACTGGTTTCTATAAGACTGTTAATCTGTATATTTTGCCCAGTGAGTATGTCAAAGCTATCTTTGTGGAAGCTGGTTTTGCAGTGGAAAAACTCCGAGTCTTGCCACATTTTATTACCACAACTACACCAACAGCACTGCCAGAGACAATAGCTCAGAAGTTACCAGCTTCTTATGCGATCTCGTTCGGGAGTCTTTCGGAAGACAAGGGAGCTACGTTTCTGATAGAGCTGTGTGAACGACTAGCATACCCACTAGTACTCGTGGGATCTCTAACGAATGGCTACACCTTACCAGTCAGTGCCAACACTACCTACCTGGGAGTCCAAGACAAGAGCACCCTGACCGAGCTCATCAAGCGAGCGGAGTGTGTCTTGGGGGCTTCAGAGTTACCAGAAACATTTGGGTTGGTACCACTAGAGACTATCGCCCTTGGCAAGCCATTTATTGGACTGAAAGCAGGTGCCTACGCCGAGATTATTAATAATACCAATGGTTACCTAGCCACCGATAAAGAAGAGCTTGAGAGGTACCTCAAACACCACCTCACTTCTCTTGTTTATTTCGATGCGGAGGACATCAAGCAAGATGCGGAGAAACGTTTCTCGAAGAAACACTACCTCCTAAGTTTTGAACAACTTCTTGGCGAAGTCACCTAATCAGTTAGCAGGCTGATACGGGCATCAAGAGCGAGAGCCTTTTTGCCTTCTGGGAAAACGAGAAATGGATTGACATCAAGAGATTCTATTTCGGGATGATTGATAGCGAGGTCGCTCAGGTGAAGAAGAGCTTCGTAGATAGGTTCAAGATCAATAGGTGGCTCACCACGAGTACCGAGAAGGAGAGCCTTGCTTTTGAGTTCTCCAAGCATTTCAGTCACATCGGTGCGTGTCAGTGGAGCAAACCGTAGACTCACATCTTGGAGTACCTCAACATAAATACCTCCCAAGCCCACTATAATTACTTTTCCGAGACCGGGCTCGGTCTTGATACCCAAGATCAACTCTTTGCCATGCATACGATTGATTTGCTCATTGAGAGAGACACCTTTGATAGTAGCTTCTGGAACGTTCTTGGTGATGGTTTCTATCAAGGTGTCATAAGCACTCCCAATATTTTCTGGAAGAATATTGAGAATGACACCTCCAGCATCTGATTTGTGAGTGATTTCTGGTGAAATAATCTTAAGAACCACTGGCGCTGTGAAAAGACGAGCATTTTCTTCGGCATCCGCTCGCGAAGTCACCGTCACGGCTCGAGGGAAGGTAAAGCCATAATTGGAAAGTACTGATTCCACCTCAATAGCGAGGAGTTGAGTTTTTTGAGCGATTTTGGCTTCTGCAATGATTTTAGATACGGCGGTATTGATATTAGCCGGAATACGGGGTTGGGAGTTT
The DNA here is from genome assembly GCA_964357915.1 of uncultured Bdellovibrionales bacterium. Taxonomy (GTDB): domain Bacteria; phylum Patescibacteriota; class Minisyncoccia; order Moranbacterales; family UBA1568; genus UBA1568. The sequence continues at coordinate 3,188 of CAYHND010000023.1, forward strand.
TCTTGAGAGCGACTCCAAAGAGCAAGGGTATGAAGAGCACCCAAAGCATCGGCCGCTGCCTCTGCCATCTGATAGGTAGCCATGGTTGGGTTGAGAAGGGCGCGGGCTTCCTCAAAAGAGTCCTTACCGGCAAAAACCGCAGCAAGGGGGAGCGGAGAGTGTTCACGGAAACGAAGCAGGGCTTCTGCTGTAGCTGTAGCTTCGGTCATGGACTGAGGAGTGACGATAACAAGGATCATTTCAACAGCAGTATCCTCTGCAATGAGATTGAGAGCGTCCTCGTAACGCTTCATCGGAGCATCACCGAGAACATCGACAGGATTGTGGCTACTTGCAGCAGGTGGTAGAAGATCTTTGAGTTTCTGAGTCGTTTCCTCGCTTAGTTCTGCTAAGACTAGACCCTTTTTGCTTACCGCATCACTAGCGAGTACTCCGAGACCACCAGCATTGGTGAGGATGGCGACGTGAGGGCCAGTCGGAAAAGAGTTCTTAGAAGTAATAAGCAGGGTATCGAGAAATTCTTGAAATGTCTCAGCACGTAGAATGTGTGCTTGTTTGAAAAGAGCTGAGTAAGCCATATCGCTACCCGCGAGTGATCCGGTATGAGAGCTTGATGCCTTGCTTCCAGCATCTGTGGCACCACTTTTGAGTGCGATAGTAGGTTTGGTGAGGGTACGACCAGTTTCTATAAAACTGCGGGCATCGGTGATATCTTCACTGTAAAATCCAATCACGCTGGTGTTGGGTTCTGTGTTGAAGTAGGTGAGGAAATCTTTTTCAATAAGTGCGGTCTTGTTGCCGACACTGAGAAATTCTGAGAAGGCGAGACTCTCATGGGTCATATCGAGCAAAGCTGTGGACAGAGCGCCACTTTGTGAAAAAAAACCAACACTACCGGGCTCAGGCATTTGCTTGGCAAAAGAAGCGTTGAGGTTTTGGTGGGGACTGATAAAACCAAGGCAGTTGGGGCCCAGTAGGGTGAGGTCATATTTGGTGACGAGTTCAGCGAGGGCTGTTTCTCGAGCTTTGCCCTCCTCACCTATTTCTTTGAAGCCAGCAGAAATAATAACGATGTTCTTGACACCCTTTTCACCACATTCTGTGACAACGGGTATCACAAACTGAGCAGGGACAACGATGATGGCGAGATCTACTATCTCAAGCACGTCTTTGATAGAACTAAAACAGGGGAGATCATAGAGCAGAGTGGCTTTGGGGTTGACCGGGTAGGCTCGACCATCATAGCCATGTATGACAATGTTTTTGAGAATGTCGTTGCCAACGGAGCCGACCTGTGTAGAGGCGCCAATAATGGCTATAGAAGCGGGATGAAGGAGGT
>CAYHND010000023.1:4626-6937 GCA_964357915.1 uncultured Bdellovibrionales bacterium
AGTATTGACAAAATATCAGAAATTTGCTATGATGATAGGTCTAATTAGTTTATAAGACCAACCTATGACAAAGAGCAATTTTTGGCTTTCAAAAGAGGTTTTGATGGGTTTTGCCCTTATCGTTTTGATAGTGGCTCCAGCTGTCGCTTTTGGAGGTAAGAAAGTAATTTATGTGGACGGTGATGCGAAGGGTAACGCAGATGGTTCTGCTGCCCATCCGTACAAAACCATCGGTAAGGCTTTGAGTAAGGCCAAGAGCGGAAATGAAGTCCGTATCAAGAATGGTGAGTACAAAGAAAACATTACTATCCCAAAGAACGTTAAAGTTGTCGGGGATCGTGAGAAACGTGACAAAGTAATCATCAAGGCTGACAACAAAAGTGAGCCAGTGGTGACTATGAAAGACGATGGTGAGCTGAGTCATGTCACCGTTAGAGACGGTAAGCATGGTATTCGTATCGGTGGAGATGCTGAAGCACACGTATACAACGTGGTAGTGAAGAGCAACTCTAAAGACGGTATCAGTATTCAGAGTGCACCTCGTGATAAGAAGCACATGGCTATCATCGACCAGGTACAGATCAATAAGAATGGTCGTGCTGGTATTTACTCTGAAAAGCGTAAAGTGCTTGTCATGAACAGTCAGATTGGTAGTAATGGGAGTGATGGTATTGATTTTGAGGCCGGTGTAGAAGCTTGGATTGCTGACAACCACATTTCATATAATGGTGGTAGCGGTATGGTTTTGGTTATCGATGGTTCTACCATTGGAACTAAGAACAACAAGATTCAGGCAAACCGTCACCAGGGAATGGAAATAAACTCTTATGGTGCAGCGGGTACTATCAATCTCAAAAAGGCTACTATTCGGGACAATGGTCTGTATGGTGTCGCTAAACTGGCTCGTACTACTAGTGCACTTACCAACTTCGGGAGTGTCAATCTCGATGATGGTGTAAACGCAAACAAGGTAGAGAACAATAAATTAGGTGCCATCTCAGGTATTCTACGAAGCTTCTAATAGGTTGGCTTCTTTTGTAGGGGGGAGAAAGCTTTTCTCCCTCTTCACAAGAAACAGACCACTGTTAAATTATCAGCTGTTGCTATTATGAAAATCGCTTTTATCGGTCAAAAAGGAATGCCAGCACACTCAGGCGGTGTTGAAAAACACGTCGAGCAGATTGCTATTCGTATGGCCAAAGAAGGTCATGAGGTAACTGCATATGTGCGTTCTAACTATACGCCCAAGGCGAAGAAAAACTTTAAGGGCGTAGAGCTTATTCATATTCCTTGTATCAAGACTAAGCATCTGGAGGCTCTTTCTTATGCTTTTCTTGCAACTCTTCACGCTGTCTTTCTGCGTAATTTTGATATTGTCCATTTTCACTCTATCGGTCCGAGTATCTTTAGCATTATCCCAAGAATGATCAAGCCGAGCTCTCGAGTGATTGCTACTTTTCATAGCCGGGATTACTTTCACCAGAAGTGGAATGCCTTTGCTCGTACCTGTCTACACATCGCAGAACGCCTCACCTGCTCTATTCCTGAGAAGACAATTGTCATCAGTGAAACACTGGCTCGGTATGCAGAGGAACGTTATGGTAAAAAGCTCACTTTTATCCCCAATGGAGCTGAAGTTCGTTTCGAAAGTGATACCACTATCCTTCATGAATGGAATCTCAAGCCCGAGCGCTATATTCTCTCTGTGAGCCGTCTCGTACGTCACAAAGGTATACACTACCTTATCAAGGCTTTTCGTGAGCTCGAAGAAAAAAGCAAACTCCCGAACAACATGAAACTGGTTATTGTGGGAGCTCCTGCTAATACCGAAGACTACGCCGAATATCTCCGTGTGATGAGCATTGGTTCTGACAATATTATCTTTGTGGGAGAGCAGAGTGGCCGTAAACTGGAGGCTTTGTTTTCGCACGCTGCTTTGTTTGTTCAGCCATCAGAGGATGAAGGTCTGTCCTTAGCTCTACTTGAAGCTATGGCCTATGGTCTTCTTCCTATTGTGAGCAATATCCCTGCCAATATGGAAGCTATCCAAGATGGTACGGGTGTTTGGTTTGAAAACAAAAGTGTCGAGGGTCTACGAGAGCTTCTGGCTTTCTATGTCAATCGTATGGATGAGGCCAAAGCTATTGGAGAAAAAGCCCGAGCCCGAGCTGAGCAAGAATACAGTTGGGACGGGATTGCTCGTCGCACACTCTCCACTTACCAAGAAATGCTTACTAATGAAGTCATGATCAAAAACAACTATGTCACTTCGCGTCTTAAATAAATATATACCGAGCAACTCTTGGGCGCG
>CAYHND010000023.1:7037-10876 GCA_964357915.1 uncultured Bdellovibrionales bacterium
TCTACTATGATAAAGAACACGAAGTAGAGCTCCGAGTTATCGACAAGCCAGTTACTAAGCTAGTTGTGAGTAATAAGGTAGGCTATGGTCTGACTATTCTTGCCACTGCAGTTGTGCTCACCAGTATTTTCTTTGGCCTCCTTTCTTTTATTACCAACAAAAGAAAGCGTAGTACTGGAGTGACCAATATCGATAGTCATATCGGTGAAGCAGTCCCTTGGATTGATCCTCAGAAGTTTGTGGCCATTCGTCCAGAAAAACTTGGCTTCCAGGAACCATCCCCTCAAGAGGTATCTCCTGTAGAAGAAATACCACTGCCAAAGCCAGTCGTAGCAGCTAGAACCGCTCAAAAAGTAGCCCATGCTCCAGGCAATCTGCCTATCATGGCAGGAGCTCTACCACAGTTTGGTATTGAAGAGGTTGACCTCATGACAGAAGAATCCCTACCCGAAATAGCAGTAGAGGAAGCCTTTACAGAATCAGAAACCCCAGGATTTGATGTGACTACCGAACCTACTGTAGAAGAATACAAACGTCGCCTCAATGAGCTTTTGAAGGGTAAACCATTGACCTAAAACAGTATGAAAAAATACTCAACCAAGTTCTGGATTGTATTTGTGCTGGTTTCAGTTGTTTTTTTGACTACCCTTTTTGTGATTCTTGAGGTCAAGAATAAAGGACTCTTCGGTTTTCTGCGTGAACCATTGTCACTCCTTCCTCTCGAAGAAGAAACAAGTGAGGACTTGAAGACACTTCTTTCACTCGCAGAGGCTTTGAGTAACACAAAGGGTAAAGAAAAAGCTTTCCTTATTTTGCTCCAGAACAACATGGAACTTCGACCGGGTGGAGGTTACATCGGTTCTTTTGCGATTGTGAAAATTAAAGACGGACAACCAGTGGGTGTCGAAGTACATGACACGGTGAACTTTGATGGACGTATTCCTGACACCATACCTGCACCATACCCTATGGAATCGACATTAGGAGTAAAGAGTCTCAAACTGCGTGATTCCAATTATCATCCAGATTTTGCCTTGAATGCCAAAGAAGCTGAAGATTTCTATCATCTCGGTAATGGGCAGGAACAGTTTGCCGGTGTCATCGGGGTGACTACTCGAGTATTAGAGTCTGTCTTGGAAGTGACTGGTCCAGTAGAAGTACCAGGCTATCCCGGTATGTATGGCAAAGACAATGCTGTGCTCGACCTTGAATATCAAGTAGAGAAAGCTTATGCTGAACAGGGACTTGAACGTGGTGAGCGCAAAGTGGTTATTCATCTGCTTGCCCAAGAAATTATCAAGAAGGTTAAAGCTCTACCGCTTGACCAGAAATACCGTCTTTTCAAAGTGGTTCTCTCAGATTTGCATCAAAAAGACGTTCAAATACAACTTAAAGATCCAAAATTACAAGCGGAGGTAGCCAAAGTGGGTTGGGATGGTGAGATGGACACTGCTTGGAAGAATGACTATTTGTTTCTGGTAGATTCCAACATGAATGCCTTTAAGAGCGACCTCTACGTAGAACGAAGCTATGAGTACAGCGTAGACCTCTCACTTCCAGAGCCAAAAGCAGTTCTTAAGGTGACCTACAATCACACTGCCAAAGAGAAAAGCTATCTGACTAAGGATTACCAGAGTTATTCTCGAGTGTATCTACCTAAAGGGTCTTTTATCGATACTATTACTCCACTTACACATGAGGTGGTGTATGGTGAGGAACTGAATAGGAAGTTTGCTGGTACGATAGTTCAGGTACCTCTTGGTACTGAGAAAACGCTCGAGTATAGTTACCAACTACCAAAGACTGTCGAAACAGGGGAGCTCTATGACTTAAAGATTCAGAAACAGCCTGGTATGAAGAGTATTCCGATGAAGGTAACAGTGAAACACAAAAATGGTAGCGTCCAAAGCTACCAATTCAATCTCGAACGTGACACAGTACTGAGTACCCTCACGTCACAGTAATAGGTGCATGCATGTGCAGAGAAAGCGGCTCAATACCTTCTTGGTGAGCCGTTTTTTCTTTGCTAAATTATGCTAGAATGGGGGATATGCCCACATCACAGCCAAAAATCCGTTTTGATATTATTTCACTTTTTCCCGAAGGGATGGAAGCGTACTTAGATACGTCTATTTTGAAGCGCGCTAAAGAGGCGGGACTGATAGAGGTGTATCTGCACCAGTTGCGAGACTTTGCTACTGATAAGCATCACACCGTAGATGATACGCCGTATGGGGGAGGAGCAGGGATGGTACTCAAAGTCGAGCCTCTGGTGGCTTGTCTAGAACAGGTACTCGCTTTGGTTCCAGGAGTGTCTCGTGATAAGACAAGAGTGATTGTGACTTCTGCTAAAGGTAAACTCTATAGTCAAAGAGACGCTGAGAAGTTATCGAGTGAATACGAGCGGATTATTCTTGTTTGTGGGCGTTACGAAGGTATTGATGAGCGCTTTATCGAGCACTGTGTAGATGAGGAGTTTTCGGTAGGTGAGTATGTGCTGACTGGCGGAGAACTCCCAGCTCTGATTATCCTGGATAGCATGACCCGGCTCATTCCTGGAGTACTCGGGAATAGTGAGAGTAGTATTCATGAATCCTACAGCATTGATGGAGTACGCGAGCACGCTCAGTACACCAAGCCAGAAGTATTTCGTGATTGGACGGTACCAGCAGTACTCATTTCTGGTAACCATCAAGCTATTGAGAGCTGGCGTGAAGCCAATCGCACCCAAGATAATACACCTACAGTATGAGAAGTTTTCGTTTTGACTTTGATCGTTCACTTTTCTTGGCACTCTTGTTGCTCTTGGGAATTGGTCTTTTGATGATAGCCAGCGCTGGTGTGCTCTATGGCCAATCACGCTTTGATGATTCGTATTATTTTTTCAAACAACAGCTCCTTGGTCTGGGAGTTGGCCTTTTAGCCCTTACTTTTTTTCAGAGTGTAGATTATCGAGTGTGGAAACGTTTTGTGATACCCGTCTTTATTCTTGCAGTCGGTCTTCTTATTTTGGTTTTTATACCTGGTTTTGGAACGACGGTCTATGGAGCGGCTCGTTGGGTAACGCTTGGGCCTATCTCATTTCAGCCATCAGAGGTGATGAAACTCTCTATCATTCTCTATCTTTCAGCCTGGTTGTCCACCAAGGGGCAGGGTAAGGCAGAAGATTTTTACGAAGGTCTCGTCCCCTTTCTTTTGGTACTTTCTTTTGTCGGTTTTCTCATCATCAAGCAACCAGATACTGGGACTCTCGGTCTTATTTTTATTATTGCTATGTCTATCTTTTTTGCCTCAGGAGCTAAGCTTGCTCATATTGGAGGCTTGATAGCGGCGGGCTTTGTTTTTCTTATTGTTCTTATCAAGCTCGCGCCATACCGTATGCAGCGTTTGCTCGTCTTTCTTAATCCCGAGCATGATCCGACTGGTTCTGGATATCAAATTACTCAAGCTCTGCTTGCCATTGGTTCTGGAGGACTTTTTGGGATTGGGCTTGGTCAGAGTCGTCAGAAGTTCAACTATCTTCCAGAGCCAGTGACAGACTCTATCTATGCGGTCTTGGGTGAAGAGTTTGGTCTCTTGGGAGCTGGTGTCGTACTTGCCTTGTTTGTCTTTATTGCTTGGAAGGGTTTTCAGATTGCTAGAAACGCGCAAGATGAGTTTGGACGTCTTCTCGCTACTGGTATCACCACCTGGATTGTCGGACAAGCTTTTATCAATATTGGAGCTATTTCCGGCCTTATTCCACTTACTGGGGTGCCTTTGCCATTTATCAGTTACGGAGGTACATCCCTTGCGGTACTACTGGGATCATTCGGTATTTTACTGAACATATCTAAATC
>CAYHND010000024.1:0-10719 GCA_964357915.1 uncultured Bdellovibrionales bacterium
AGAATTGACCTACCACTATGGCAAAAACTATTTCAAAAGCGAGTACATCCAGAAAGGCGGGTGCCTTTGTGCGAAGTGCCAAGAAACCAAGTCAGTCAAAAAGTAGTGCCCAAAAAGTGAGCGCCACTTCCCCTCGTCCTAAAAAAGGTGAACCCAACCCCAATTACACGAGGCACTACGGGGGTAAGCCTGCCAAAACGAATAACACCAAGGAAGAGTACCCCATGCGCCTCAATCGTTTCTTAGCATTACGAGGGATTGCTACCAGACGGGCAGCTGATGAGATGATTCAGGCAGGGAGTGTCTACCTCAATGGCAAAAAGGCTCTCGTAGGGGATAAGGTTAATCATCCCGATGAGGATATTGAGATCCATGAGCTCGGTTTTCGTGAAAAGAAGGCTTTTGAATACGTGGCTTACTATAAGCCACGAGGCATCATCACGCACACTCCTCAAAAGAAAGAACAAGATATTGCTTCAATTTCTGGTCATCCAGATCTTTTTCCTCTGGGACGGTTAGATAAGGATTCAGAGGGTCTGATCATCCTTACCAATGATGGGCGAGTGACTGAGCGACTGCTTCATCCACGTTTTGCCCATGAGAAAGAGTATATTGTCTCTATCAATACGCCACTAACTAGCCAAATGAAGGACGCACTGCTGCGCGGTATTGCGAGTGAGGGGGAGCGCTTGATGCTCAAGAAGCTCGTTGTGCTCGATCCAGCAACTCTTTCTATTATTTTGACTGAGGGGAAGAAACATCAGGTACGACGTATGCTTGAGGGTGTCGGAGTACACGTCACGCGTCTCGTCCGTGTACGCATCATGAGTATCCACCTTGGTTCACTGAAAGAGGGTGAATCACGAGAACTCAAAGGGCCGGCTCGCAAGGGTTTCTTGCGTGAGCTTGGTCTTCCTAATGGCTAAAATATAGCAAGAAGGCTTGCAGTAAGCCAAAAAACATGCTATAATGGATATATAAGAGATAAAAACGGGTGTCCCAGACTCCCGTTTTTTCTTTTTTAAGCTTTAGTAGTGCACTATGTCGGCCAAAAACACCGAAACAGAAACCAAAAACAAAATACTCGAAAAAAGTCTTTCTTTCTTAGAGGCAATGCCTGACTTGAGTCAGACACGTCTCTCAGGAGATATTTTTTATGGAGTCTTCATCGGGCTTACTTTACTTCTGTCGGGATTGATCATGGGGACTGCCAATCGGGTGGAGGCAGTCAGTCAGACAGTGGAAGTTATCTCTCCTTCTGAAATGCGTCTTGAGCGTGATGTAGAAAAAATGGTAGATGGCTATCCTATCGAAGCTATGCTGCCATATATTGTGAAGCATGACAGAAACACCACCGCCTTCATTATCGGTATTGCCAAAAAAGAAAGTAACTGGGGCAAGCGTATCCCGGTAACTGCTAATGGTGAAGATTGTTATAACTACTGGGGCTATCGTGGTGAGGGCAGTCGAGGTACTGCTATGGGACATGGTTGTTTTGGAAGTAAGAGAGAAGCTGTCAGAGTTATTTCTAAACGTATTAATACTCTAATGAAAGAGTATCATCGGGATACCGCAGAAGAGTTGGTGGTATGGAAGTGTGGCTATAACTGTGATGCTCAGAGTACGGAAAGCGTCGATAAATGGATCAGTGATGTGGGCTACTATGCTGACCAGGTCAAAAATTAGCAAATTTCCCTTTACAAAAGCAAAAAAAGGTGCTATAATGGATAGGTAATGGACTCAAAAAGCGTCCAGAAAGGGCAAAACGGGTGAACCTCGTTTTGTTTTTTTATCCAAAGATATGCTTCTAGTAAGCCAAAAAAATAAAAAAAAGAATCAAAAACGAATCTTCAAGAGAGTTTTCGTAGTTTTGTTTTTGGCTGTTTTTATACTTGGAGAAGCCACTTCTCTGGTGAGAGCCTCAAGCGTCACTTCTGGCGCTCTTTTGCGCCTTGCCAATGATTCCCGCAAACAAGCTGGTCTTCCTGAACTCAAACAAAACGATCAGTTGAAACAAGCAGCCGAAGCCAAGGCCAAAGATATGTTTAAGAATGATTATTTTGCCCACACTTCGCCAAAAGGAGTGACGCCATGGCACTGGATCAAGCAAACTGGATATCAGTATGGCTTTGCTGGTGAAAACCTAGCTATCAATTACGAGAGCGCAGAGAGTCAGCATAAGGCTTGGATGAAAAGTCCAACGCACCGAGCGAACATCTTGAGTGATAAGTACCAGGAAATTGGAGTAGCCGTAGTGAGTGGAAAAATTGATGGGAAAGAGGCTCAAGTGACCGTACAGGTGTTTGCCAGTCCTAAAGTAGCTCCTGTTGCTACCAAAAAACCGACAGAGTACCTTCCTACCAAGGATGCTCTCGTAGCTGATGTGAAGGGTGTCGAGGCAGAACTTCGTGAAGTAATGGTGAAGCAATCGCAAGAGGAAACGGCTCCGATAGCAATGGTGACTACGCTTACGCAGTCAGTCATACCTCCAATAGCAATGCGACAAACCACCCAGACCCAGAGCGAACTCACCCTATATATCTTTCTGACCATGATTTTACTCCAGATAGTGGTCTTGGCTACCTCTATGCCTTTTTTCTACCGTGCTATTCAGAAGATTTGGCTTCTCTCACGGTCACTGAGGATCAAGATGGAGCCTGTATTCAGCCCGGACAACAGTCTTGTCAGCATACATGCCTTTGATATCCACCTTCCAAAGGCTCTATAGAAGCTTAAAGTGAAAAGAATGAAAAAAGATCCCTTTGGTAAGGGATTTTTTTGATGCCCAAAAGGGCCTAGAAGCGCTTGACAGCTGATTGACACAGGAATAGTCTTTAGATATCAGTGGGGAAAGTCTTTGGGCTTTTGTCATACGATGTAAAAAAATAACAAAAAGAGGATATTTAGATAAAAGAATCCCGTTTGTCAGAATACATCAGTACTACTCACTATCTATTATTAAGTAACCATTCGTAAGTTTATTTTTTTAATACGTTTCGTATGAACTCATTCCGAAGGGTGATAAGGAAGGGTGTGTTGCCTTGTCTCCAAAAAACTTTTTCATTCAGTGTCGTTCTCTCTTTAATCATGCAACCGATTGCCGCTCCAATTTTGCTTGGGGCGTTTGCTTTTTCTGTGCCGACAAGAGTAGTGGCACAAGAGACTGAGCCTGTAGAAGAAGTAACTCCAGCTGAGGAAGAAGAGCCTGCTCCGGCAGAAGAAGAAATAGTTCCCGAAGAAACTCCAGCCGAAGAGCCAGCACCCACTGAAGAGGTTGTTCCTGTCACTCCAGTAGAAACCCCAGCTGTCGTTCCAACTGAAGAAGTAGCTACCCCTGCTTCTGATGACCAGAAAGAAGAAGTAAAAGATGAGGAACAGAAGGTATGCTTGCAGGATGGCGACGCTATTTCAGAGAGTTCAAGTGATGATTGGGACTGGAACGAAAGTGAAGGGAAGGCTGAAACAAAGGAAAAAGTGCAGATTGGAGTTAGATATGTTTTTCCAGGAAACGATGATGTGACTGTTACTTTTACCTGTCTACCGGGCGATGAAGATAAGCGAGCAACGCTCAAAATAGAGGAAATAGATGCCACTGATATCAATTTGCCAGAAGGAATGGCGGTAGCCTCAGAGTATGCCTATGATATCAATACCGATGGCATGAAAAATGGTGAGTTCCAGTATGATCTTACGCTTCCAAAAGAAGGAGACGATGAAGTTGGTGTTGCTTACATTGAAAAAGACATCGACGAAGTGAAAGGAAAAGACATTGCCAAAAGTGATGTTAAAAATGTTGATGAGAAAGATATTGATAACGAGACAAACACAGTAGAGGCATCAGATCTAGACCACTTCACTGTTGTTTTTCCAATTATTCTTACTGATGATGAAAACCCCAAGATTGATATTTGTCATGCGACATCATCAGAGGATGTTCATCCTTACACCCACAATAATGTCAGTGTCAACTCTGTTGATAACCAGTGTGAGATAGGTAATGGTGCCAATGGTCATGGAGATCATGAAGGTGACATTATCCCACCTTTTGAATTAGATACCTGTTCTTACGCTGGTAAAAACTGGAGCGCAGAAAACCAGGTTCTTTGGGAAAATGACTGTAAGACAGATGATCACACTGACGCCAAGGGTTCTATCACGATTATCAAAGACGCAGAACCAGAGAATGGAGAAGACTTTTCTTTTACGGCCACCAATGGCTTGGAGGCCTTCCTTCTTGACGATGACGATGACGACACACTGGCCAGCTCAAAGACTTTTTCAGATCTCGAACCGGGAGACTACAGTATTACAGAAGTAGATATAGAGGGCTGGCAGCTGGAAGATATCAGTTGTCACTCTGCCGATGCTTCTCTGGTAGCTCAGGATGGACATACCGCCAACCTGGATCTTCATGCTGGAGAAGCTATCACTTGTCTATTTACAAATACTAAAAAAGGTACTCTCCGGGTGGTTAAGGAATTACTATATAATGACCAAGAAAATGAAAATAATAAGCTAGTTACGGACTTCTCTTTCCAGGTTAATGATGGTGAGTCAGTTGCTTTCAACGAGTCTGGTGTGAACGAGATGGAAGTGGTTGCTGGTAGTTATACTGTCGAGGAACTGGCTGACTCTAACTACATGACCACGTACCAATCTGGCGATGATGATGACTGTGAAGAGATCATTGTTCCGGCGGGTGGCGTAGCAACGTGTACTATTACGAATGATGAAAAAGACCCTATCAGGGTAACTGCCACCAAAATCGTCTGTACTGATGAAGCCGACCTTCCAAACTATGGAGAAGGAGGACCAGATATTACAGCTACTACTGCAGCTGATTGGATAGAAACTCATAAGAGTTGTAGCCTAGCACCAGACTGGCAATTCCAGTGGAGCTATGATGGCACCCCTCATCAGGGGGACAACGTAGATTTAGGAGGAGCTGGCTGGACTACCTCAGACTTTACTAATGGTAGTGGTCAGGTAACCATGGATATCTCTAACCCAGATAACTCTCCGAAGTTGTGGTTCCGTGAAGTCTACAAGGATAACTTTATCCCATTCACTTTCAATCTTCCTGGCGGTGAAAACAATGCCGATCCAGTGAGTGCTGAGATCTACTGTCACAATGACGTAGTCAATTATGACAACTGGGATTGGGTAGGTAATCCAGAAAACGGTAATACCTACTACTGTGTGGCTTGGAATAGTCCGAAGAAGGGAAAAATTATCATTGAGAAACAAACTGATCCAGACGGCAATCAAGATAAATTTTCTTTCAATCCAAGTTGGGGAGAAAATTTTTCACTAGCGGATAATGAATCCGTCAGTTTCGACTTGACGCCTGGAACTTATTCAGTAGAGGAGCTACCCCTAGCTGACTGGCACTTAGAGAGTGTCGTCTGTGATGATCAGAGCTCATCCGATGCTATTGAGGTAGAATCAGGGGAAACAGTGAAGTGTATCTTTAAGAATCAGGAGATAGCCAAGATTGTTGCTACCAAAATTGTCTGTACCGATGAGGCCGACCTTCCAAACTATGGTGAAATTGGGGGTCCAGACATTACAGCGACTACAGCCGTTGACTGGGTAGAGACTCACAAAAGTTGTAGTTTCAAAACAGATTGGCAGTTCCAGTGGTCTTACTACAGTACCAATAATCCTGGCGACAATACAGGGGAATCTGGGAGTAGTGACTGGCACACCTTTGGACCAACTGGTATCAATGGAGAGACAAGTGCTGATGTTGATTTAAAGAGCTCTTCCTTGGTATGGGTACGTGAAGTGTGGAACGATAATTATATTCCTTTCACCTATGGTCAGGATAGCGAAAACCCAAACAACAATGACGTAAGTGCAGAAATTTATTGTCACAGTGATGTGGTTAACTACGACAACTACGACTTTATCGATGCCAGTGATAATAATCTGACCTACTACTGCGTGGCTTGGAACGTTCCCAAAAAAGGTACTTTGCGAGTCATAAAGGATCTTGTAAATGATAGTGGCCAACAGAAAGGAATCCAAGATTTTTCTTTCCAGGTCAATGATGAAGAAGCTATAGCCTTCGAAGAAGATGGTATCAATGAAATACAGGTAGATCCGGGCACGTATAACGTTACAGAGGTGGCTGATCCACTCTATGATACTACGTATCAGTCTGGAGAATCTAATAACTGTAGCGAAGTAGTAGTGCCAGCTGGAGGAGTAGGCATTTGTACCATTACTAATAATGATAAACCACCAGTTCGTGTCGTAGCGACCAAAATCGTCTGTACTGATGAAGCCGACCTTCCAAACTATGGAGAAGGAGGACCAGATATTACAGCTACTACTGCAGCTGATTGGATAGAAACTCATAAGAGTTGTAGCCTAGCACCAGACTGGCAATTCCAGTGGAGCTATGATGGCACCCCTCATCAGGGGGACAACGTAGATTTAGGAGGAGCTGGCTGGACTACCTCAGACTTTACTAATGGTAGTGGTCAGGTAACCATGGATATCTCTAACCCAGATAACTCTCCGAAGTTGTGGTTCCGTGAAGTCTACAAGGATAACTTTATCCCATTCACTTTCAATCTTCCTGGCGGTGAAAACAATGCCGATCCAGTGAGTGCTGAGATCTACTGTCACAATGACGTAGTCAATTATGACAACTGGGATTGGGTAGGTAATCCAGAAAACGGTAATACCTACTACTGTGTGGCTTGGAATGTTGAAAAGAAAGGGAAAATCATAGGTTATAAATTTGCTGATACCGATGGTGATGGTATAGAAGATGAAGGCGAGCCAGGTCTTGCTGGTTGGACTTTATACCTCGATCTGAACAACAACGGTGTACTTGATGAAGGCGAGCCGTTTGGAGTAACTGGCGAAGATGGCACCTACACTTTTGAAGATTTGATTCCTGGTAATTACGTAGTGCGAGAAGTCTTTCAGGAGGGATGGGAGCAGACGCTTAATACTTGTGAATCACAAATTGAAGAAATACCTACTGACAATAATGAAGTTTTTCAACTGGATCGGTTGATTGCAATAGATACTCCTGGTACAACTCTCAAGGCAGGAGAGGAGCTCAATTGTACTTTTGGTAATCACGGTACAACACTACTGAGGCTGACAAAAGATGTGAATGTGACTGACACTCAATCACCTGGCAACTTCGTAATCTATACTCTGACGGTAGAAGCAGAGGAGGGTACCGTGCTCGATACTGAAGTGACTGACTTGCCACCAAAAGGTTTCGAGTATGTACCGGGTAGTGCAGAAGCTAGCTCTAGTCTTGGCGGATCTCATGATGGACTCCTCGAACTTAGTCATGAGTATGCTTCACCAGGAGTGTGGAGTGTAGGTAATCTGGTACCAGGAGAAATCATAACACTCAAATACCAAGCTCAGATATCGAGTAGTCAAGACGATGGACTCTACGAAGATCTTGCCTATGCTCGAGGGAGTGCTCAAGGTGGGGGAGATGTACTGGCCAATGATCCGACAGGTTTTGTGGGCACTCAGGTAGCTGTGGCTACGCCGCCGGTGACTCCTATTGCCAACATCGATACTGACAACAAGAAAGATATAGACAGAGATACTGAGCGTAAAACGAAAGTTTTGGGAGCCTCTACCGGTCTTCCGGCGACAGGAGCTAATATGGGCGTGCTTGCATTTGCTCTAATCCTCCTCCTTGGCGGTATGGGTTTGCTAGCCTGGAATAGGCGTACATCTGCCAAGATGTTGTTCCTCGGACTTCTCTTCACAAGTGCTTGTCTTCTAGGAGGTAACCAAGCAATGGCAGCTGGTCCAGGGCTCGCTCTCGAGATAGAGACACCAGATACATTCGTCACCAGTCCAGACTTCAAGATTGGTTTTGTCGCTCTCGATACTGAGGGACGCGCTGTGACGGCACGTTGCTACGAAACGACTGCTGGACTCTATCAAACCACGGTACTTATTGATGGAGGAAGCTCAGGGGACTGTCAGGTAAGTACGAGTGTTATGCCAGCTGACGGCGGGTACTCTTTCTATGTGACGGCACAAGTGGGTGACGAAGCACCTATCCAGAGTGCAACGGTCAACGTGACTCTTGATGGTACATTCCCAGGTACGCCGTATAACTACGATCGTGATGAAGCTACTTGTGATGACAAGATTACCTTTACCACTGCTAATGATGGTCAGACAGTTAAGGTAGAATTGTACCGTTCAACTGAGAAGGACTTTGATGCTATTACACCAATCACCACCCTCGATATCGGGCCAAATCAGAATGGCAATATCACCACCACTCCTCCTGAGTGTAATGAAGATTACTGGTACGCCATTCGGGCTTTGGATGCCAGTGGGAATGCATCTGGGTTTGTGGCAGACCGAGCCGTTAACGTAGACACCATCCATAAGACCAGAACAAGCACTCGCACAGTGACTCAGGGAGGTGGAACCGCTGCTGGCGGTGGTGCTATCCCAGTGACTCAGGGTGTAGGAGAAGGAGCTGGAGGTGACCAGGGAACAGTTGAAGGAGCGGCCACAGCAGAAGGCACTGGAGATCAAGGTGTTTTGGGAGAGATGACGAAAGATGAATCACAAGAGCAGACTGCTCTCTCTAGTTGGGTCAAGAATAATAAAGTATCACTCTTCTTCATTCTTCTGATTATCGGTGGACTCCTCTACTATCTCTTCTATGTACGACCTAAGACAGCTCTTACCAAGAACTAGCGACTGGCGCCTGCTCTTGGGAGGAAGTTTGATAGCGATAGCACTTCTTATTGTTATCGCTACCTTTCTTCCTTTGCTTTGGCAAGAAGTCACTTATTATAACCAGGGCAAGAGTGTACCAAAAGTAGGAAGTGCACAAGAAAAAAACTCTCAATCGAAAGAGGCTTCTCATGAGGAAATACTGGTGCCTGTAGATGAGGAGTTTGGCATTGTCATTCCAAAGATTCGGGCTAACAGTCGTATTCATGCTGATGTAGATTGGCAAGATGCCTCTGTCTATCAAAAGATCCTCCAGACAGGAGTAGCTCAGGCCAGAGGTACCAGTACACCGGATAATCCGGGGAATATGTTTCTCTTCTCACATTCGGGGGTTGACTTCTATGAGGCAGCCCGCTACAATGCCGAGTTCTATCTACTCGGCAAACTGGAAGTAGGGGATGAGATAGATGTCTTCTACAAGGGCCAAAAATACCTCTATACGGTGCGTGAAACCAAAACAGTGAACCCAGACGAGATAGAGTATATAAATAACCCAGGGAAGGCAAAAACGGTCACTTTGATGACTTGTTGGCCAGCTGGCACCACCTATAAACGGCTTATTGTTATTGCTGATCAAACTACCCCATAACCTATGATGGCTACCACTTTTTCTCGTAAAACCATTGCCACCTTTTTGTTGCCACTCGGAGCCCTGCTTTTTTTGGAATTGGTGCCTCTTTTGAATGTTTCAGAACTTACTCAACCATCTTCGAAAGTAGCTCCAGTGACCACTCTCTCTGGACAAACAGGTCTCGGTGCTATAGATGAAAAAGCAGTGATGGTGGTAGCGGATGGAGATATTATTCGCGCTATTCCGCTCTGTGGTTCTCTGCCAGAGAGCGCTTGGATTTTTCTTGTTTGTATCTATGTGCTACTTATGGCGTTCAATCTACGAGAGCAGTACCGTCTGTATGGAGATATTCGTTACTGGCGTTTTGAAGCCCTGATTACAGCCTTTTTTCTTTTTGAATGGCTGGTATTTGATACTTGTCGGGAGCAGGCTTGGTTCCCACTGACGCTTATCAAAAGCGGACTGATTCTCGTACTTATTTTTGAAATTAAGAGTTTGTACCAAAATCTGGTAGCCACACCAGAACAGACCCAAGACTAGGGTTGAAGGAGATTGTCTTGATTTTGACCAAGAGCGTTTTCAAAGCGAGCGAGCATGGGGTCACTACGGTCAGGCTCGGTTGGCCCCAATGGATCATCACGGTTCACGTAGTAGAGGATGCTGTGCAGTTCTCTAGAGACACGGCGCAGCTCTTTCTTGCGAGCACGGCGCTCTTTGCTGTTTTGGGGTGCTGATTCAAATATCTCTGCCTGAAAGGGTGTGTTACCCGTGAGAAGGGGTTTATCACTTTCGACTTTTTGATAGTCCGTGAAGCTGGTTGCTGGAAAGCGAGTCAGAAGATAGTCCATATAGCTACGCCAGATAGGTGCTGCGACAAAAACACCATCCGCACCACTCTTCATAGGCGTATTGTCGTTATTACCTACCCAGACACCCACAGCTACTCGACGAGTAAAGCCAAGTGTCCAAGCGTCACGAAACTCCTGAGTAGTGCCTGTTTTGGCTGCTACACCGCCATTTTTGAAAGCAAGAGGAGTGCCACTCCCAAAAACCATTGAACGAGCCTTGTTATCAGAAAGAATAGAACTTATTTTGCGAGCTGTTTCCGTGCTCAAGACACGTTGATTACTTAGAGTATGCTCTTGGAGTATCTTATGCTCAGGATCTTCTACGCGAAGTACGCCAGAGGCCTTCTGGTACAGGCCTTCTTGGCTAAAAACACTGTAAGCGTTAGCCATTTGGTACAGGCTCGCCTCACCACTACCTAAGACCAGTGACAGCCCATAGCGATTATTGTCACCCAAAGAGACGAGACCCATGCGTTTGACCTGATTGAGGGTGTTCTCGACACCAGCCAGATACTGAGTCTGGACAGCGGGAATGTTGAGAGAGTTAGA
>CAYHND010000025.1:0-1571 GCA_964357915.1 uncultured Bdellovibrionales bacterium
GCCAGGTCAAACGCTCAATTAATTTCTGATAGACAGCATTGGTCTGCCCCCAGCGCACTGATGCGAAGAAAACCACCGTATCACTCGCAAGCAGAACTTTGCTCACTTTCCACAGTTCATCATTGGGATTATTGAGGCTCGCCCAACAGCGATGCTGACCTGAAGGGTTTTTCTCATCGTCATGGAGCACTGCCTTGGCCATACCACAGGCATTGCCCTTATTCGTCGAGACATTCCCCTCGCACTGAGCTATCTGCAACTTAGAGACGTCAATAAGGGTAACCTTGTCACCAAGATCGTGCTTAAGTTCATAGGCCAACAGTGTACTCTTGGCCATGTTACCACTCGGTTCACCCTCCCACCGACTTGATGTCGTGAGAAAGCAAATCCGCTCTCGAGTTTTGAGGAACTCCAGCGTTTCCTGATATTGTTTCCGATAGACTTCTGGTATAGCAGTCATAACAAAGCTACGCCCACGTACTCAAAATATAGCCAAAGATGATCATGCACACCAACTGATAACCCGCGATAATACCAAAGAGAATCAGTCGCTTCTTCGGAGTGGTCATATTCCAGATCAGGTTACTAGCCACGGTTGGTGCGATAAAACCAAGCCACAGCCAGACAGCTACCTCTATACCGGAAGCATCACTCCAACCTTGGACAAAATGAGCCAAGATGTAGAGTTGGATCAGAGTAAAAACAAACTGACCTAAATAAAGCCAACCCATCTCTTTTTGTTTGATCTTCTTCTCTTCAGGAGCGAGCGTCTCCCATTCCGGCCAGTCATTGGCTTTGAGAAAAGCTTTACCAAAAAGCAGTGGTCCATACCAGAGCATACCGACTACCATAGCGATTACCCCACAAACGAGGATAAGAATAAAGTTCACTTCCATAGCTATATGTTTTAAGACTTAATTTACACTTTTATTCTACGCCTGGTCTAGCCCAAATACCAGAGCTGGATGACATAGAGCATAGCCAGGTTTTGAGCAATCAAAGCTGGAATACCGATGATGAAGTACCATTTCCGGCTCTTGTGACGGATCAGTATCATCCCAGTATAGATACCGATACTCCCAAACATGGTAGCCAAGAAAAAGAGCATCCCTTCTGAGATACGCTCTGCTCCCTTTTTGGTAGACTGCCTCTTATCCCAGAGCATCATAAGAAAGGCTACGATATTGATAACCGCAAAAAGAATGATGAGAGGATTGATTTCGAGATTCATAGAGATACTTACTCTTTAGTTTTCTCTATCATAGCAAGTTTCCGGCCCCGAGACAGCTTTTTGATACACATTTCTTCTCGGGTTGCATCACCACGATTCTTGAATTCCTTACTATACACCAGTTTCACTGGTCGCCGCCCTCTCGTATACTTAGCCCCCAAGGCTGAAGAATTATGCTCTTCCACCCTCCGCTTCACATCTGTCGTAATCCCCACGTAGAGAGTCTCGTCGGAACATTGAAGGATGTAGAGATGATATTGGGTCATATTCTTAGAATATTTCATCTTTGAGATAATCAATAATCTCTAGCAATTGTCTTGGATTGGTATTAAGGTTTACG
>CAYHND010000025.1:1671-6057 GCA_964357915.1 uncultured Bdellovibrionales bacterium
TTTGAGATAATCAATAATCTCTAGCAATTGTCTTGGATTGGTATTAAGGTTTACGTGGATAAAACTATTCAATAAATTCTTTTCTTCCAAAACACGTTTCTCTGTCTCAAAAAGATTATCATCCAGCCAGTAGAATGGTTTGATAAAATCAATACCGTCAGTCTTGGACAATGATCCCCATTTAGTTGGTTTGACCTGCTCGATATACGGCAGAGCTTCAGCGGGAAGTTTTCCAACTAGGTAGAGAAAGACTGGTGTCACATCCCCGTCACAATGAGTGGTGAGCCAATAGCAGTCGAAGTTTTCTGTAGCAAAACGAAGAAATTCTACTAGACCCTCCGCAGCACTCCCCTTGTCTAACAATACTCCGTCAATATCAAGGTAGAGGTTTTTCATAGCTTCTACTTTATGGTACTCCAGTTATTGAGAAAGTAGTTCATTTCATTTTCTTTATTTCCTAAATAGATACTTCCATTGCGAAACTTAATATTCACTCTGTATCGCTTACCGTGCCCAACTTCCAAAATAACTCTCTCATTAACCTTCTTTTCCATTTCGTAGTAAGGAAGAATCAGAAAGTCATTGCCTTTCTCTCCATGAAGAACAAAGACATAGTAGATGTTCCCTGAATCATGCCTCTCAAATGAGACTCTTCTTACATCAAAAACATAAGTGTCAAAACTGTTGAGATTTGAAGTTTTGACCTGAACACTAAAAAGGCTATTATCTTTGGTAGCAATAATATCCATTCCAACATCAACACTCATTATACTGGCATTGTACCCACGAAAAAGTAACTCGCTACAGACAAGATGCTCCCCTCCTTTTCCGGTATAGCCACTCTCTATCTTTATTTTTTCTTCCTCAGCTTCTTCTTTTTTTTCAATTTCTTTCTCAATTTTATTTTCTTCTCTCTTTGGATTAAGTCCGTATGTACTCGGACCAACTTTAACAAAATCAGACTGATCTTTCCTATTCCGTATATCAAGAATTACCTGAGTATTCATAGAATTCTCAGGTGTAGCACCTTCTGTTTCCAGAATCCCTTTTTCAAGAGCTAATCTAGTAATCTCTTTAGAGTGAAGAGGTATCTTAGATTGCTTAAGAATCTCTATTGCTGAATTTCTGAATTTATTCATGGGGTCAAATAAAGTAGCCTATCGTATTTTTCCAATTAGGTACAGATACAACTGATAGCTTTGAGAGATTTATGTCGACTGAAAAAAATTGGTTGTAAAGTTCTTTATCTTTTGTTCAAACTCAACAATGGAAATGAGCTGAGAGGGCTTCTTAGTTAATTTATAAGATGCATTTGCTCCTTTTTCCATAGTAACCAAATTTCCAGCTTTACTTGTTACAACATCTGCTTTAGACCATAGGCCAAAGTAAAGCTCGTTAGGAGTTACGCCTAGACATAAAACCGCATCGTAACTTCTGTGATACCGTATATGATTGAATTGAAAACTTCCATTTGTATCTTCTGTAGCAGTTTTAAGCTCAAACTTAACGCCTCCAATCTCAACATCCCAAGGACTTTGTGTTGCCCTTGTTTTATTTTCCTTTAAAGGAAAAATGCACGGAATAAAAAAAGTCTCACAAAGGTCTTCAATAAAATCTTGTCCAACACTACCAACTTTTGTATTTGAAACCTTTTTAATTTCGACAAAATCTCCCTCATTCCATTTTGGATTATCAACATTTTTCTTCAGAGCACTAATAAATAACTCTTTATAAATAGAATCAGACATCTTCTTTAAGGTTATCAAGTAAAGCTTTTTTAATATGATACATAGATATATGCTTAACACTATGTGTTGCTAAGTTATTGTACTTATCCCAATCAATTAGTTTTAAAATTTTTCTTATTTTTCTTTTCTCTTTCTTGATTATTACCCCATAGCCACAAACATATTTTACCTTTGAAAAATCATTTACAATAGCTGGTGGCTTATTAAAATAAGACCTTTGTAGGAAAGTGTTGCATTCCTTGATCTTTTTCATACCGCAAAGTCTTTCCTTTCTAAAATCGACCGTGAATATATCTATATATTCGTCAGCTAGACTCAAGTCAGGCAATGGCGGAGCTTCGCCCTTTTTCCATACTTGCCAAAGAGTATTTACTTTTATCTTTTCACCGCTTGGTCTAATAAAAACATCCCCAGAGAGATGCTCCGAATGAATGAGTGTCATTCCCTTAACTCTATTTTTTGGGCTACCTTTTCCATCACTCTGAAATGACATCGGCAAAATAAAGCCAACATAATCACAAAACTCTGCTGCCTTATTTAAAAACTCCAAAGCTAACCACCCTCTATAGCCAAAGGGGGGATTACCTATGGCTACACATGGCCTGTCATCGATAAAGTTAGGCTCCCAAGTCAAAAAATCTTTTTGTATGTATTCAGTCTTAAACTTTTCAACATCAATACCAATACGCCTATTCACAGGTAATAAATCATAAAACGCTCCTGTCCCTGCACTTGGTTCTACAAATTTATAGTTCTTGAAAACTACCTTGTCTTTACTTAAAATTTCTTGAAAAGATTGCCAACAGTATTGTGCAACTTCAGGAGAAGTATTAAATTGATCAAGGTCAATCTCTTTCCTTCGAACCCAACTCGGTATACGGTTCGAGTTTTCCCAGGCTTTATCTCTGATAATTACAGCATCCATATTTTTTTTTATTATAACCTGAAAAAAGAAATCGCGACAGCTTAAATAAAACATTACTACGATTTTCTTGTTTACTAGACTTACATATAGAATAACACAGTATTTCTAAAATTAATAGAAATACTAGCTATTCCCCTCTACAAAAGCAAAAGATGCCTCCCAACAGTCTTGAGACTATATGATAAAGTTGAAACTAAACTATCCAGCTAAATTGAACTCACTGGACCAATATTTAGAAATATCTCGTTAAGTTTTTCTTGAATTTTAGGATCCCTAGAGGTCACTAACTTATTCGCTGCCACGGTAAAATCTTTGTGAAACTCCTGAAAAAGGATAACACGTTTTCCTGTAGAGCTAAGGCTCAGATGATCTTTCTTTCTTCTTCCTATAATTTCTTTATCACCCAAAGCAATGTTACGGTTAGGTCCAAATGTATGCAACATACCACATCGTAACTCTTTATAAAGCAGAGTTTTGAATCCATGATATTTTTCTGGAAAAAGAGTCTCAATAGCATTTTCAAAATCAACTTTTGGCTGCCCAGGAACATACTTAAATAAGTCCTTTCCTGAGAGAACTTTTCCTAATAATTCTATAGCTATGGTTTCAAGTGCAAAAGCTTGGTAGGTATACATTCTACTAATATTTCCATTATTATCAGGCATACTCTCAATTTCAGCAATGTTCTTAGTTTGAGTTACTAAAATATCAAGAATAAAATCTTTAATTGTGGTAGATCGCGTCATATTGAAGTCTATTTTATGATTCAAACCGCGTGAACTTCATGTCATCGAGGAGAATCTGGAGATTTTCTTTGATTGATTTGCTGTCGTCAAAAAGTGCCTGGCGATTCTCGAGGCGAGTGTTGCAGAGAGCTATGCTCTCATCAAACTTTGTCAGTTTACTCTTGATGTGCTCTGGTACTTCTTTTCGGTTCCAGTATTGTTTCTGGCCTTCAGCATAGGCGACTTGGCTGGCTGTCCAACCAATAGCTTCTTGATAGAGAGCCGTGAGAGTCGCATTATCAAGAGTATCGAGATTGGGCAGCATACGATCCTCACGGAAAACATTGTCACCATCTTTGAGAAATTGCTCTGGATTGTCTCCGGCTGAACCTAAGTCAGCAGCACCTATAGCCCAAGCTACGTCATGTGAACCTTCTTTCAGGTTTGGTTGGGTCACCGTTCCTAATTCCACACTATAACCCGGCACCGTTGCCATAATGGCTTCATTGAGAATGGAGAGTTCTTCAGCGGTTAGTTCAATCCCCTCTTCTGTGAGAAGCTTGATCACATACAGAGCACTCTGTTGCTCAATAGTACCACCATCTCGATAGCGTCTCTGTCCGATAATAGGGGCACCTTGTGGTGTCTCCTTACGCCAAGCATAGGTCTGAATAATGTCATGAGCATAGCCAATAGTCCGTGTCAGAATCCTGAGACGGTCATCAATTCCTTCTGGTAGAAAACCAACTGCCTTATCTCCTACTCCCATACTGTGCTCGGGATTGTGGTACTCCAGTTCGGAGTAGTTTTTGCGCAATTCATCAATCAATCTGAGATTGACTCGTTCAATGTTTCGTTCAAATTTCTTGATTTCGCTTTCAGCTTCAGGCACAAACCCATCCTCCTGTTCCGGTGTTTCAAACATAGCTCAAGAATAACAGCTTATACTGCCATAATACCGCGCTAACAAAGGAAAAGTCAAAATAGC
>CAYHND010000025.1:6157-7669 GCA_964357915.1 uncultured Bdellovibrionales bacterium
AATAACAGCTTATACTGCCATAATACCGCGCTAACAAAGGAAAAGTCAAAATAGCTCAGAGCTATTCGTCGTGAGCCGGTTCGTCGGCCTTGGTAGCGTGTACCGTACCGGCTGGATGCTGTGGCGGAGCATAGATGGTATAGAGTTTGAGTGGCACTGTACCGTCATTGATAACATTGTGCTCAGCCCCTGCTGGGACAATTGCTCCAATACCATCTCCAAGAAAAGATTCCTCGCCATTGATCAATATTTTCCCCTCCCCTTCCTCAATACGGAAAAACTGGTCATGGGTGTCGTGTTTCTCAAGACCGATTTCTTCCCCAGGCTGAAGAGTCATCAGCACTAGCTGGACATTGGGTCCAGTATAGATAACCTGACGATAATTGCTATTGGCTAAAGTGAGTTCTTCTAGGTTCCCTACAAATCCGTTCATATGCGTAGTGTTAGAGAATTATATCTTTAGTATACTCCTCTACCTCTAGAGTTCAAGCGGCTTGATGGGGCTCAGCACAGCTAATGGGTCTGTTTTCCAAATATCTGACACATCGGCATACAGCTCCAGCTCATTGCCCTCTGGATCGAGGATATAGAGGCTGTGGGTGACCGTATGGTCAGCGGTGCCTACTATGGTCACTCCCTTGGCCTGGAGCTCTGCTAGAGCCTCTCGGATGCTGTCAGTGTCATCCCCTATCTTAAATCCAATATGATACAAACCCGGATGAGCGCCTCTTTTGGGTTCTACCGTACCACCCGTCTGCCCTTCGTCTTGCCGAGGCGAGCCAATTTGAATAAGCAAAAGTTCATGATGAGTCCGCCCTCCTCCAAATAAGGCTGTCTGGCCATCACGAGCAATCTCATGAAAGCCTAAGCTGTCACGGTAAAAATCAGCCATCTTGCTAAGATCAGCCACAAACAACACTACATGACCCAGCTCGTGAATTTTCATACAACTTCTTGATTACCAAGCACAAACTCTCCCAGTACGCTATGACAAGTACCGTAGTCACCGAGTTCGTAGAGAGCTATAGCATTAGCGGTGAAAGAAAAATCCTGCTCTGGAAGATTGTCTAAGACACGCTCATCGGTCTTCTCCACCAAACGCGTCAGGGTAAGGTGTGGTCTATACAGACTCCTGATTTCTGAAGCACCGTAGAGCTCAAGGTTTTCTTGGCGTTCGGGAGACATGTCTGACCATTCTTCTTTCTGTTCGGCACTTTCTTCTTTGACACGAAACTTCCCTACTGCTTCGAGCACAAGATTGTGGAGTCTTTGGATGGACTCCTCACGTTCATAGCCCATATCCAACCACTGACCCCGTGTAAAACAATACTGGGTTGGCTGTAAGTGGAAAGGTTCCATAGCAGAAGCCACTTCTGAAAGTGCCACCAATACTGAGGGCGCTTGAGTCTCCTCAAGTGATACATGATAGAGGGTTACATGGGGCACATGCTTGGTCGTATCCAAAGTAAAACAGGTCTCC
The DNA here is from genome assembly GCA_964357915.1 of uncultured Bdellovibrionales bacterium. GTDB lineage: Bacteria > Patescibacteriota > Minisyncoccia > Moranbacterales > UBA1568 > UBA1568. The sequence continues at coordinate 7,638 of CAYHND010000025.1, forward strand.
TTTTGGGTAGCGAGAAGCTGACTGACTGACCG
>CAYHND010000025.1:7769-10480 GCA_964357915.1 uncultured Bdellovibrionales bacterium
CGAGCTTGTTCTTTGTACTTACGATACTGTAAAGCATCATCTCCTGCTTTCTTGAGTTGACCACTTCGAGCCAGTTTATCCAACTGAGCGAGTACCCAATCCCGCTTGTCTTCAAGAACTGTCAGAAGGAAACGTTTACTCGTTCGCAGTGGTGCGGTCACCATGATCTCTCCTCGCTCAGAAATGAGAATCCGCACATGGCGTGAAAGACGACTACGACGCAAAGTTACTTCTCGCACCTCCAAAGAACCTCCAGGTTGCCAGGGGTGTTTTTCGATACGAAGTTTGGGAGAGACTGGTCGTGAAAACATAGGATTTCTCTAGTACACCCGGTGGTACTACTTCAAGCAGTCTGTTCCGAGTATTTTCTATCATACACTAGTAAAACTCATTCCCTAAGATATTCTTATCTATTGAGCTTGTATAAAAGAGTGACTTGAAGTTGTCACACCGGGCAGGCCACGTACGCTTCCAGAGATAGCGTAACTCAGGTACAATAGGTCTATGGGTAAGAAAAATATCATTCCGGTACCGGCGACTGAACAACTCGCTTTTACAGCAACGAAGTATATCGGTTCTATTCCGTCTCTTGTGCTCCACACTATTTTCTTTGTGGGTATTTTTGCTTTGTATCTTTTTGGTTACAGTTTCGAGACCATTCTCCTTATCCTCACTACCGTGGTCTCCCTCGAAGCTATCTACCTTTCTATTTTTATTCAAATGACCGTCAACAAACAAGGTGAGATTATCGCTGAGGTGAGTGAGGATGTGGAAGATATTTCCGAAGAGATGGAAGAGATCTCCAAAGACATCGATGAACTCCAAGAAGACGTCGAAGAAATTTCTGATGACGTCGAAGAGTTGTCTGGAGAAATTGAAGAAGATGACCAAGAAGATGCTCGTGAGCACGCTGAAGAAGTCGCTCGTATCGAAAAAATTGAAACCATGCTCTCTGACCTCCTATCAGAAATCAAGAACATCAAAGGCAAAAAATAGGTGCTCTCTCTAAAAACAACTCGCCCCGGCATCCAACGTAATGGATACCGGGGCTTTGCAATTTTGGATGACTAGTCCACGGTCGTATGAGTGACCGCGGGCATGGGAAAGAGATTGAGAGTCACCTCGTCCCTTTCGCCATTATACCGGCATAGGTTTCCCTCGACTGGATGGAAATTTGTTCCACCGTTGACCGAAGCCTCAATCTTGGCTTCGCAATTGAGTTCATCCGGCTTGAAGAAGGCCAATGTTTCACTGTTGGGTGCCACTGCGCCCGAAAAAAGAACTTTCTTGTCTTCGGCTGAGCGAAGGACAAACCTGACATCGATAGTCATATTGTTCTTCACCGGGATCGGCTGGTTCACATACTCAACCTGAAGGTCTTTGTTCTCAGACTCGGGCGAACCCAAAGCGAGAACGACCGCTGTTGCTCCTGCGAGCAGGATCCCTAGAATAGTCATTTTTTTCATTACCCCTTCCTCTATCTGTCAGAATGACTCTACTATCATACTGATTTTCTCCATTTTGTCAAGAAAAACGACCTCCCAAGTTACTGAGAGGCCGCGCTAGTTTGCGAAGAGGTTTCCTCGCTATCATGTAAAGTGTCTGGGGTCAGCGTAAAACGCGTCAGATGGCGTGCGAGGTTTTGGATTTTTGACCCCCGCTGTTGCACAAGCCACAATCATCGCGATGACTACCATCGCTACTGTTATTTTCAATTTAGACATATCTACCCCCCCCTTAGGCTGTCCTGAATGTGAGTGCGGCTGTAACTTTTTTGTGACGATCTTTTTCCTTGAGCTCAAAGACCCCCTTCTGACAAAGGTTGATCACCGGACTGATTTGTGTGATCTTATCCTTGTCATCTTTACTAGATTTATCAATCTCATAGTCAATACTCACCACAACCAAACATACACGGGTGTGCAGAAAAAACAACTGATCTCCCCTACTCGGTAAATGAATCTCGCGGGTATATAGCTGACTTGAGTAAATCTTCGCCGTCCTAATGGTAATCAGCCGCGCTGTTGCTCGCGTATTATTGATAAGATACAGCGTACGCATATCATGGTGAGTCTTCTTGGCTGATGATGTTTGTTCCCGAACAGTTTCACCATCACAGGCGATCAAGGCCAGAGCAGAAAAAAATGCTAAACTTTTGCGTATGGTCATGTCTTCTCCCCTTCTTTGTTAAGAGTACTATTTTCCTCAGCCTACAAGATGCTTCCCAAGAAGTCAAAAAGCCCCGACTCCCTCCGTGGAGAGAGTATCGGGGCTGAGGTGGCGGCTGGGGGTGGTTCATTTTTTCGCCTGGGGAAACCCAAGCGTTACGACCTTCTCTTCGGTGCATATATTGTGAGTCACATTGGACTCCAGATAAGGTTTCCCAGCCTTCTTGGCTTCTTCCCCAAATAGCATCACACCAATCGTGACCTCCACGGAGCAGTGATCCTTCTGAAGCTTCAGAAATGGTGCAATATCGACCGTCTGAGATTCGCCAGGTTCCAGATTGACTGGGAGTTTGGGAAGCCCGCCTGCAGGAAGCTTGTCCGCAGTAGGTTCAACAGCAAAACGCCATTTCACCGTATTGATCTTGGAATCAGCCTTGAAGGTGACTGGGGTAGGGCCAACTTTCGGCTTATTCGCGCCGACCGTTTGCTGGACACCGCCGACATTAGCGGCATACATGCCACCGCCGATAGCACCCAATCCAA
>CAYHND010000026.1:0-7393 GCA_964357915.1 uncultured Bdellovibrionales bacterium
CATCTTGCGGTTAATCTTCACTGAGTAGTCACGCTCTGAGCGTGGACCGTGTGTAGTACCTCCGCCCTTCCAGATTGGAGAACGACGTGAACCGTGACGTGCGCGTCCTGTTCCCTTTTGCTTCCAAGGCTTCTTACCAGATCCAGCACGCTCAGATCGATCTTTGGTATGAGCAATAGTCTGGCGTTCATTAGCAGCCAATGCCACGTATACTTGGTGAAGAAGGACATCGTTAGAGGGAAGACCAAAAATAGCCTCACTCAAAGTGATGTCTTTGACCTTCTTGCCTGCGAGATTGGTGACAGCTACTTGTATCATAGGGTTTTTCTTTAGGCTCCGATAACTTTGACAATTCTTCCATTGACTCCAGGGACAGCTCCTTTGACAGCCAAGATACCCTCTTCCTGGTTTACATAGGCAACCATAAGATTCTGCACCGTCATGTGCTCTCCACCCATACGGCCAGCCATACGGCGTCCTTTAATGACGTGCTCTGGGAAAGTGGCTCCAATTGACCCCGGCTTGCGCATATCATGCTTACGTCCGTGAGAAGCAGGTGCTCCACGAAAGTTGTAGCGCTTGACGACACCTTGGAAGCCCTTGGCCTTAGTGATACCAGTGACATGCACTTTCTCACCAACACTAAACTGATCAACACTGAGCATACTGCCCGCTTCCATACCATCAAGGTATGCCTGCACAGCTACTTGTTCTTCTTCTGTCAAATCCTTATCAAGACGAAATTCTTTCAATACTTTCTTGCGAGAAGTTTTATCAGTGGTTACTTCAAGAGCTTGGTAGCCATGCTTTTCTGTTGTGCGTTTACCCACTACTTTGTTTTCAGTAAAAGCAATCAAGGTAACGTTCAAAGCTCCCTTTTCTTCATCAAAGAGAGTTGTCATACCAAGTTTTTTGCCGATCAGAAACTTCATAGCGTTATTGTGTGATTGTGGTCTTTAGTAAACAAAAAACTGACTTGTATAAGTCAGAGCCAGCCTCTTCTTGAGACGGTGCCCCGCTTAGTATCTCGCCTCGCACTCTCATAGACAGATAGAGGAAAGACTTGAACGAGTTTTCTTTTTTCTACATTTTAATCTCTACGTCCACTCCCGCTGGTAAATCCAAGTTCGTTAGATTATCAATGGTCTTGGCAGTTGGATTGACGATATCAATAAGTCTCTTGTGAACACGCATTTCAAACTGATCACGAGAGTTCTTATGCACAAACGTTGATTTGTTGACCGTCATGCGATGGATTTCTGTTGGCAATGGCACTGGACCAGTAATCTGGGCGCCTGTTCGCTCTGCCGTTTCTACAATTTTACGTGCAGACTGGTCTACAATCTTGTGATCGTAGGCTTTAATCTTAATACGTACGCGAAGGGTACTCGGTGCAACTTCTGTTTTTTTCATGATTCTGTTCTGTATAGAATATACTACCTGTGTTCGTTTTCAAGAGAACAGTGGTAGAGAGTAAACCTTTTCTACTCTCTACTTAAGTTACCTCAAAAGAAAACTTATTTGATAACGGTTACTACAACACCAGCTCCTACGGTACGACCACCCTCGCGGATAGCGAAGCGCATACCTTCTTCCATAGCTACAGGAGCGAGGAGTTTCACTTTCATGTTGATAGTGTCTCCAGGCATTACCATTTCTGTTCCTTCAGGAAGTTCTACTTCTCCAGTCACGTCCGTTGTACGGATATAGAACTGAGGCTTGTATCCCTTGAAGAATGGAGTGTGACGTCCACCTTCTTCCTTAGAAAGGATATAGACTTCTGATTCAAATTCAGTATGAGGCTTGATAGATCCAGTCTTAGCTAGTACCTGTCCGCGCTCTACATCTTCTTTCTTAATTCCACGAATGAGGATACCAGCATTGTCTCCACAAATACCCTTATCAAGAGATTTGTTGAACATTTCGATACCAGTCACAACTGTCTTCTGAGTATCACGGAGACCAACAATTTCAACTTCTTCGTTGATGTTGATGATTCCACGCTCGATACGACCAGTTACTACTGTTCCACGACCTTCAATTGAGAAGATATCTTCGATAGGAAGAAGGAAAGGCTTTTCTGTGTCACGAACTGGCTCAGGAATCTTGGTATCAAGAGCAGCCATCAAATCCCAGATTGGCTTAGCATCTGCTCCATCTACATCCTTAGTCTCAAGAGCTTTCAAAGCAGATCCACGAACGACAGTAGCGTTAGCACCATCAAATTCATATTTAGAAAGGAGTTCACGAACTTCTTCCTCAACAAGGTCTACGAGTTCGGCGTCATCTACCATGTCTACCTTGTTCAGGAAAACAACGATTTCTGGCACACCCACCTGACGAGCAAGCAAGATGTGTTCACGGGTCTGAGGCATAGGACCATCAGTAGCAGAAACAACGATAATAGCACCGTCCATTTGAGCAGCACCAGTGATCATGTTCTTGATATAGTCAGCGTGACCAGGACAGTCAACGTGAGCATAGTGACGGGCTTCTGTTTCATACTCACAGTGAGCAGTAGCGATAGTAATACCGCGATCACGCTCTTCTGGAGCCTTGTCGATTTCATCAATACCACGCTCCTTAGCAAGACCCTTCATCGCAAGTACGTGAAGAATAGCGGCTGTAAGAGTGGTCTTACCATGGTCAACGTGACCGATAGTACCGACGTTTACATGGGGCTTATTTCGTTGAAACTGCTCTGCCATAACTTTAGTGGATCGTACACTTTCTCTTTATTAGAAAGAAAAAGAGCCGATATATTCCTAAAAAATTAGTTCTTATAATTATTTTTACTTTTCACTTGTTTTTGCCTTTCCTAAAGGATTTTCCATTCAGAAAAAGAAAAAAGCTTGTTCAAAAAGCATCACAAAGAATAATAACAATTGACCCGAATATTGTCAAGCTTTATCCCTCTCCTAAAACACTCTTCGACTCTATATGACTACTCTACTCGCTCTTTGGAGCGGTGCGGACACCGATAATCTCCTGAGCCACGTTATTTGGCACTTCAGCGTAGTGACTAAACTCCATAGCATAGCTGGCTCGTCCCTGGCTCATAGAGCGCATTTGGGTAGCATAGCCAAACATAGCAGACAGTGGCACCTCGGCATGAATTTCCTTCACGGCAGAAGCTCCTTCTCCACGAGGAATCATTTCTTTGATCATACCTCGCTTAGAAGAAAGGTCTCCCACGATATCACCCATGAACTGTTCTGGTGTAGTGACAGCCACTTTCATGACTGGTTCAAGGATAACTGGTTTAGCCTTCTTGGCAGCTTCTTTGTAGGCCAGTGATCCAGCGACACGGAAAGCGGCTTCTGAGGAGTCGACATCATGATACGATCCATCAAAGACAGTCGCTTTGACATCTACCATTGGATAGCCTGCTAGAATTCCTGTTTCCATCGCTTCCTGGATACCCTTATCAATTGGCTTGATGAATTCCTGAGGAATCACACCACCCTTGATCTCATCAGCAAACTCATAGCCCGCTCCCACTTCCTGGGGTTCAAGGCGAATCCAACAATGACCGTACTGTCCACGTCCACCACTCTGACGAACATACTTTCCTTCGGCTTCAGCCTTCATACGGATAGTTTCACGGTAGGCTACTTGCGGACGACCCACATTTACTTCTACTTTGAATTCTCGTTTCATACGATCAACTAGAATATCAAGGTGAAGTTCACCCATACCTGAGAGAATGGTTTGACCAGTCTCTACATCGGTACGAACACGGAAAGTTGGATCTTCTTCCATCAGTTTCTTCAGAGCAATACCCATTTTTTCTTGGTCAGGTTTGGTCTTTGGCTCAATAGCGATGTCAATAACTGGTTCAGGGAAAATAATTGACTCAAGAATGACTGGAAAATCAATATCACAGAGCGTATCTCCAGTGGTAGTAACTTTCATACCCACCAAAGCTCCGATGTCTCCAGCGCTGAGTTCTTCAATTTCTTCACGAGAGTTTGAGTGCATACGGAGGATGCGTCCAATACGTTCTTTCTCACCTTTAGTAGCATTGTAGACATACGATCCAGCCTTGATAGTACCTGAGTAGACACGAAAAAACGTCAACTGACCAACAAAAGGATCGGTCGCTACTTTGAAAGCAAGCGCTGAGAATTTTTCACTGTCATCGGTCTTGCGTTCAATCGGCTGCTCGGTCTTGGCATCGATAGCTACAATCGGTGGGATATCAAGCGGTGATGGCAGGTAGTCCACCACACCGTCTAATACCAACTGCACACCCTTGTTACGGAGAGCGGTACCAGTAAAGACTGGGATAAGACGCACCGTCACCACTGCCCGACGAAGTGCCGCTTTCAATTCTTCAACTGATATTTCTTCACCATTCAGGTACTTCTCAGTCAAAGCATCGTCTGTTTCAGAAATTTTTTCTACCATTTTTTCTCGCCAGGCCTTTGCCTTCTCAAGAAACTCTTCGGGAATAGGTGCTTCGGTAATGATCTCTCCCATAGGACCACTGAAGGTATATGAGAGCATCTTCATCAGATCAATCACTCCATAGAAATCTCCGCGCTCTCCCATAGGTAGTTGGACAGCTACGGCATTAGAGGTGAGACGACTAGCGATAGAATTAAGCGCGTTTTCAAAGTCAGCTCCCTCTTTGTCAATCTTGTTAATAAAGCAGATACGAGGCACATTGTATTTGTCAGCCTGACGCCATACCGTCTCTGACTGTGGCTCTACCCCTTCTTTACCATCAAATACCACTACACCACCATCAAGGACACGCAGTGAGCGCTCTACCTCAACCGTAAAATCTACGTGGCCAGGAGTATCAATAATATTGATCTGGTGATCCTTCCAATAGCAAGTAGTCGCAGCAGAAGTGATAGTGATACCACGTTCACGTTCCTGCTCCATCCAGTCCATGGTGGCCTCACCCTCATGCACTTCTCCGATTTTGTGAGTAATACCCGTGTAAAACAAAACGCGCTCAGTTGTGGTCGTCTTACCAGCGTCAATGTGGGCAATAATTCCGATATTACGAAATTGTTCGAGAGGAGTTTTTTTGATCATAGTTACTATTAGCTTATTTTTTGAAATCTTTTTTGTGTTCCAACAGTTTCAGTAAATTCACTCAGTGGGCGACTAAATACTATTCCCTCTGGATTCCGATACAATACTGCTACTGATGAATCGCTTTCTATAATAGCGTGACCGGTAAGGGTGTACACAGTACCTTTGTAGTGCTTCCACTCGCTCCCAACAGGGGTTCGCGCTTCGGCGTCTTTCAAAAGCACAGCCAGTTCTTCAAGAGTGGCACGCTTACTCATACTTCTTACGCAAAGTGAGCAAAAGCCTTGTTGGCCTCAGCCATACGATGGGTGTCTTCCCGCTTCTTCATAGCGGTTCCGGTCTTGTTAGAGGCATCGATCAGTTCATCAGCAAGCTTAGCTGCCATGCCCTTACCTTTCTTTAGACGACAGGCATCACGAAGCCAACGCATAGCCAGCACCTGACGACGCTCACCTGATACGGGCACCGGTACCTGGTAGTTGGCACCTCCAACACGACGGCTCTTGAGCTGTAGTAATGGAGCTACGTTTTTGATAGCTTGTTCAAAGATGTTGAGACCGCCCTTGTTGGTACGCTCATGGATAATATCAAAAGCATCGTAGATGATTCTCTCAGCAACGCTTTTTTTGCCATCCCACATAATCATTCCAACAAAATGACCTACCAAAGGATTATCATACATTGGGTCTGGCTTCCATTCTCGCTTAAATTGTCTCTTTCTTCGTGGCATACGTTAAAAAAATCAGGGAAACATTTAGAGTTTTGAAATTATTCTTTCTTCGCTTTCTCCTTCTTAGCGCCGTACTTACTACGACTTTGCTTGCGCTGCACTCCCGCTGAGTCAAACACTCCACGGACGACGTGATAGCGCACACCAGGAAGATCCTTCACACGACCTCCGCGAATCATCACAATTGAGTGTTCTTGGAGGTTGTGTCCTTCGCCAGGAATATAGGCGGTGACTTCCATACCATTAGTCAGACGAACACGAGCAATTTTACGCAATGCTGAGTTTGGTTTCTTCGGAGTAGTAGTAGAAACCTTGAGACACACTCCACGCTTGAAAGGGCTTTCGTGAGCGGTGTTACTGTTACGCAGAGTATTGAGTGAATACGCCATAGCTGGTGATTTGGTCTTTTTCACCAGAGGTTTACGAGGGCGCTTGATAAGTTGGTTGATAGTAGCCACAACGAGATAGTGCTAAAAGGGATAAATTAGAATTTCGAATCAAATGAAAAAAGCCAGAGGCTTTTCCGTGTAGTCCCTATAATAGGGCTTATCTCCATTTCTGTCAAGAAAAAGTTGTCCTCTTTTCCCCTATCTTAGCTCTCTATACCAAAAGTCCCATATACAAGCCTAAGACTGTATAGATAAAAAGACTGATGGGATAGGAAAAGAAGAAAATAAGGATAAAGAGCAAGAAGAGTCCGTATTGCTCAAGCATGAGCTCTACCCTCTCGGGGATGCGAAATAACGTATAGAGGAGTTTAGAGCCATCTAAGGGTGGTATTGGTAGTAAGTTAAAGCACCCTAAGATTACATTCCAAAAAATAACCATCAAGAGCAACCCAAAGATAACACCGGCGAGCGACCCCGAAAGAGCCTCACCAAAGAGTTGGAAATTCTCTACAAAGGCTCCCCTCCCACTCACAATAGTGTAGAAACGACTGATCATATCACCCTTAGCCAATGACCCCAGAGGAAGCATCGTAGCGATAATGGTAGCGATACTCGCAATGATGAAGTTGGTGGCTGGTCCTGCGAGAGCCACTAAGACCGGCCCCCACTTCTGATTACGCAGGTTGTAAGGATTGTATGGCACTGGCTTGGCCCATCCAAAAGCAAATCCTGTACTCATCATCAGGAGAACCGGCAAAATCACTGACCCAAATGGATCGATATGTTTGATGGGATTGAGATTGAGTCTGCCAGCACGCTTAGCGGTCAGATCTCCCAGCCACAAAGCTACTACTCCATGAGAAATTTCATGGATGATGACTGAATAGATGAGAATAGCGAGATAAAAGACAATGAGGACTATTTCTTGAGGCATTTAGATAGGGGAAATGAGGATTAAGCGAGAGTCGAAAGAAAAGGGGTTGCCAAATCTATATACCCATGATACTCTAGAACCTACAAGTATTCAATTGCTATAACACTTCTTATGAGCCGAGTCTGCCAAATGACTGGTCGCGGTACCCAAACAGGGAACTCTCGCAGTCACTCCAACATTGCTACCCGTCGCAAATTCAAAGTCAACGTCCAGACCAAGCGTCTTGGTGGCATGAAGTTGCGCCTTTCTACCCGCGCTATCCGTACCCTGACCAAAGCTTCTAAATAAGTC
>CAYHND010000026.1:7493-10257 GCA_964357915.1 uncultured Bdellovibrionales bacterium
ACTATTCCCTCTTTAGACACTGTTTGGTCTCTTTGTCACACCGATAAAAAATATCTCCTTCCTCATCTGTTCGGTAGGTTCGTATCCCTCTTTCCTTCAGATTCATCAAAACGTCAGGATGTGGATGACCATAGCTATTCTCACCTACCGAAACAACCGCTTCTTTTGGCTTAAGCACATCAAGAAACTGGTCGCTCGTAGAAAAACGTGACCCATGATGAGCCACTTTCAAGATATCGACTGGTTGTATATCCTGCAAAGCCTCTTCTTCACGAGCTAAGTCTCCTGTGAAAAGAAACGAGCTATCAAAAAAATCTAATCTGGCCACTAAACTCCCCTCGTTGGTCTCAATAGGACTATCAGCTGGAATAGGTGTCAGCGGATACAGGAAGCGCAGGGTAGCGCCAGCGGGGAAAAGTATCTCAGTACCCTCGGCAACCGTCAGCCGTGTCTTGGCTTTTTGGCTCGCTAGTTCTTCAAAAAGTTTCGAGGTCTCAGTATCACCCACTTGACCATTAGTCATCACGGTATCTACCTGATAGTTACGAAGTACACTCGGGAGTCCTCCTATATGATCACTATCTGGATGAGTGGCAATGACCACTTCAAGATTCCGATCCCAGAAAGGAACGTAGCGTCCCAGACGTGACAGGAGCTCTAGACCATCACGACCTCCATCAATCAAGACTTGGGTTTCACCATCTTGGATCAAGATAGCGTCTCCCTGCCCTATATCCAAAAACACCACCTCAAAAGTGGTTTGTTTTTGTTCCTGCCAAAAAAAGAGCACGCCAAAAATTGCTAGCACTCCCGCTAATACTCCGTTAGTCAGCCACCAGAAAGGCTTTTGCATACCAGTTACGTTTTCTTCTTCGTAATTGTACCACTGCATAGATGATAAGCGCTCCGTACCAAAGCAAGAACCACAGGAGTGACACCTCCATACCATCTACCAGCACCCAAGAAAATGAACCGAAATATTCAGCAAAACGAATAAGCAACCAGAGAGTCCCGTAGACCGGGGTAGCAACAATCATGAGAAGGCTTGTTGGGAGAAAGGCTCCCAAGGGAAGCAAGGCGAATGTCCCGAGCATTGCCAGTGGTACCAGTGGCAGTAAGACAATGTTAGCCACTAACGAAAACCACGTGAAGGTTCCAAAGTGGTACATGATGAGAGGTAAGATAAGAGCTTCAACCCAGAGAGTGGTTCTCACCACTTGGATGAAGCGCTCTTTCAGTCCAAAGGTTTCTGTTTCGTATTCAGTGGAAGCAAAGAGGATACCAAGGAGTGCCATAAACGACAACTGAAAACCAATATCGTAGAAAAGAAGAAGTGGATTGTGAGCCAGCATCAAAAAGGCTGAGGCTAAGAGCACCACAAAACCAGAGCTCTTCCGCCCTGTAGCCATAGCTAAGAAAAAGAGCAGCGCCATACTGCCAGCGCGTACTGCCGAAGCCGGGGCGCCCACAAAGATAATAAACGCCCACACGCCTAGGCTCGCTAAGAAAATCTTTTGTCGTCGCCACAAGCCCATTCTTGCAAATAAGAAAAAGCAAGCTCCAGCCACGAGGAGAATATTGTAGCCAGACACCGCCACGATATGGGTCATGCCAATACGCCGAAAATTCTCCTCGACATTCTTACTCAAATACTGACCACCACCCAAGACTAGCCCTTCTGCCAAACCTAACTCTGGCTCTGGCAATGCTCTCGCTAAACTCCTCTCTGTAAATTTTCTCCCCTGTTCAAGTTTTTGAAGAATCCCTCCAAGAAAAGTCGGGGGCAATCGTTCACCCACAGTGCCCTCTTCACATATAAACCCCACGCCTTCCTTAGCAAGATACATCCGGTAATCAAACTCCTCTGAAAAGTTTTCCACCTGGGCGAGTTCACAAGAAAAAAGAAATCTTTCTCCGGCTTGGTATTGCACTTCCAAAGGTGCTCGCCACAGAATCTGTTTCTGACAAATCCTCTCCTGACAAAACCTTTTCAGACGCACCTCCTGATAAGCTGATTTCTCGATCGGAAAATTGACTATACTGACTGGTTCATCTCGCATGACCGGAGCCATCTCGCTTTTTTCCGCCCACAAAAGTGTTGATTCTTCACTCACAGCAAAGGCGAGGGTGAGTCCTACCAGAAACATCAGTAGCAGTGCTAATCTTTTAGTTTGCCAAATACTACTGTAGACAAGGACTCCAGCCAACCCAAAAAGAAAAAGGCCTCGGTACTGAAACCAAGGCCCAAAAACAATACTCGCTCCGCTCAGAAATCCGATTGCCACCACCAAGAAAACAACGTGTGGATGCATAGGAAAACTAGACTTGCCCAAGAAATTTACGAAAACGCTCCAAGCTCCCAAAAGACTTATAGACACTGGCAAAACGGACATAGGCTACCGGATCTTCCTCTTTGATGAGTTTAAGCACTGCATCACCGAGTTCACGACTCGTCATCTCTCTTTTTTGTTCTGATTGTAGATAGCTCTCGAGTTCACCCAAGATACTCTCAATGCTACTTTCAGCACCTGGACGTTTCTCAAAAGCCCTCCTCAAACCTCGCTCAATCTTAGAGCGGTCATAGGCTTCCTTGGTGCCATCTTTCTTAACAATCCACAATTCAAAACCTTCGTACGTCTCATAGGTGCTGAAGCGTCGCTGACACTCTTCACACTCACGGCGTCGACGAATTACCTTCCCTTCTTGAGTTTCACGGGAATCAACTACTTTAGTTTCTGAACAGGGACAAAATGGACATTGCATA
>CAYHND010000027.1:0-10047 GCA_964357915.1 uncultured Bdellovibrionales bacterium
GTAGAGCAGCTTTGGCATAATTTTATTCTTCTGGTTATTTTGTACATCACGTACTTTACATTGTTTCGCATTGGAGATAAGTGCCTCCGGCTTTACCAAGTGGGTACACTTCGTGATCTGACCAACTTCACTTTCCAAAAAATTCAACAGCACTCATACGATTTCTTTGCTAATAACTTTTCAGGGAGCCTCACTTCTCAAGCAAGGCGTTTTGTTGATGGTTTTGCAACTATTGTAGAGGGAATCATTCTTACTTACTGGCTGAGTCTCATTCGACTAATTGGTGTAGTCTTGGTAGTAGCCTTTTTTTCCTGGCAACTTTCTATTGTTTTTTGTTTATTTCTGGGAGGTATCTTTTTTGTAATTAGACCGCTTTTGAAAGAGCGTATGCGACAGGATACTTACGAAGCAGCAGCTTCTTCTAAGGTTTCCGGATACTTTGCCGATGTCTTTTCTAATGTATTTAATGTCAAGATATTTAGCGCTCATAAAAAAGAAAAAAAAGCTTTTGCAAAATTGGTTGAAGATCAGGTTTTAATAGAAGATACTTCATGGAGAGTGTGGAATAAACTTGTCGTATTACAGAATAGTATGATGTTAACATTTCAGCTCACGCTTCTTGGTGGGGGATTATTTTTGTGGTCTAAGGGGCAAATTACAGCGGGTACTATCGTTCTGGTATTTTCTTATGCACAAGGTCTTTTTATGACGGCCTGGCATTTGGTACGAACTACAACTGGGGTGCTCAAGGCTCTTGCCAATGCCAAAGAGATGGTGGATATCTTTGAGCTGGAGCCATCTATACAAGATGGCAAAAACGCAACTGAGTTGTGTTTAGATAAAGGGCAGATAGAGTTTTCGCAAATAAACTTTGGTTATGCTGATGGTCAGCTGGTGTTTGATAACTTTTCTCTTTCTGTGAAATCGGGAGAAAAGGTTGGTCTGGTAGGACCAAGCGGTGGTGGTAAGAGTACTATCACCAAACTCCTTCTGCGTTTCATGGATCCAACAGCAGGAGCTATTAGTATTGATAATCAAGATATTCGAACAGTGACGCAGGATAGTCTGCGTCGAGCCATTGCATATGTTCCACAAGAACCACTTCTCTTTCACCGAACTCTGCGCGAGAACATTGCTTATGGTAAACCAGACGCTACGGAAGAGGAAATCATCGAAGCGGCCAAGAAAGCTCATGCTCATGAGTTTATAGAAGTGTTGGGAGCGCAGTATGAAACTATGGTGGGTGAACGGGGTATTAAGCTTTCTGGCGGTCAGCGTCAGCGTATTGCAATCGCGAGAGCTATTCTCAAAGATGCTCCTATTCTCGTTCTTGATGAAGCAACGAGTGCACTGGACAGTATCAGTGAACTCAAAATCCGTGAAGCAGTAGATGAGCTGATTGAGAACAAGACTGCGTTGATCATCGCTCATAGACTGAGTACGGTTGAGAAAATGGATCGTATTATTGTTCTTAGCAAAGATGGCGCTATCGAAGAAGAAGGAAGTCATCAGGAACTTATCACCCGAGGAGGGCTTTATAGTACACTGTGGAACCATCAAACAGGAGGCTTTTTGCCGGAAGATGAGGATACCGAGATAGAAAACAGAGAAAAAGCAGAAGGGTAGATGAAATGTCCGAAATGCGCTACAATGGGGTATCTTACAAAGGTATCCTTTTGATTTACTATGTCATCTATTGAACGTGCCATCCATTTTTTCCAAAAAAGCTTGATAGAGCGCTTTTTCAGCAATCTTTCGCAAGATATTGGTATTGATCTTGGGACGGCTAATACCCTGGTATACGTCAAAGGCAAGGGCATTGTCATCAATGAACCATCAGTAGTAGCGGTCAATCAGCGCACGGGTCAAATCCTGGCTATTGGCAAAGAAGCGAAGAAAATGGTGGGCAAAACTCCTAGCCATATCGTAGCCACTCGGCCACTAGTAGACGGAGTTATCAGTGATTTCGAGATTACTCAGCAAATGCTTCGTTACTTTATCAACAAAGTGCAACAAGAGAGTCTGTCGTTTATTCGTCGACCCCGAGTACTCATTGGTATTCCATCGGGGGTGACTGAAGTAGAGAAACGAGCTGTTATCGAAGCAGCACTCGCTGCTGGTGCTCGTCAAGCATTTCTCATCGATGAACCGATGGCCGCCGCTATTGGTGCTCGCCTGCCAGTCATCGATGCGACGGGAAACATGGTAGTCGATATTGGGGGTGGCACTACCGAAATCGCCGTTATTTCTCTGGGAGGAGTAGTACTCTCACGTAGTCTTCGTATAGCTGGCGATGAAATGAATGAAGACATCGTACGCTACTGTCGTGATGAGTTTAATATTCTCATCGGTGAGCGTACGGCTGAAGAAGTCAAAATTGCTATTGGAAGTGCCTACCCACAGAAAGAAAAACTGACCTACGCACTTCGTGGACGTGACTTGGTATCAGGTCTGCCGAAGGAAATTGTAGCGACTGATGAGCACATTCGCGAAGGCCTCTCACGCTCTATCCGCGTTATTGTCAATTCTATCAAGACCATTATTGAAGAAACCCCACCAGAACTCATCTCAGATATTATGCACCGGGGAATTATCCTTGCTGGTGGAGGCAGCCTCATCCGTGGACTTGATCGCCTCATTGCCAATCAAACTGGTATCCCAGTTCGTCTCATGGAAGATCCTCTGACGGCTGTGGTGCGTGGTACCGGTATTGTCCTAGACGATATGGAACACCTCAAGGAGGTTCTTATCGAAGAAGAGGCCGGTCGACCGCTTGGGTCTTAAATACTACCCTTATGGGAGAGCGAAGAAATTTTCTCCAATCAAAATTTTTCTGGGCTGTGCTTGTGAGTGCTTTGTTGGCACTGGCGGTTTGGCAGCAGCCTGTTTTTCTCACCCGACCTCTGAAGATTGTGGGGACGACTGTCCTTTGGCCAGTACAGAGTTTTTTTGCGCCGATAGCTTTTGAGTTACAGGATATGAGAGTGTTTCTGGGTAGTATTGGCGAGTACAAACGTGCTAACGAAGATTTACAAAAGCAAAAGTTGGCTCTTGAGGCTGAGAATGCGAGTCTCCGTGATATGGCAGTTGAGAACAAGGATCTTCGTAAGCAACTCGAACTGCTTCCGAGGGGAACCTATGACCTGAGGAGTGCGGTAGTGATTGGGAGAGATGTCTCGGGCCTAGGTAACTGGATCCACATCAATCAGGGGAGTAACGCTGGTATCAAGTCTGGTATGGCGGTCATTGTAGAGGCGGGAGTGCTTGTAGGACGTGTGGATGAAGTATTTCCACTTACTTCACGAGTAGAGCTTCTTTCTCATGCCGAAAGTATAATCAATGCGGTGACTCTGGATACCAATGCCCAGGGTATTGTGAAAGGAGAACATGGTCTTGGGGTTGCCTATGATATGGTGCTCCAGTCTGATCAACTGAAGAACGGAGATACCGTGGTGACTTCTGGTTTGGGACAGGTAATACCGAAGGGTCTTCTGATAGGAACACTGCAAGATGTGCGTTTGACGGATGATAAGCTTTTTCAACGAGCGACTATTCAGCCTCCAGTGCGCTTCGACCGTTTACGAAATGTTTTTGTTATTAAAGGAGAAAGATAATGAAAATAGTGCTCTACCACATTCTCTTATTTACTTTCTTGCTCACGACACAGATTTCTTTTTTGGATGTCCTCTTTCCTGATTTTTTGGTACCACTGCTGATTCTTTCGGCGGCCGTCGTCTGGACGGTGAGTCTCGGATTTCGACAAGCACTCGGGTATCTAGTGCCCCTTCTTATTTCGTATGAACTTTTGGCTTCCGGCGATATCCGTTTGTTGAGTATCTATGTAGTGCTCTTGGCCTATGGTACGAGCTTTCTTTCACGACGCATGCTTATTGAAAATAGTGGGTTGGCTTCTCTCTTCTATGTAGCCAGTATCATAGGATCAGCGGTTGTCTATCACTTAGCATCTCAACTTTGGTTACCAGGAGGCATCGATCTCCCATCTTGGAAAAGTCTTTTTTTGCAAACAGGGGTAGCTTTTCTGGTATTTTTCTTTACCAAGAAAGTGCTCTTTGCTTTCCAGGCATATATAGATACCCTGCGTTCTGATAAGGCTCTGATGATTCGTTAAGATGTATTATGAAACTCTTTCGTCAACAATATCGAGTAGGTAGATATACTGAGCATGAAATAGATGATGCGGTTTTGACCGTGACTGAGCCAGACACTGCTAAGCTAGAGCAGCCGTTGATGCGTAGCTCACTATCGTTTTTTTGGATTGTGGCCTGTGTAGCTCTCGTACTGCTTGTCGGAAAAGTGTTTGCACTGACGGTGATAGAAGGGGCAAGATATCAACTGGCTTCTACCCAGAATAGTTTGCGAGCTCTGGTCATTCCGGCTCCTCGGGGCACTATCTTTGATCGTTTTGGGAAACCCCTTGTCTACAATGTACCAAGTATCGACCTCGTCGCTGTAGCTGCTGATTTGCCAGTAGAAGAAGGTGAAAGAACCGCTCTCAAAGAACGTCTGCAAAAAGAGTTTGGTATAG
The DNA here is from genome assembly GCA_964357915.1 of uncultured Bdellovibrionales bacterium. Taxonomy (GTDB): domain Bacteria; phylum Patescibacteriota; class Minisyncoccia; order Moranbacterales; family UBA1568; genus UBA1568. The sequence goes on from CAYHND010000027.1 coordinate 4,547, forward strand.
AACGTTCGTTTCTGGATCAAACATTTGACTTGTTGCCACCACAGTCGACGCAGGGAGCACCGCTGAAGGAGCAACTGACTCAGGAAGAGACACTCCGTTTCCTTGGTAAGCGCGATCAGTACGCGGGCATCAGCCTGTATAAGACCACTCATCGAGACTATGTGGATAGTGCTATCTTCGCGCATCTGATGGGCTACGAGGGTAAAATAAAACCAGAGGAATTGAAAGAACATCCCGAGTATCTACTGACTGATTCTATTGGCAAACAGGGGATTGAGAAGAGTTACGAAGAGATTCTTCGTGGTAAGCACGGCTATCAACAGGCAGAGGTAGATGCGCTCGGCCATGTGAAGCGTGAGTTGGGTATTATCAATCCCATAGCTGGTAATGATTTGGTATTGAACATCGATGCTGATTTGCAGAAAAAAATATACGACAGTCTCGAAACAACTCTTGTGAAAGCTGGTGCCAACAAGGCGGCCGCCATAGCTATAGATCCACGCAATGGTGCGGTACGCGCAGTAGTAAGTTTGCCGAGTTTTGATAATAATCTTTTTGCTCAGGGTATTAGCCAGGATGAGTATCAAAAACTAGCCACTGATGAAGGGAAGCCATTGTTTAATCGGGCATTGAGTGGGGAGTATCCGCCAGGCTCTACTATCAAGCCAGTGTTGGCATCAGCAGCTCTCAGTGAAGGTACTATCGACCCCGAACGAGAGATAGAAAGTCGTGGCGGTATACAGGTAGGTAATTTCTTCTTCGGTGACTGGAAGGCTCATGGTTTTACCGATCTCAGACGAGCTATCGCAGTGTCTAGCGATGTGTACTTCTACTCTATTGGGGGAGGCTATGGTGGGGTGACTGGACTTGGGATTGAACGGATGAAAAAATATGAGAATTTGTTTGGTTATGGAGAACTGACAGGGATTGATTTCCCGAGCGAGGGCAATGGCTTTATCCCGAGCCCAGACTGGAAGAAAGAAAAAATAGGAGAACGCTGGTATATCGGTGATGACTACAACTCCTCTATTGGGCAGGGCTATATCACGGCTACTCCACTACAGATTCTTAATTCTATTGCCACCATAGCTAACGGTGGTACACTCTATGCGCCTCGGATTGGCAGTTCTATTAAGGCAGGTGATGAAAAAATTACCACTATCGAGAGTCAGATTATTCGTCAGGACTTTATTCGACCAGATATTCTTCAGGTAGTGCGTGAAGGCATGCGAGAGACGGTGACTGATGGTACGGCTCAGAGCCTCAAAGACCTGCCTGTAGAAGTAGCTGGTAAGACGGGAACAGCTCAGTTTGGGGCTGACCACAAGACTCATGGTTGGTTTGTCTCATTTGCACCGTATAATAAGCCTGAATTGGCTCTTATAGTGCTCGTAGAGGGTCAGGGAACCGAAGAGACCTACAATGCCGTCCCCGTTACCAAAGAGGTCTACCAGTGGTATTTTGAGCGTGATAAGGAGAATAGATAGCCTTTTTAGGCTTATATGAGACTCTCTTGACAGAGGAAGTCTAAAAGTATACTATTCAGTACGAACTAGAGCCTTCTTCACTCCTTTTGGGGCGAAGTTTTCTTTTTAGTCTAATTGCCAAGTATAAAAAAATGAGCAAGATATTTACTGCCGAAGGTTTGAAAAAACTCCAAGAAGAACTGGAGGATCGTAAGGTACGTATGCGCCAAGAAATAGCCCAATCAATCAAAGAAGCCAAAGAACAGGGTGATCTTTCTGAAAACGCAGAGTATACAGAAGCCAAGCGTAGTCAAAACGAAAACGAAAGTCGTATTGCAGAAGTCGAAGCTCTCCTGAAAGATTCTGTAGTGGCTGCCAAGCATCGCAAGAGCAGTCATGTTGAAATTGGTTCTACGGTAGTCGTTAAGTTTCACGGTAAAGAAATGACTTTTGAAATCGTGGGTTCCAATGAAGTGGATCCAGCCCAGGGTCGCATCTCTCACGAATCACCATTGGGTGGCGAATTTATGGGCAAGCAAAAAGGAGACAAGGTAGAAATCCAAGCTCCTGCTGGAAAGATTAAGTACGAAATCGTTTCTGTAGCTTAATAGTCACTGATAAAGAAAGAAAAAAGACCGGACTCTATGAGCCGGTCTTTGCTTTTCTCTTAAAAAAGCTTATACTAGGCTTAATTAAGTATATTATGGCTGAAGATTTACGCGAAGATATTATTGCGACCAAAAACCAGAAATTAGAAACTCTTTCTAAGGCTTTTTCGGTTGTCTATCCAGAGAAAAACGGCCGTACCCATACGAATCAGCAAGCTCTCGATGGTTTTGATAAATTTGTAAAGAATGAAGAAATCCTCACACTCGTTGGTCGAGTACGCTCACTTCGTATCATTGGTAAGATTGGATTTGCTCATATTGAAGATGGGGATGCCAAAATTCAAGTTTTTCTTAACTTACAAGTCCTGGGTGATGAAAAATTTAAACTTTTTGTTGATACTATTGAAACAGGAGATTTCATTGAGGTAACCGGTAAACTTTTCTTGACTAAAAAAGAAGAGAAGACCCTCGAGGTGAGTGACTGGAAAATCCTTGGTAAGTCTATGCGACCTATCCCAACCGAGTTCTATGGTCTCAAGGACGAAGAAGAGTTATTGCGTCGTCGCTATCTCGACTTGTTGGCTAATCCAGAAACACGAGATTTGTTTCGTAAGAAAAACATTTTCTGGCAAACGGTACGCAATACATTGGTAGATGAGGGTTTCTTGGAAGTTCAGACACCGGTTCTTGAACATGTGCCTGGCGGAGCTGATGCCGAGCCATTTATTACTCATCACAATGCTTTAGATCAAGATTTTTACCTGCGTATTTCACTTGAGCTTCACCTCAAGAGACTTCTTGTTGGAGGTTTTGAGAAAGTATTTGAGATTGGGCGCCTATTTCGTAATGAGGGAATTGATAGGGAACATCTTCAGGAATACGATGATGTTGAGTTTTACTGGGCTTACGGTGATCTTGATAAGGGAATAGCTCTGACAGAAAAAATGATCAAGGCTATTGTTTTTAATGTCATGGGTAGCTATCAGACCACTTTTGAGGGCGAGACTATTGATTGGGGTCAAACATATCCTCGCGTTGATTATTTTACTGAATTTGAAAAAGAAACAGGTATCAATCTTTCTGATGACGTGACTGTTCAAGACTTGAAGAAAAAAGCTGATGAGCTGGATATTAAGTATGAAAATTCCTATGGTAAGGGTCGGATGATCGATACCATCTACAAGAAAACCGTGCGACAGAGATTGATTCAGCCCTGTATCTTAGTAGGCCATCCTATAGAAGTCTCTCCACTCTCTAAAATAGATCCAACTAATCCTCGTAAAGTATTGCGAGCGCAGTTGGTGGCTGTCAAAAGCGAACTCACTAATTCTTTCGCAGAGCTGAATGATCCAATGGAGCAACGTAGGCGCTTTGAAGAACAGATGAAGCTTCGTGAAGATGGTGACAGTGAGGCACAGATGATTGATGAAGATTTCTTGCAAGCTCTTGAATATGGTATGCCACCTGCTTTTGGCTTTGGTATGAGTGAAAGACTTTTTGCTATTCTTATGAACCGTTCAATTCGAGAGACGGTGATCTTCCCTCCAATGAAAAGTAAGTAATCTAATTTACTAACACAAGTCGTATGACTCAAAAAGAATATCAGATGGAGGAGAAGATTAAGCTATGGAATATTTTGGCTGTTGTGCTTTTTGTTGTCCTGGCAGTAATTCTTCTTCGTTGTCTTGAGGCTCGTGGCATACTGCTACAGTATCTGCCGGTAGGGGATTTTGTGATACTGTCACTCGCTATACTGCGCATTATCCGCTTGGTTGCTTACGATAATATTACGTTGTTTCTGCGTGAGGTTTTCTTGGACGTAAAGACGGTTCGTTATGCTGAAGAAGGGGAAGAGTTTATTGAGCGTGTCCCTTCAGAAAACTCTCTCAAACGTACTATAGCCAAACTTCTCAATTGTCCTTGGTGTGTAGGTGTCTGGATTGCTCTTTTTGTCCTCTATATCTATCTAGCCTATCCAGCGCTTTGGATTGTCTTTGTACTGCTAGCGCTTTCTTCAGTCGCAAGCTTGTTGCAGTTATTCTCCAATCTTCTGGGTTGGAATGCAGAGTACCGTAAGGAAGTCGCTGAAAAAATCATGACCAAATAAACCCATGCTCGATATTCAATTTATTAGAGAGAACCACGAAGCTATACGGGCTGCAGCGCAAGCGAAGAACCTTGAGTTGGATATGGATAAGCTGTTGGCTCTTGATGAAGAACGTCGTACGCTTAAGCAGGAAGTCGAAGAGCTTCAGTCATTGAAGAATGACATCAATACCCTGATTCAGGAATCTAAAACTGACGAAGAGAAAGCGGAAGTCATCGCGAAAGGCAAAGAAATCAAAGAAAAACTCGATACCGCCGAACCGCTGTACTTAGCATGTAAGAGTCAATTTGATGCTCTCATGGTCATGGTTCCTAATATTGTTTCGCCCGATACTCCGGTGGGGAAAAGTGACGAGGAGAACGTAGAAGTGATGAAGAGTGGTTCTGTGCCAGAGTTTGCTTTTACGCCCAAGACGCATATAGAGCTTGGCGAAAGTCTTGATATTATCGATTTCGAACAAGGTGCCAAAGTAGCTGGGTACCGTGGTTATTACCTCAAAAACGAAGGGGCGCTTCTGGCTATGGGAATAGTAACGTATGCCATGGCCAAGCTCGTCCAGAATGGCTACACTCCAATGATTCCTCCAACTCTAATCAAGGGTCGAGCGCTTTTTGGGACCGGGTACTTCAAGGGAGCGGAGTACGATGCTCGTGTTGATGAGATTTACCAGGTAGCTACTGATGATGGAGAAGAGGTTAGTACCAAGGAGTCGAAATTTCTAGTAGGTACTGCAGAGCCGTCACTACTCGCCTACTATGCTGACAAAACTCTCTCAGAAGAGATGTTTCCTATCAGAGTAGCGGGGACAAGCCAGTGTTACCGGAGCGAGATAGGCTCATACGGTAAAGACACCAAGGGTATATACCGAGTCCACGAGTTTCAGAAAGTAGAGCAGATAATCATCACTCGAGCAGATATCGCTGAGGCTGATACCCTTCAAGACGAGATGCTTCGTCTTTCAGAAGAGATGCATACGGAACTTGGTTTGCCGTATCGTAAATTGCAGATTTGTACTGGGGATATGAGCGCTGGTAAATACAGAGCTTTTGACCTAGAAGCGTGGATGCCAGGCCTACAGCGCTATGGTGAGACAGGGTCAGCGAGTAGTTTCCTGGATTGGCAATCACGTCGTCTTCAGATCAAGTACAAAGATGCTGCCGGGGAACGTAAATACGTCTATATGCTCAACAATACAGCCCTGCCGGTGCCTCGTATCTTGATAGCTATACTGGAGAATCATCAGCAGGCTGACGGGAGCGTCACTATCCCAGAGGTTTTGCGTCCATACGTAGGAAAAGACGTGATAACAGTAAAGTAAAT
>CAYHND010000028.1:0-9994 GCA_964357915.1 uncultured Bdellovibrionales bacterium
TTCTCCCCTTCTTAACAAGCTCGTCTACAATAAGAGCAACATCCTTGGCTGGAGACTCCTTGAGGAAAGTACCACCACTTTCCCAGGTTCCTCGATAACGAAAGGCAATGACTACGTAACCTTGCTTGATAAGAAACTCAAAAACAGAGCGCTTAGGTGGCGTCGATGGCAAACCACTGGCCAGAATGGCAATCCTGCCAGTCTGTCGTTCTGGTAGCTGAACCTCCGCCACAATATCCTTCGCAAACCGTGTCCGTATAAGGTGTTTCATATTTTGCTTTTTAAACTCAAAAAATCAATCCAAACAGGTTCCAGACCTGGATTGAACTCCCATTCTGGCTGAGAAATTTCATCAGAGAGAAACATTTTACTTCGCTCTACCAAACTCTTAATTTTTTCTTGGTCAGCCCAGATATACGACTTGGTTTCTCCAAGGCTTCTCTTCACTTCTCCTCTATAAGAAACGTCAAATACTTTCCAGTGGTGCCAGTCACCATTTTTACGTTTGCATTGATTAGAAATGTCACCTTCAAAAACCAGCTCTAGATTAGTGGCCTCTAGCCCAACCTCTTCGCGAAGCTCTCGTATAGCAGCATCCTCGAAGGACTCGCCTTCATCCACGTGACCTGCAGGAGCCGCAAAGCCAAAAGGGAATTGTCTACGTTCAATCAACAAGATCTTCTCTCCGTCTCGAAGGATCATCCCTGCACTGGTATGATTACAGATGTTCGCGTCTGGCATAGTTTACTATGATACTTTGGCAAGATTCCCCTCAATGAGAATGGGCTTCATCCCAATGATTTCTTCCTTATAAGATATTTCTGGAATGATATCAAACAGATAGATTTTCTTTTTGAGATGAAATGCCAAGCCCATCTCCATTAAGGTGTTCCCTCCGATATAACCAAGTATGTCATTTTTTGCATAATTAACTATCAGCACTGCATCACTTCCTTCAATCAACTCAAAGTGTTCTCCCATAGCTCGAGACTTTTCGTCTTCAAACCACTTGAGCTCCATTTTGTCACTGTGCCTAATACGATAAAACTCTTCTGGAGTGATAGCATTCCCTTTTTCATCTCTGGCCTGAAAAGATGGAATGAAAACCTCGTGCCCCATTTGCTCAAGGGCTATCTTGTGTTCAATCATTTTATCAATAAAAGCAATACTGCCACAAATAGTAATTCTCATATCACTTAATTACGGGAGATACACACTTGGGTTGACCGTGGCGCCAACTGGGATGCGGAGGCCTTTGACTTTAGTTGAAGGCAAGAGTTCGTATGAGCTAGAGGCAAAAACCGTGAAGTGAACGTGGGTACCGGTAGAATAGCCGGTGCTTCCCATTTCTCCAATCTTATCCCCCTGCTTCACAGAGGCTCCTCGACTCGTACTGATTTTGCGCATGTGCCCATAGAGCGTCACAATACCGTTGCCATGGTCGATAGCTACCCACTTACCATAGGCGTACTTACCGAGGTCGCCGGTACCCACTACTCGACCATTCCCCGCTGCCATAAGAGTAGTGCCTGAAGGACCAGCGAAATCTATACCATTGTGCTTACCGCTGGCATAGGCTCTGCCAGAAAAACTGGTCTTGCCGTAGCCCTGACTGATACGTACACTCTTGACTGGGTAATCAAGAAGTCCTTTCTTGTATTTCGGTAGATCTTCAAGACTGTTGATCTTACCAGCTTCGATGTCTTCAATTTCATTGTCAATCTCTTCGCGTTGTTTCTGCAAATCATCCACCAGGTCCTCGTACTTGTCTGCCTCAGCTGTCGTCTTATTCAACAATGCGGCCTTGTTGTTCTTGGTGGACTCAAGGTAGTCATTGCGATCAGAGAGTTGTGTTTGGAGGGTATCGGCTTGCTTCTTCTTGTTCTCAAGCACTTCTTGCTCCTGAATAAGACTCTCTCGCAAATTTTTGACTGAATCCAATAGATCACTCACCTTTTCTCCAATGTCATTATTCCAAGAACTCTGATTGAAGTACGAAACACTCTCATCAGCAGTCAACAAAAAAGGAGAGATGTCACTAGAGTATTCTGAATAGTACTGACGCATCAGCTCTGAAAGAATTTCTTTCTGGTTATCGACAAGGGAAGTCTTTTCTGCCACCCGCGAAGAAAGTGATTCTATGTCACCATGCAGTTCTTCTGATTTTTTCTTGTTCTGAGCTATCTCAAGCTCGAGCTTTCCCGCCTGAGCATCAAGGGCCTTAATCTGGTCATCGAGGGTGGCTCCCTGGCGATTCTTGAGAGCAATGATGTTTTCGTAGGCCTTGATCTGAGCCTTGAGTTTGTCATCAAGAGCTTCCAGTTCATCTGCCCGTTTCTTGGCATCCGCACTCATCTGAGTGACCGTATCTTCTCCAGAAACTATCTGAAATAAGCCAAAACCCCCTGCCCCGCAGACCACTAAGAAAAAAAAGATGTGAATAATCGAAAGATGATTCTTTGTGTTTTTACCATTCATAGTACATCGATTATACCATGAAAAACCGATTCTTAGTAGAGAAAAGTGGCTTTAGAAGAGCCCTAGAGCGCTTTTGAGCCGTTTAAGAGAGTGTTCCTTGCCCAAAACAAAGAGTACCTCAAAAGGTGACGGTGATTTCTGGGCTCCTGTGAGGGCTACGCGAAGTGGCCAGAGGAAATCTCCCTTTTTGTCCCCTGCTGCTTCAAGCAGAGTAGTCTCTATATAATTCTTGTCTTGCCACTGGTCATCTGAGAAACTTTCCAAGATATCGGCTGCTTGACTCAGAGCCTGTTTCGTCATTTCATCAGTGTTTGCTTTCCAAGTAAGCAAGCTCTTGTCATACACTATCTCATCAACAAAGAAAAAGGGATTGTCCTCACCAAACATATCCAAACGCGACAGACGTTCTTGTTCTATGGTTAATACTTTTTTGAGGTAGGCTTCTGTCTGCATCTCTTCTGGTGCATTCTTGATGAGATCTTTAGCAAACCAGCCACCCTTTTCTATGCGGGCATAGAGTTCATCGAGTGACATCGCCTTGATATACTCTCCATTCATCCAATCGAGCTTTTTGTAATCAAATACTGCTCCAGCCTTGTGAAGACCCTTGAGGTCAAAAGTCTGTTCTAACTCTGTAAGACTAAATATCTCTTGAGTACTCCCCCCGCCTGGATTCCATCCAAGCAAAACAAGAAAGTTAATCAAGGCTTCTTTGAGGTAGCCCTTCTCAAGAAACTCTTCTACCGAGGCGCTACCATCCCTCTTAGAGAGTTTCTTTTTTCCGTCAGGACCGAGAATGAATGAAACATGACCAATCTCTGGTATATCCCAACCAAAAGCTTTGAAAAGAAGGATATGTTTCGGTGTGCTTGGGAGCCATTCTTCTGAACGAAGAATATGGGTGACTCCCATTAGATGATCATCTACCGTTACTGCCAGATGGTAGGTAGGAAAACCATCAGTCTTGAGAATTACTTGATCATCTACATCACGGGTATTGATTTTGATTTCTCCTCGTACCAGATCAGTAAAAACAACATCCTCATCAGGAGTAACATTTAGACGCACCACATGAGGCGCATCTGCATCGAGCAGGGTCTGAACATCTTCCTTCGCTAAATTAGCACAGTGTTTGTCGTATTTAGGTGCCTGCTTGTTGGCTGTTTGTGTAGCACGCATCTCTTGCAGTCGTTCTACCGTACAAAAACACGGATAGGCATGTCCCTTTTCAATCAAAACGTCCGCGTACTGTCGATAAATAGTAAGCCGCTTGGACTGCTGGTAGGGTCCGAACTCTCCTTTTTCTGTCACACCATTTTCCCATACCACACCTTCATCGGCATTGACTCCCATCTGAGCAAGCGATTGTACCAGTCGTTCCATAGCATCTTCTACTAGACGTGACTGATCGGTATCTTCGATACGAAGAATGTACGTTCCCCCGTACTTATGAGCAAAAAGGTAGTTGTAGAGAGCAGTGCGAAGACTCCCTACATGGAGATAACCTGTTGGAGATGGAGCGAAACGGACTCGAGGTTTAATATCAGACATATTTTACATTTATATGGCTCTATTATGGCATTATTTAGAAAATAGCGCACGCAGTGGAAAAACTACAACCGCGTTGTAGATTCGTCTTATACGATGCGGTTGATGGATAAGACGCCAGAGCCATTCAAGACCTATACTTTGAAGAAATAGAGGGGCTCGTGATTGCTTGCCAGTGAGATAATCCAACGCTCCTCCAATACCTATTTTGATACCAGGAGTTGCTAGTGTATCAAGAAAAAGTTCTTGTTCGGGTGCGCCATGAGTAGCAAGAATAAGAGCGTATGAATGAGAAACCAAGGAAAAAGAAAAACTAAGCCTAGGATATTGTTTCTCTAGAGCTTGCTTGATATCTTCATCACTGCTGAGACTCCCCTGCTTGTTATAAACGACCACCGGGATACTCTCTCGCTCTGCCAAGGCTAGTAATGCTACGAGTAAATCGGCGCCTGTCAGCCTTGGTAGTTTCACACCACGAAGCCACGCTACGAGCTGAATACCGAAACCATCAACGGTACGGATATCAGCCTTCTGTAGACTCTCACGAAATGCCGGATTCCCCTGCCCTGCTAATAAATATTCTGGGTTGACTGTAGCAATGCGCAAGTTATTTTGAGATGCCAAGGCAGAGAGCGCTTTATAAAGCACCTCATTAAGGCTAGTAGAAACAAATTGAACGTTCAGTATTCGAATTGACATATCATTTTCTCTATGCCATACAGTAGGTAAGTAATCTTAACATAAACAAGGAGAGGCGACATGTTTCGCGAGGAAATAATTCCTGAAGGCGGGTACGGTGGTGGTTCTTTTCGTCCTCCGTCAAATACCGTTTCTCTTTCAAGAGAAACCTTCAACAATCTCATCCGCGCTCAGCAATACCTTTGTGTCACACTCTATGGCATTGGTTTTACTTGTTTGTTAACAACCGGATGGATTCTTTTTTCAGATATTGTTCCACAGGATTTTGAGCTCAACAAATTCTATTGTGGCCTTATCAGTGGTTTCCCAGCCTTACTGTTCATGCGTTTCGCCTATTGTCAGTCAAGGGTGCATCACTAAACCCACTAACTCCTAGCCCATCCTTTTCATCGCAGAGGGGTGGGCTCGCTTTTTATTGCAAGGGAAAAGTAGCGATGGCTTCGTAAGTACGCTTGCCGTCTAAAGAAAGACTTTCATACAAAACCACTTCGTCGACTGGTTCTATAAAATTGACTTCTTTTTCTACTGTAGGCGCTGGATCGAGCTTAAGCCATTTGCTTTTCTTGATCTTGGCCAGAATGACATGCGGACTAAAAGTTTTGAGTTCATGCGTCTTATTAGTAAAAGCATCAGTGATAGCCTGCTTGAGGGCAAGTAATTCTTCACTATCTCCGCCACGAAGCCAAATCTCCTTTGGATTCTCGCTACTTTCTACCAGAGCAATCTGATCTAGCGCGATATCAAAAGCCGGTATATCCTTCACTGTTTCGGTGATCTTCTCTGTCACCTCAAAAATATCGTCCTCCAAAAGAAAGCCGAGGTGATGGAGTAGAATATGGAGATTTTCATTGTGAGTCGGCAAGGTGACTTCTTCTGGCCATAGCGAAACCTCCCGAGAAAGACGTTTCCGAAGAAGAGGTGAGACAGGAATGCCGATAAAAAGTCGTCTGTAACGTGGTTGCATAGAATAAAAATGACTCAATATATTGGTACTTTACTTTATATAAGCCAAAATAGCAAGTATTATCCATGCTACAATAGAGGTATTCCTATGAAAGAACTCTACCAAGTTGAGGTCATTCCCTTAACTCTCCTGCCACTCACCCGTTCACCCTACTTCACCTACAAAAGCGAAGAAGTTGTTCCTTTTGGTAGCCTGGTCGAGGTTCCCTTTGGCAGCCAGACTCTCGATGGTATCAGCACCGCCTGTGTCGTCAAAAAGGGCTCATTCCCGTCTTGGATCAAAAGCGTCATCCGCATCAAAGAAGCTTCTCTCCTTACAGCAGCTCAGATTACTTTCGGAGAAGAAGTGGCCAAGACGAACTTCACCCCTTTGGGTCGAGTACTACGTCATGCTATTCCCAAGGTAGCCAAGAAGCCGAGTGAGCCTAAGGTAGGTTCTGAACCAAGTCTTACACCCAAACTGACTAAGGGTGAAGCGACTACCCTTGAGCGCTTTTTGAAACAAAAAAAGCCAGCTCTCTGGGTAAACGAAAAACTAGAAAATACTTTTGTCTTGGCTCTGGCTCATAAACTTCATCAGAAGGACAAGCAAACCCTCATCCTGGTTCCTGAAATTCTGCAACTGCTCCCGCTTGAAGCTGAGGCACTCCAGTATTTTTCGCCATCTTCTATTGTAGTGCTCCATAGTCACCTAACTCCTAAGGAATACAAAAGTGGCTGGAAGCGCATCCAAAGCGGTGAGGCTACTGTCATCCTCTCAACCCGCCAAGGACTCTTTGCACCTTTTAGTGACCTCGGTGCTATCATCGTTACTGAAGAACAGGATCAGGGTTACAAACAGTGGGATATGAGTCCTCGCTACCATGCACGCTTTGAGGCTAAGACTCTAAGCGATATTCATAAGGCCAAACTACTCTATACAACAGCCGCCCCAAGCCTGGAGAGCTTCTATGAAATCCAAAAGAAATCCTTACTTCTTCTCAAGACATTCCCAGCTACTCCCGTTCTCTCAGAAGTGAGCCTCGTCAATCTCCGCCTGGAACGCTACCGCAAAAATTTCTCACCAATAAGTGAAGAACTGCGTGTCACCCTCCTCGATACCCTCAAGGCACACAAGCAAGCTCTGATTATCGTGCCCCAACGTGGCATTGCTTCCTATTCAGTCTGTGCTGGCTGCAAAAAAATATTTCGCTGCCCCAAGAGTGCCCACGCCCTTCGTGAAACCAAAAGTGGTCGTTACACCTGCCCAGGTTGTGATTATCAGACCAGCCTTTTTCCTGGCTGTAATCATTGTGGTCATCTGGTATTTTGGGCTCGTGGCATTGGGAGTGAGAGAATCGAAACTGAACTCAAAAAACTCTTCCCCTACACGATCTTGGCCCGCTTTGACGGAGAGACTATCCGCAAGCACAAAGACCTCACTGTTACGTATCAAAACCTTGTGCTCGGTAAGGTCGATATCGCTATCGGCACACACATGCTTGAGAAGAAATTTCCCTTGCCGAATATTGCTTTGGTTGCTATGATTGACGCGGATAATGCCCTTTCTGACTTGGATTTCCGCGGAGATGAGCGTTTTTTACAAACCATGACCAAGCTCTCTCTTGGAGACAAGAGGCACCCTTGTAAGCTTCTCTTACAAACCTTTGAACCCAAACACCGTTTCTTGAGGAAGCTCCAAGAAAAGAGTTACCAAACTATTGCTCTCCAACTCCTCGAGGATCGCCTGGCTCTTGGCTATCCACCAGCAGGTACTATCTTTGCTCTCACCAAAAACACCCTGACGAGTCAGGGAGAAAAGAAAGCTGCTCTAGCTCTTGAGACTCTCCAGAAGAATTTTCCTGAGTGCTTTGTTGCTCTTCCGCAAGCTAAGAAACTCACTCTCCAAAAAAGCACTTCTGTCCTCTTGCGCATCACTCAGCTTTCTCCTGAATTCGAGAGCACCCTCCTCAAACTCGCCGCCTTCTATACTATTGATCGCCATCCACTGCATTTCTCATAATGACTATGCTCACTCTCGTTACCGGTGCTGACACCGTTATCCTCAAACAAAAAACCGCTCTCGTAGCCGATGCCCTCGCACCGGAGATTCAGGCACTCCTGCCAGAAATGAAAGTAACTATGGACAAGGCTAAGGGCGTTGGTCTAGCTGCTCCCCAAATCGGTCAGTCTATCCGTCTAGCCATTGCTGAAGCAGACGGCGTCCTCTACACGCTCATCAATCCAGAAATCACCTCTCTTTCTCAAGAAAAAGTTCTCTTTGAGGAGGGCTGCCTCAGTCTGCCTGGGCAATATTTTTCTATTGTTCGTTCAGAAAGTTTAACCCTCAAGTACCAAGACGAGCGTGGTCTCCCCAAAAAAGTACGTGCTACCGGCTTTCTGGCTATTGTTATCCAACATGAAGTTGACCACCTTGATGGTATTCTCATCTGTGACCGTTACGCCAAACAACACAAAAATCCTCAATACAAAAAACTCTATGGGACTCTGGACTAAATTCTTTTCCAAAAAGACCGCCCCCTCCAATTCTTTGAAATCAAATCAAACGATTGCTCCTCAGAAGGCGCCTGCGCCACAAATCAAAGTGGTTTTTATGGGTACGCCACCCTTTGCCGCTGATCTCTTGATGACGCTGATCGAAGACCGGTACCATATTGTTGGTGTCGTCACCAAAGCAGACAAGCCCTCTGGCAGGAAGGGTGAGGTGACCGTCAGTGCTGTCAAAAAGCTCGCCCTCGAGCACTCTCTCCCCGTCTTGCAGCCCGAAAAGTTAGATGATACTGCTTTCGCTCAAGTCAAAGCCCTCTCTCCAGATATCATCATTGTAGCTGCCTACGGAAAAATTCTCCCAAAGCGTTTTCTAGAACTTCCCGGCTTTGGAGCGGTCAATGTCCACGCTTCACTCCTACCTCTCTACCGAGGTTCTTCGCCTATTCACAATGCCCTCATTGATGGATGCGAAGTGACGGGCATCACCCTGATGGAAATGGATACGGGTATGGATACTGGTAATATCATCAGCCAAAAAACCGTCAAGATACAGCCTGACGAAATGCTGGAGCAACTGACTACCAAGCTCACCCTTCTCGCTAAGACAATGCTTTCCTCAGATCTGCCTCTCTACGTCAAGCACCAGCTCCCTGCTACGCCGCAGCCAACTACTGGCGCTACGCTTTGTCAGTTGATTGAGCGCTCTGACGGACAAGTGATTTGGAGTAGTGAAGCTAGTCGTATTTACAATCAGTACCGTGCCCTCAGCCCATGGCCTGGGCTCTACACTTTTTGGCCACAACCAAACAACACCCTTCGTCTGAAGCTTCACGTCATCAACCTCTTACCAGATCGCAAGCTCTCCCCAGTACACGGCATGGTGCTCGAACACGAGGGTAAGATTCTCGTTCAGGCCGAACGTGGTATGATAGTGTTAGAAGAAATCCAACTCGAAGGACGCAATCGCATGCCTGTTAGTGAGTTCATTAAAGGCAATCCTACTTTCATTGGAAGTACTCTTAAATAATATGGAACGGGGTCTCGATAAAAAAAATATTCAAGCTATCAGTATCGGCATGGCAAGTATTCTTGTCGTTGGTGTTTTCTTTATTGCTAAGAGCTTTTGGAGTGGTGACACCCTAAACGAAGGCACTAGCCAGAGTACTGGTGCAACTGAAAATATTGAACGACAAACCATTACTCCAAGTGATCTCCAGGCCAAACTCACCCGTCACGAAAATGTCTACCTGCTTGATATCCGCAGTAATGAAGAGTTTGTCGCCAAACACATTCCCAAGAGTCGCTCTTTCCCGAGTGACAGTCTGACCAATTTTCAAAAAGAAGAAGGCTCTCTCTTGGTAGTTATAGGCTCCCTGGAAAACCCCGAGGCCAATGAGTTGGCAGAAGATACCCTGAAAGCCAAAAATATCGAGTTTTGGTTCTTAGCTGGTGGTTTTGAGGAATGGGCAAAAAAAGGTTATCCTGTTATCTCGACGGGTAATCCCAGTGAGTTGGTTGATCAATCCAAAGTGAATTTCATTACCAAAGAAAACCTTCTACCATTTATTGGATCTCCTAGTGTCGCTATTATTGATACCCAGTCAGAAGAAAACTATCAGCGTAAACATATCAAGGGTGCTATCCACATCACTCTTGATGAGCTTGAGAAGCGTGTCGGCGACATTCCTCCTGGCAAAGACCTGGTCGTCTATGGCGAGAACGAACTAGAGTCCTTCCGAGCCGGTGTTCATCTTTTTGACCTCAATTTCTTTACCGCCAAGACGCTCCGCGGTAATGACCACCTCAAACCCGGCTC
>CAYHND010000029.1:0-1420 GCA_964357915.1 uncultured Bdellovibrionales bacterium
AAAGTTTAGGGTGTTTCCGTCGATAGCGCACCATTTTTTCCACTCTCCAGGCATTTAACTGATACGGAGCATATTCTTCTGGGTAATAATTGAGAATTTCCCTCGCATCAGGACGCGGATTGGTTGCCATGAAACCACAATTGCTACAGCGAGCGATAGTAAACACGCCCGGCAAATCATGAAGAAAGTCCCTACTCTCTAATACCGGTACCCACTCCTCTTTTCCGCATACCTTACAGGCAACAGTTTCCATAGATAGAGAGTTAGCTAATTTTTGTCAGTATAGCTTATCTAGGCTATTATAGACAAGTAACTAAGGCTTTTTTAAGCGATTTTTTATGTGCGGTATCGTTGGTAAGATCACTTTTGGAGACAGGATCGTCTCAGAAAGCGAAATAATCCAGATGAACAAAGCCATAGAGCACCGTGGCCCAGATGCTACGGGTGTTTATATTTCACCGAACCAAACAGTGGGTCTCGGCCACCAACGCCTCGCTATCATCGATCTTTCGGCTCTTGGACGACAACCTATGCGTTATCTTGACCGCTACGAGATAGTCTTTAATGGTGAGATCTATAATTTCCAAGAGAAACGTACTGAGCTCATTGCTAAGGGTTATAGTTTTGTCTCACAATCGGATACTGAAGTGATTCTCGCTCTCTACGCAGAGTACGGCAAAAACTGTGTGGATCACCTGCGTGGCATGTTTGCCTTTGCCATCTATGATGAGCAAGATCAAACGCTCTTCTGTGCCCGTGACCGTGTCGGCAAGAAGCCCTTCAAATACTACCTCGATGACAAAGTCTTTCTCTTTGGATCAGAGCTCAAAGCTATCCTTACTCAACCAGAATACGATCGTTCACCAGACTATGAGGCCATTCATCACTATCTGACCCTGCAGTACGTCCCAGCTCCCCTAACTGGATTCAGAGGAATTAAAAAATTAGAACCCGCGCACCATCTCTTCATTAACTTAAAAACTCGTGAAATCGAAAAGAAGCGCTACTGGAAACTGGACTACAGTACCAAGTGGAATTTAAGTGAGAAATCTTGGAAACAAAAAATTCTCGAGAAACTCGACGAGTCGGTCCGCTTGCGAATGATTTCTGATGTTCCCCTTGGTGCTTTTCTCTCTGGTGGTATTGATTCCAGTGCGGTTGTGGCGCTCATGGCAAAGAATTCTTCCTCCCCTATTAAAACTTTTTCCATTGGCTTCAAGGAAGATGCTTACAACGAGCTCCCCTACGCCCGTATGGTAGCTGAGAAATTCAAAACTCATCATACCGAGTTTGTTGTCGAACCTGACGCTATTGAACTCCTCCCCCTGTTAGTACGTCAGTATGAAGAACCCTTTGCAGACTCTAGCGCTCTTCCTACCTACCTGGTGAGCAAACTGACTCGAGAACATGTAACAGTAGC
>CAYHND010000029.1:1520-5453 GCA_964357915.1 uncultured Bdellovibrionales bacterium
GAAGCTCTTCGTGGCATCATCCCAGATGAAGTCATGTTTCGTCCCAAGATGGGCTTTGGAGTACCTATAGATCAGTGGTTCCGTGGTGAACTACGAGACTATATGTACCAAAAACTTCTCTCACCAAAAGCCCTCTCGCGTAACCTTTTCCGAGAATCCGCTGTGCGAGCCATCCTCGATGAGCACTGTCAGACCACCATCAACCACGCTCCGCGCATCTGGGCTCTTCTCACCCTTGAACTTTGGTTTGAGGCATATTTCGACTAAAAAACCTGTGCTATACTATATAAAAGACTTATATAAGCCATAATTTTTGTTTTCCTTAATTGTACTATGCGTAAAAATCACCTCTCCTATCTTTCTGATCCGCTCTCAGGTACTTCTTTTGAACTACAGATACTCAAAGAAGATAGCCAACATGTCGAAGCGGGTATTCTCAAGAATGACACTACTTGGTATCCCATCATTTCCGGCATTCCTCGCATCATGGTGGCTGAACTACGCGAAAATCTCTTACAAACTCGTTATGAGTTTTTCCATGAATACAAAGACCTCTTGCCTCAAGATGTTCGAGAAGAATGGCAAGCCAGTTTAGATCGTATCAAGGATTTCGATGCTTTTATTACTCACCAAAAGAAAACTGCTGAAAGCTTTGCGTATGAGTGGAAATATATCTATAAAGAAAACCCTTACGAAAAACAAAACTTCCTTCACTTTCTCACTCCCTATATTAAAGAATCAGATCTCAAAGGAAAATTGACTCTTGATATTGGCTGTGGATCAGGACGCTTCACCAAATGGGCTGCGCTTTCTGGTACCAATGTGTCCTTTGGGACTGATCTTGGTGAGAGTGTCGAGGTAGCTTATGAAATGACTCACCATCTCCCGAATGTCTGTATTGTCCAAGCTGATATCTACGCCATGCCGTTTACTGGTAAGTTTGATATAGCCTACTCTATTGGTGTCCTTCATCATCTTCCAAAACCTAAAGATGGCTTTACTAAGCTTCCTCCTGTACTCAAGAAGGGTGGTCGCATGCTTATCTGGGTCTACAATCGTCGCAATAATGCCCGCGCTCTCTATTTTTATGAACCCCTCCGTGACCTTCTCAAAAACCTCCCTAAACCACTCCTCTACAAGCTCTGCTATATTCCAGGGCTAGCTATCCATATCATCAATATGCTCACCCATATTCTCAATTGGTATGGTTTCAAGAAATTGGCTAAGAAAGTGCCTTTCTCTTACTACGCCAATTTCCCTTTCAATATGAAACTCAACGATGCCTTTGACGTACTAGCCACACCCAAAAGCAACTACTACTACGTAGAAGAAATCCGCGAATGGTTTGATTCAGCTAAACTACAGAGTATTGAAGCTTTTGAACATCCAGAAGCTGGCATCACTTGTACGGGCATCTATGAATTCTAAGAGAAGGGTTGTTCAACTTATTAGAACTCTAGAGGTTGGAGGCTGTGAAATGGCTTTGTTGAGGATGCTTCCAAAAATTAATGAAGAGGTTGAGAACATTATCGTTACTATTGAAAAAGAAGGCTCCCTGGCAGCAGAATTTCGAAAAAGAGGTATCGAGGTAATCGCCTTAAATCAGAAGAACTACTACAATCCAATCTCCTACATACAACTCGCTAAGAAAATAAAGTCACTACATCCTGATCTTCTCATCACACATCTTTTCCATGCTGACGTCATAGGTCGTCTTATTATTCAGTGGGTACTCCCTTGTCGTACCATTTCTTCATTGGTCACTACCTATAACTTTGATACATATTGGTTTCCTCGTCTCTTTGAAAAAACCACTCGGTATCTTTGTGATGGCTACATGGCCAACGCGCAGTCAGTGAAACAGGCTTATGTGGAAAAATTTGGTGTTGCTGAAAAAAAAATAACTGTCCTCCCCTGTGCTATGGATTTAGAGCTATTCACTTCTTTAGAATCTTCACAAGAACTCAAAAATAGTCTCGGTATAACTGATGAAGACTTCGTCATCATCTGTGTTGCTAACCTCCACGTCAACAAAGGCCATACGTACTTACTCACTGCCTTTGAAAGTTTTTTCCAAAAAAACAAAACTGGGAAATTACTCCTCGTGGGCCAAGGACAAGAAAAGGAAAACCTTCAGAGACAAGTATCATCCTATCTATCCAAAAACAACATCTTCTTTCTCGGCCAGAGATCAGATGTTCCAAAACTCCTCCGTATCTCAAGTATCTTTGTGCTCCCCACTTTTTTTGAGGGTATGAGCAATGCCATCATGGAAGCCATGGCTTCGGGTCTTCCAGTAATCACAACAGATATTCCCGAAAATAGAGAACTCATTACTGATCAAAAAACTGGGCTTCTCTGTCCTACTAAAAACGCCCAAGCCATAAATAAGGCTATAGAAAGGCTTTTTCAGAATCCTCATGAAAGAGCCCTCCTTAGTAAGAATGCCCTCAACCTAATGGAAACAACCTATTCACTCCCCCACGTTACCTCTCAGTGGATAGCGTTTTACAAAAAAAGTGCTCAAAAAATATGAATCCACTACCTCGCCTCTCTATCTTGATTTCCGTCTTCAATGATGAAAAAACCCTTGATAGGTGCTTTCAAAGTATTGCTGACCAGAGTTTTCAGGATTTTAGTATCGTTTGCATCAATGACGCCTCTACAGATACCTCGTCACAAATCATCCAAAAGTGGCTTCAATTCTTTGGTGGGCGCTTACTCCTTATAGAAAATGAAACAAACCTTGGCCTTACTAGATCCCTTAATCTTGGACTCCAGTCTATTACCAGCCCCTACACAGCGCGTATTGATAGCGATGACTGGTGGGAGCCCTCCAAACTTGCCCAACAACTCTCTTTTCTTGAAACACACCCAGATCACGGTATGGTAGGTACTAACTACATCAATCATTTTACAACCAAAGAAATACCCGTCACCCTTCCCGAAACTGACACCGCTATCAAAAAGTCTATCTTTAAGAGAAACCCATTTGCTCACAGCACTGTGTTATTTCGCACTGAGTTTGTTAAAGCTCTTGGTGGTTATGATAGTAACGTACGCTATGGCCAAGACTATGATCTCTGGCTCCGCCTCCTACCAAAAACTTGTTTCGCTAATCTTCCAGCGTTTCTCTGTCATCGTAATGCCATGGACACCCTTTCTTCTCAGAAACAACGTGAGCAAATGCTTCAGTGTGTCAAAACACAACTCAAATACCTTAGATCGTACCGGAGGTCTCTTCTCGAATACCGCTTCATCCTTGAGCCCCTCCTAGTTGCTCTCACCCCTGCTTGGCTCAGAAGCCTCAAAAGAGAACTCTTCTTATGAAAATATTTATTCCATTTGAGGTGAAAGATATTGGTGGTCCCTCGAGTTTTGTGACTAAATTTAAACTTGGTTTAGAGGAGAGAGGTCATGAAGTTACTTTTCAGGAAACACCTGACTACGATATTCTTTTTCTCATCGTTCAGGCACCTTTTAAGTACATCCTTAAAGCTAAGAGGCGTAAAATTCCTATCGTCCAAAGACTTGATGGTGTTTTCTACTGGTCAGTGTCTAAATGGATGTTTCCCCTTCTTAACCTCAAAGCAACTCTTATTCGTCACCTTTTTACCGACTATACCGTCTACCAAAGTGACTACAGTAAGTACTGTGCAGATAGATTCTTAGGAAAGAAACTTCACGATCAGTATTCTATAATTTACAATGGGATTGACACAGATCTTTTTTCACCAGAAGGTTCCTCTCAAAAACTGCGGGACTTTCCTGAGCAAGCTCTCTTTTTCACTGCTTCTGAGTTTCGGAGAACTGACCAAATTCTCCCTCTCCTAAAAGCCCTGACGTTGCTTGAAGCGAGTCGTCCCGGTAGCTTCAAGCTGTTGATCGCTGGTCATTTTATCCGGGAATTAGAGGGATTTGAAACAAAGCTAC
>CAYHND010000029.1:5553-9470 GCA_964357915.1 uncultured Bdellovibrionales bacterium
GAAAAAATGATTAATCAGTACATCGACTTCTTAATTAAAATTAAAAGCTGACTATGAAAATTACAAAACGCTATGACTACTTCTCTAACCGTGAAGGGAGAGCTCACTTTATAGCTAAAACTTTTACTACCGAAATTGAAAACTCTGCTTCTGTTCTTGATGTTGGTTGTGATTATAATACACTCAAGAAAATAGTGGGACAAAAAGTCACCGGTATTGATCTCTATGGTGCACCTGATATTACCGTGGACTTTGAAAAAGAAAAACTGACTCAATTTCAGGATAGACAGTTTGATTTTGTGGTCTGTACTGAAGTCCTTGAACACCTAGAAAACTTTCACGAAATGGTGGATGAGCTCTGTCGTGTTTCCAATAAATATATCCTCATCTCACTCCCTAATTGCACTGATATTTTTACGAGAATGAATATTCTCTTTAGAGGTAAGGCTAGTAAATTCTATGGACTGCCCTTAGAGAAACCTGAGGATCGTCATCGTTGGTTTTTTAGTTCTAATGACGCACAAGCTTTTTTTCGTGCTTACGCCAAAAGAAATAATCTTTCTCTATCTCGTGAGTTTTTGAATTGTAACTTCAGTAATAGCTGGAAAGGAATTCTCGTACGAAACTTTGTAAAGATATTTGATATCAACACCGCTGCCCAAAGTTACTGGATTTTACTTGAAAAAAAATAGTTATGGAGAAAAAGAGCATTTATCTTTTCCAACCGTACCTTCGTAAACACATTCTTGATTTTCAAAAAGCACTCCCCCACTTTGAATTTAGGGTAAAATCTAAAAAGTTTTCCCAAACAAGAAGTTTCTATAAGGTGAGCATGTCTACTCCTGAGAAAGAGTTTTCACGTTCCAAAATTACTTGGAAAAATAAACTCCGTCGCATTTTTGGGATTCTCAATGTAAGAGTACATATGAGCGCAAAAAACGATGCTCTTTTTACCTACGGATGTCTCCTTATTACTAATAAGCCCTACTGTACGTATATAGAAAATGGAGCCGCACTCTTTAATTATGACGTTGCCATACTCCGAAACCCTCTCGCTCAATTGTGGTTTTCTCTCCTTATTCGACTTCCTCAATGCAAAAAACTCATCTTCATGAGCAAAACAGCCAAACAAAGTATGCTAGCTACTGGAAAGTTTTCACCTAGAGTACGAGAAATCATAGAGGCTAAATCTGTACAAATTTACCCCTTTGTAGAACAGGCGAGAGATACTACTCCAAAAAAGTTTCAAGATTCGCTGAGACTTCTTTTTACCGGAATCTACTACGTCAAAGGTGGGCGCGAGGTAGTGAACGCCTTTGAGATTCTCCAAAAAAAAGGTGTTGATGTTTCCCTTACCATCGTGACTCCCCTCCACATGCTTCTACCAGAAGACCGAACCCGTATTGAGAGTATTCCCCATATACAACTCCTTGATGCTACCTTAAGCTCTGAAGAAATGATGGTCCTCTATAAAAAATACGATGTTTTCTTATTTCCTACTTTTCGAGATACCTTTGGTTTGGTGCTTATTGAAGCCATCGCATCCGGTATGGCTCTTATTGGCACAGAGCAGTACGCTACTCAAGAAATGATTATTGATAACTTCAATGGTTTTCTCTACCAATACCATCCTCTAATGGACTACGACCCTCAAACAAAGGAAATGTACGGTAAACTCTATGATGCTAAAGTTCTCTATCAGAGACTTTTTGAGGCTGAGAAAAATGGGGAAATGAAACCTCTTGAAGAATTTCTCGTTCACTCAATCCTTCAGTTTTTTGAAAATACAGAGCTCCTAGAAAAGTTTTCCAAAAATTCTCTCACCCTGTACCAAGAAAAGTTTTCTAGTCAAAAAGTGTCAGCTCAAATAGAATCTATTTTCGCGGAAGCGCTCCATTAGTATCCAAACGATACAAACGGTAACCCTCATCTTCTACCAATAGTTCAAACGGGTATTCTTTTTCTCTATACGTGAGAAAAAGATTGAAGTTATATTTTTTGGAAAGTTCTTCTACCTCCTGAGTTGTCAGAGTTTCATACGCTTGCTTCCAATTAATATACACTGGCTTATATTTCTCCTTCTTACTCTGCTTCTCATAAGCCTTCTGTAGCTCACCTCGAGAAAGAGTATCCATGCGCTCGTACCATTCTTCTAGGCCCTCCGGGGTAAAACCAAATGTTTTGAAACTGGCTACTGTAGGAAGATACGTCCGGGTTCCATTCCAGTCTGGTGGTGCCAAAAAGGGCTCTGGATGCTTAGCCAAATAGAGTCCCGTGACTGATTCGGGCAATGCCGCTCCTGGCTTCAGGATCTGCTCCCAACTTTTTTCAAGATTACCGGGAGCCCCAATCACAAACTTAGTGCCTGGAAAAACAGGACAGAGCCACAAAGCTCCCCCTAGAAAAAGGAGGAGGAAGCCAGACGCGATTCGCTCTGAGATGTTGAGACTAGTCAAACTTTTCGTTTGCCAAAGCTTCTTGGCCAGACTCATCAAGAATAGAACCATGAATAGATGCCCAATAAGATAGGTGAAATAAACAAGTCTCAATGAGTAAAATTGAAAACCAGGAACCCATGGCACCATGAAGGCAAAAAGATAGAAGACGCCAAAGCCTCCTAGAGCAAAAAGACCGACAAAGAGAAGGAGATCAACAAAGGCTCGCTGTTTTGCATACCATCTTCTCACTAACCATCCTCCACAAAAAAGCGCAGCTACATGAAAAGCTAGTATAAACCAGTATCCTTCAGGGACTGTAGGAAGCGCCATATAGGGTGCTCGGAAGTAAACCCAGGCCCAAATAAATTTTTGAGCACTAAAAGTACTCGTCTGAGATAGGCTTAGCCAGAATACTTGCAGCAAAAACCACCCCCCTGCAATAAGGTAGAGAAAACTTGCGGAAAAAGATTCTTTAATAGCTGGCCAATAAACATTGAGTTCAAAACTTTTGCTCTTCTGAAACTCTGTAAACAACCTGTATGAAAACCAGGCTCCTAAAAAAAGAACGAATGTAATAAAAGAATGCGAAACATGCGCTAATGTCGAGAGTCCGAGCAGAATCCACGGAAGATACCGCGGTGCCTTCAAAAGATAGTAGAGAGCCGCTATCGAGAATGCCATGGCCACACTACGGGGTGCTAGTCCACCATCAACCTGAATATAGTAACCATACAACCACAGAGGCGGGTTAGCGGTTACGAGAAGTGTATGGAGAACTACTACAAGGGGTACCACTAGCCAACTACTCGTAAAAAGCCTTGCGAGCTTGAGGAGATACACATAGAGGCCTACCATACAGCTGATGTAGAGAAGCATCCGCCAAAGCTCCTCTCCGATACCCAAAAAAGAAGAGGCGTGAATCAAGGCGCTATAGAAAGTATACACACCACTTTCAACTGCCATGCCAGTATACCAGTCCCCTTGAAGATATGTTGAATCCTGCAGACGGTACACGGCCGGGTCATGAATTCTTCGATCCGGACCGAAAGTCAGTGGCATGACTGAAAATTCAGCTGCCAAAAGAAATGTCAGAAGAAGTAGTTGTCCCAAAACTCTTCGATAACATAAAAATGGTTGTGAATATTTTTTAAGCTTGTTTGATAGCATAACTCCAAAATGAATGAGCGGTAAAGTTAACCAAAGTTAATAAAACTGACACAAAAAGAATCACTCCAATATCATGAAAGCCGAGCACAGAAACACCTATATGCATAAATAGAAGATTGGCTAGAGAGGTGATGCCGATGACCGTCAAAAACCGCCAAAACTGAGCTATAAGCGACCCACCTCTAGCCGTAAACGTCCAAATGCGGTTCAGGTAGAAGTTCCAGAAAATCGCTACTGAGAGAGAGTATACTCGACTCAAGAGATACGAGATGTGTAGCTCTCGAGTGAAGACATAGTACAAAGCAATATCAA
>CAYHND010000030.1:0-1100 GCA_964357915.1 uncultured Bdellovibrionales bacterium
AAAAAGAGCCTTCGGGCTCTTTTTTCTTACTTGCTTACCTACTGAGGCCACTCTCCTTGTCTGCCAGGCCTTTAGCTAAAGCGTAGAGAGCATCTCTGCTATCCTCGTCTTGGACTACATTGGTCTTCCGATAACCACACGTTTCACATTCGTGAACCAATTTCTGTTCTCCATTTTTCATTTCGATAGCCACCGGATGCATGAGCCCTCCGCACTCACTGGCGCGATCACCTGGAGACACATCCACGTGCTTACTGACCAGACACTTCGGACAATGATTAGTATAGCCACTGCCTTCAATTTCGGCACCACAAACCTCGCACACAAAGTCTTCAACTACTTTCTGAAATTGTTTCATAAAAATTCCTTTAGTATGCTGTCTTTCGTAGCAAACTATTAATACGATCTTCATCTTTACAGCTGTACTTATTACTCGCAGAATAGAAGCGATCTTTGGGTCCACTACAGCCCCCATTATCCTCATGGAGGGTAGCAAGTATCGGTACCAAGAAACCCACGTTTTGCTTGGTGAAATACTTATGAAGACGCTCTACCGTCTCAGCGCGTTGATTAGCCTCCATCCGGGTAAAAATACTCATATCATCCCCTATCTTGCCGCTCCAGTCGAGATGAACAAAAACGTTATTGGCCTTACTCTTGTATCTATCATGCCACAGCAATGCCCAGCACCAGTCTCCTGGTTTTTGATACCAGCGTGAGAAACAGGCACCACTCTCAATACTCCCATCAGCATGGAGACCGACTCCGCCTTCGATAAAGTCAAACTGTCTCAAATATTTCTCATCGGTGATGTCATTCGTCTGTGCCCCGATAAGAATTTCCATTCCTCGAAAACTGGCATACTCTCGCATATGCTCAATCACCTCAGGCATGTAGGAATTCTCTCGGTTGGCAGTATCTTGGTAGAATATCTGTCCGAAGAGAAAACTCTGAATACCCATATTCATAGCTTCTTCAGTAATATAGCGAATATATTCTCGGTATTCTTCTTTTTCAAGTGATGGTTTACAAGAATGCGCTCCCCAAAAATCTTTGCTGCCAGCTCGACACATTTTTCGAAAATCAAAGTTACGCTCTTT
>CAYHND010000030.1:1200-6925 GCA_964357915.1 uncultured Bdellovibrionales bacterium
ATTTTCTTCCGGTTCATAAAAACCCTGTGGCCCTGTCGGGATTTCTTCTACTGGCGCTACTTCTTCTACTACCACAGGCTCTGGAGCTATTACTGGCTCAGGCTTGAAAAAAGTCAACCAAGAAAGTGCCCCCACAACAAAGAACCCTGCTATACTCCCGCCCAAAAGCAACCCTTTTTTCTTATCAAAGCGTGATGATCGTACATTTCGATTAAATGGAGAGTTTTCCATACCTCTAGTATACACTCTCTTTAATTTTCTTGTTCGATCCCCCTTTCCAAAATCCAATAAAAACAAAAACAGCACCTATGAAAGATGCTGTTTTTGCTTATTGAGCGGGTAAGGGGAATCGAACCCCTGTCCTCAGCTTGGAAGGCTGATGTAATGAGCCATTATACAATACCCGCTTGGCTATTTTTTCAAACTCGCCGACTCTAGCCCAGTAAAAGGGTCTTTGTGCCACTGTTCCTCGGGAACTCCTAGGTCAGTCAGTATCTTTTGCATCGCCTCTAGGAAGGAGGGTGAACCTACAATATAGTACACGCATTCTTTTGGATTGTCTAGAAAGCGCTCTATCAGAGCCCTGTCTATATAACCCCTGACCTCACCATCACCTAGAGTTCTTTCTTCTGCCTGAGAGAAGATGTCTAGATAACGAAAATGAGCTAAAGTCAGGTTTCGAAGCTCGTCTCTATGAGGGGCATCTTCACAGCCACGATTAGCGTTGAATAAGATGAGTTTACGCGTGCTCTGTGTCTTGGCTGCCTCGCAGAGCATACTCCGCACTGGAGTAATTCCTACACCACCAACCAGAAAAACTGCTTCTCGCGTGTCGCTCGGATCCAACACAAACTTGCCAATCGCTGGCGTGATACTAACCGTTTCACCTGGCTCCATCTTCCAAAATGTCTTCTTGAAACCACTTTCACTTTGACGCATAGTAAAAGCAATAAAATTCTCACTCGGAGCAGAACAGATAGAAAGAGAGCGTACTCCAGCGCGAGTATCTGGCTCTACCAAAGAATTCAGCTTCAAGGCGACATATTGCCCAGCCAAAAAATGAAAATTCTCTGGTTTATTAAAAAAGAACGTTTTCGTTCCGTAGGCAGTGTCTTCAATTTTCTCTAGGGTCAGTGTAATCATGTATCTATTCTGGCTGTATCAGAGCGTCTTGTCAAAATCTACACTATTTCACGGAAAATCTTTTCGTAAGCGTCCACCTCAAGAAGCATCACTAATGTCTTAGCCAACTTATGCCCATCATGACGGATGAATGAGCGAGTCGCCCCAATAGCATCTGCTTTTTGGCGCACTACCTTCTTGGTATTGAGGAAATCACTGACTACCACTCGATACTTTTTGGCACTCTCTGTTTTGTGGAAGCTCACTAATTCACTGTCTTCTTTGCGGTACTCTGCTAAGAGCTTTTCGGATGGCCGTTTCTTGTTATAGGTCACAAAATCCACTCTTTCTCCGCCTAGATAACCATTGATTTCGGCTACGTAGTCATCTACGGTATATCCATCGGTATGCCCACGCTTGTTCACCAAGTTGCAGTTATATACTACTTTGGCCTTTGAACGTCGTATAGCGTCACTCACGCCCTCTACGAGCAGGTTGGGGATGATACTACAGAAATGATTACCTGGTCCAAGCACAATGAGATCAGCCTCCAAGATCTTCTCAAGAGCTCGTGGATTGGCAATAGCCTCGGGCTTCAGAAAAGCTTTCTTAATACCTACTTTTCCCAACCGCTTAGAAGTGTTGATTTCATGTTCACCAGCCAAAACCGTCCCGTCAACAAGCTTCACCTGCAAGCTCGTATCAGTCCCCGTGACCGGTACTACCTCTCCTGTGATATTGAGTATCTGTGCCGCTTCATGAACACCAAGTGCAAACGCTCCCGTTACTTTCTCAAGGGCTGACAAAAACAAGTTACCAAAGCTATGTCCCTTGAGTGCTCCTTCTTGAAAGCGGTAGTTCATCAAATCACGCATCATATCAGAAGAACGCGAAAGCGCTACCAAGCACTGACGGACATCACCCGGCGGTAAAACACCGAGTTCATCACGCAATACCCCCGTAGAGCCACCGTCATCAGCCATAGAGACAATGGCCGTTATTTCCACTGGGTATTCACGCAAACCAGAGAGAAGCATGAAACTACCTGTCCCTCCTCCGATTGTCACAATTTTTTTCATACTTTAGACCAAATACCTTGAATAAGTTTCTCTTTTTTTATTCGAGTCCAACCTTTTACTTGAACTTCTCTTCTTCTTGCTTCAAGTGAGGTTTTATATTGTTCTTGATAAACTAACTTTACAGGCAATCGCTTGCCCGTCCAGCTAGCAGCGATACCTTTACCATGATCTTCTATTCTCCTCTTTAAATTATTGGTTGAACCACAGTAATAACTGTTGTCTAAACAACGAAGAATATAGAATGTATACTTGCCTTCGACAGGCTCTCCTCGAGTCTGAGCGACCTCGGAGTCGATGACAGGCTGTTCGACAATTACCTTATCGCACATATGTATCCGTTGTGAACGGTCGAAGACTGTGAGCAATTTTATCTTTTCTCATAAAATTGTCGAACAGTCGGGGCGCTGGGAATCGAACCCAGACTAAATGATCCCAAATCACTCGTACTACCACTATACTACGCCCCGATTTTTAAAACATACTTTCCAAAACACAGTTTATTCTAGCCAAGAAACGCGCCTGAGTCAACCAAACCGCTCCAAACAAAAATCCTCCGAAAAGAGGATTTTTGTTCTATCTTTTTGTTTGATATAAAGGGCTCTTCCGAGATTCCTTCATTCAGGACTATTTTACAGCCTCTTTCAAAGTTTTACCAGCAGTGAACTTAGGCACTGTCATGGCTGGGATAGTGATTTTAGCCTTCGTTTGAGGGTTGATACCTTCACGTTGGGCGCGTTCTGAAACCTTAAAAGTTCCAAAACCAGTCAATGTTACTTTGTTACCCTTCTGGAGTTCACCAGTGATAACATCGAGCATGCATTCGAGGGTTGCCTCTACATCTTTCTTAGAAAGATCAGTTTTGTCTACGATTGCATGAACAAGCATTTCGCGATTTACGTTTTTCATGTTTGTTCACCTGCCTTCCTAGTTTAGACTTTTCTTTTTTACGTCCGTACGGACTGCGCAAAAAAGTGAAAGTGCAAGTTAGTTGCGAGCCTCTCTACTGAGAAGCTCTTCCCTCCTGCACTGATATTAAGCCTTTTTTTCGAAAGATGCAAGAGATAAGCCATTTTTATCCACAACCCTTTGTTGAGGCCTTTTTTAACGAGCGTACTCTACTGCTCTGGTCTCACGGAAAACATTGACTTTGATTTCACCGGGGAACTTCAATTCTTCCTGAATCTTCTTAGCAATGTCACGAGCCAGCTTCATAGCACCATAGTCATCCGTTTTTTCTGGATTGACGAAGATGCGCACTTCACGTCCAGCCTGGATAGCATAGGACTTCTCCACTTCAGGAAAGGTATTAATGAGAGCCTCAAGCTCCTGCAGACGCTTGATATACTTCTCAGCGGTTTCTTTACGAGCTCCCGGACGAGCAGCTGACAAAGCATCAGCAGCCGTTACAATAAAGGCCTCAATGGTCTGATGAGGATATTCGTCATGGTGACACTTCATAGCGTCAATAACATCCTGACCCACCCCAAATTTCTCGAGAATACGCATACCGATTTTGACATGGGTACCTTCAATCTCATGATCAACAGCCTTACCAATATCATGGAGTAGCCCGGCCTTTTTGGCACAACTGACATCAGCGCCAAGCTCAGCAGCCAACGCTCCAGCCAGATAGGACACTTCCAGGGAGTGAAGAAGGACGTTTTGTTTGTAGCTGTAGCGATAACGCAGACGACCGAGGATATAGAGAAGCTTAGGATGCAATCCCGGAATACCAGCATCAAAAGCGGCAGCGTCTCCAGCTTCCTTAACCTTCTGATCAAGTTCTTTCTTGGCTTCTTCAACTGCCTCTTCGATACGAGCTGGGTGAATACGTCCATCCGAGACAAGCTTCTCAAGAGCGATACGGGCAATTTCACGGCGAACTGGATCAAAACCAGAAATAATGACTGATTCTGGAGTATCATCGACAATCATTTCTACGCCAGTTTCTTTTTCCAAAGCCCTAATATTGCGACCCTCTTTACCAATAATCTTTCCCTTCACTTCATCAGAAGGAATAGAGACCGTGGTAGTGGTGAATTCAGAGACGTGAGAGCGTGAATACTTATGAATGATAGTGGCCATGATATTGAGTGAACGCCTTTCAAGTTCTTCGTTGGAGTCATGCTCAAGACGAGTCATACGCTTCACAAGAGCCTCTTTGCTTTCTTCTTCTACGAGACGTAAGAGCTCTTCGACAGCCTGCTCTTTAGAAAGAGTGGCTATCTCACTGAGTTTGCCTGCTTCTTGCTCTCGAATTTCTTCAGTTTCTTTCTGAATTTCTTTGATTTGTTCGGCTTTTTCCATCAATCTGCGCTTTTCGGCGTCGATTTCCTGGTTCTGCTCTTCAATAGCCAGTTCTTTCTTCTCGATACGATCCTCTTGACTATGAAGCTTCTCAAAACGCTTACTCTCTTCCTTTTTGGCATCCTCTAAAATCTGGATAGCCTGATTCTTGGCATCCAGCGTGAGAGTCTGTACTTCTTTTTCGGCTTTTTCGAGAATACTGGCTGCTTGAGCTTCTGCTGTGTTGAGCTGTTTCTTGGCCAGATACTGACGCACCAGGTAGCCCAAAAGCAATCCTATGCCCAAGGCCGCGATACTGATAAGTGTGTTTTCCATATTGGAGAAACACCCGAGCGGAATAATTTGTAGACACCCAAACGCGCCAAAAACACCTATTTTCCTATACCTAAGCCTTTAAGTGATGATAGTGCGTAAAAATGAAATTTCACAAGAATGAAAATTGCCTGATAGTTATTCCGAGCAGGTGTGATAATAAGTAAATTACCCTGCAAGTCCATGATAGCTCGCTCCACCCCTTTTTGTCAAAAGGTCAAGCAAAATGCTAAACTAAGCACACAGACTAACATTCCAAACAAATACACATGTACCGTCCGCTCGTTCTTATAGTTCTCGATGGCTGGGGTTTGAGTAATAGCACCCAAGGCAACCCTATTCGCGAAGCTACTCTTCCTACTTTTGACACCCTCAACCGCTACTACCCGATGACCACTCTGCAGGCTTCGGGTATTTCTGTTGGTCTCCCCTGGAACACGGCCGGTAACAGCGAAGTGGGCCACATGACTATGGGAGCCGGACGAGTTATTTACCAAAATCTCCCCCGTATCTCTTTGGCCATCCAAGATGAAAGTTTTTTTAAGAATCCCGTTCTCAAAGAAGCTTTTGAGCTTGGCAAGACCAGTGGCAAGAAAGTACACTTGATGGGTCTCATCAGTTCAGGCAGTGTCCACTCCCATAGAGATCATGTGAGTGCTCTCTTCCGTCTCGGAAAAGAGGTGGGCGTTTCTCAGATATACCTCCATGCCTTCACCGATGGTCGAGACTCGGCTCCAACGGCTGGTATTCAGACCATCAAAGAAGTTCTTCGTGAAATGAATGTCAGTGGTATAGGTAAGCTCGCTAGTTTGAGTGGTCGCAACTATGCTATGGATCGTAATAACAACTGGGAACGTATTGCCAAAACCTATACACTCCTCACAGAAGGTACTGGTGAACAAACC
>CAYHND010000030.1:7025-9065 GCA_964357915.1 uncultured Bdellovibrionales bacterium
GAATACGAACAACACCTTGATGTACACGTGGCCTTCGCACCAGAGAATATTGATGGCAGTCTTGGAGAAGTCCTCTCGCAATATGAGAAAACTCAGCTCCGTCTCGCTGAAACCGAAAAATACGCCCATGTCACCTATTTTTTCAATGGAGGCAAAGAAAAACCGTTCCCCAATGAAGACCGCACCCTGATTCCCTCTCCTACCGTAGCTCATTTTGATGAAATGCCAGAAATGAGCTCTCCTCAAATTACTGAGGCGCTCACTGAAGCTGTCCTCAGTAACAAATATGACTTCATTCTGGTCAATTATGCCAACCCTGATATGGTCGGCCATACCGGCAACGAGCCGGCTGCTATTGAGGCAGTCGAAGCCACTGACAAAAGCCTTTCTATTGTCATCCCCGTTGTTCTCAAGGCTGGTGGCGCTATGATTATTACTTCTGATCACGGTAATGTAGAGGAAGTAACCCGAGTCACCACTGGTGAGATAGATACCGAACACTCCACCAATCCAATCCCTCTTTGGTACCTCACTCCAGACAATCAACGCGAGAAAACTGCTGACCAAATGATGCGTGAACAGAACCAAGTCAACGGCCTCCTCTCTGATGTTGCTCCAACGGTTCTTGGAATCCTCGACATCCCCAAACCCACCGTCATGAACGGCACGAGCCTACTTGAAATATTGAAATAGACTTCTTGTAATTAAAAAGGCCCGGAAGAATTTCTTCTTCCGGGCCTTTTTTGGTCATTTGACCGATGGCTGATTAGGCCGCTTTGTCCAGCGTTATTACTTCTGCTGGAGCGGGTACAGGCAACGCACCGTTGTCGACCAACGTCATGAGCTGTGCGCTCATACCACCAGTCGCTTTGGATGCAGACAGCTTCGAAGCTGCACCAACAACCCGATCTTTCCGACTGACCGTCGGCGCCTTGCTCTTAAGAGTGGTTGCCTTTTTGGCCGGTTTGGGCTTGGTCAGGCTTTCTGGCAAAGGCACCCCTTCAGCTAGTGGCTTCAAGAGGATGTCCTCCCACGCCTGAAGCATCCGTCCCACGCTTGACGGCATCTTGCCATCCACCTTCTCGTAGGAAGCTTCCATCGCTTCGCGGAATTCCTCCAGCCGCTTGGGCTGATGAATAATCAGCCGTTCAAAGACTGCGCGGGCAATCTGCGAAACCACCGGCACTTCGTATGCATGCCGCTCGAGCTGATCAATAAGATCGTTGATGGCTTGGCCGACAAAAGGGGCAATCAAATTAGATTGACCTTCCTTGAAAAACCTGTTCATCGTATGTCCGAGCTCGCGCATTTCCTGCATGAAAGAGCTTTCATCCCAGTAAGGCGCCGGGGTCGCAACGGTTGTTTCTGTCTTCTTCACAATCATTCTCCTTTACTTTCACTTCTCGGTTGATACTCAGAGACCTTCATGCGTATGAAGAGCCATGAGTACCACCGAAAGAAATATTGGGAGAATTGGATTGTTAATGTTCAACCATATAGTATACTCCTATTCTTCTCTTTTGTCAATGGCTCAATGATACTATTTGGCTTATGTAAGGCATAGTATTCATGTTCTGTTTTACTCAAGCCATTTTTGAGATACCTAAAAAGCCCTCACCGCAGGTCATGAGCCTGTCGAATGGTAAGGGCTTTTCCTCTCTTCGGCTTTTTAGCGAATAACTTTATCGACTATCCCGTATTTGACCGCTTCTTCGGCAGACATATAGTAGTCGCGTTCCGTATCCATTTCAATACGAGTGAGCTTCTGGCCGGTATGTTTAGCAAGAATCTTATTCAAACGATCACGAGTCTTAAGGATATGCTTGGCATGAATGTCGATATCCGTAGCCTGACCCTGCACTCCGCCCAAGACCTGGTGAATCATCACTTCCGCATTCGGCAGAATCATGCGTTTACCCTTCGTGCCGGAAGACAACAGCACTGAGGCTGCTGAGGCTGCCATACCGATACAAATAGTTTGCACGGGTGCTTTGACATACTGCATAGTGTCATAGATAGCGAGCGCTGATGTCACCTGGC
>CAYHND010000031.1:0-7710 GCA_964357915.1 uncultured Bdellovibrionales bacterium
TCTATGTATTCTGGATTGATTTCATAACGATGCCGATGACGCTCAAGAACACTGCTTGATTGATAGGCTTCCGCTGCACGTGTTCCCTTCTTGATCTTGGCAACGTATTGGCCGAGACGCATAGTAGCTCCATAGTCGCGCTTGGCGAGCTTTTCTTTTTGCTCAGGCATAATATCTACTACTAAGTGTGGGGATTTAGAATCAACTTCAAGGGTATTAGCCCCCTTGAGTCCAACTACATTGCGAGCAAATTCTACTACTGCCAGCTGCATACCGTAACACAGTCCAAAATACGGGATTTTATTCTTACGGCAGTACTCTATCACCTTAATTTTTCCTTCGATACCACGACTACCGAAACCGCCTGGAATGAGAATACCGTCATATTTCTTGAGTGTGCTTACTTGCTTGGGGTCTTCTTCATACGTAGTGCTGTCCAACCAATCGAGCTCAAGCTTGGCTCCCTCATGACATCCTGCGTGCTTGAGAGCCTCTATGACACTGATATAGGCGTCTGTGAGGACATAGTCCCCCGTCTTAAAGTACTTGCCTACAATACCAATACGGACAGGCTTCTTGGCACTTTTGAGCTTCTTGACCTGTTTAGCCCAAGTTCCATCATTCTTCTTCTTGGCTTTGAGACCAAGCTTAGAAAGCACTAAGTCACTGAGGTGATCTCGCTCAAAATTAATCGGCACATCGTAGATGGTCTCAACATCTGGAGCACTGATAACATCTTCCGTACGGACATTACAGAAAACAGCAATTTTTTCTTTGCGTTTCTCATCAAGCGCTTTATCCGCACGAGCTACGATAAAGTCTGGCTGGATACCGGTACCATTCAGCGTTCGTACCGCATGCTGAGTCGGTTTGGTCTTCATCTCACCCACCTTAGACGGCGTGGGTACATAGCTCACCATGACAGTGATGACATCGCTAGGATTCTCAATCTTGAGCATGCGAACAGCTTCGAGAAAGAGAATGTTCTCGTATTCTCCTACAGTACCGC
This sequence comes from uncultured Bdellovibrionales bacterium, assembly GCA_964357915.1. GTDB lineage: Bacteria > Patescibacteriota > Minisyncoccia > Moranbacterales > UBA1568 > UBA1568. The sequence goes on from CAYHND010000031.1 coordinate 1,010, forward strand.
CAATTTCAATAATAGCTATCTCTGCCTTATTCTTAGCGACTGAACGCTTGATACGACTAATCACTTCACGAGGAATATCTGGCACCACCTGGACGCAACGACCCTTGTATTCAAGGTTACGCTCCTTCTCAATCACCGTTTTATAGACCAAACCAGTAGTCATGTAGTTGTCACGGTCGAGCTGAATATCTAGGAAGCGCTCGTAGTTGCCCATGTCCTGATCAGTCTCATAGCCATCAGCTAGTACAAAAGTCTCGCCATGCTCGGTCGGATTCATAGTCCCGGCATCGACATTGATATACGGGTCTATCTTGAAGGCCGTGACATTGAAGCCCCGCGCTTGAAGAATATTACCCAGAGATGAAGTGGTAATACCTTTACCAACTCCACTCATTACTCCTCCAACAACAAAAATATAACGCGGTCGAACTTGACTACTCATAAAAATAATAAATAAAGAGAAAGAGCCACAGCTTTCACTGTGACTCTTTGTTAAATTACATTGTTTCTAGTATAGCACCTTGGGCTTATTCTGCAACGATTTTGACAGTGATCTTAGCAACTTGCTTCCCGAGAGCTATCTTGACCACATGCTCACCTACAGTCTTCAGTGGTTTTGGGAGTTCTACCATATCCTGAGCAACACTTGCCTCAATACCAGCCAATGCTTCACAAACTTCTTTGGCTCCCACAGAACCAAACAACTTGTCATCTTTAGCCTGAGCTTCGATAGTGATTGTCTGACCATTCAGTTTCTCATACAAAGCACTCAGTTCGAGAGCTTCGGCCTGTTCTTCCTGTTGAAACTGAGCTAGCACACGGTCTTTACCCTTGATTGCTTGCGCGGTCGCAAGGACTGCCAAGCCTTCAGGCAACAAAAAGTTAAGCCCGTAGCCATTCTTGACTTCGATTACATCACCTCGTTTACCAAGACTCTTTACATCACTTACCAGAAGTACTTTCATATCAGATTGCGACTAAATTCATTACTTGTCTATTGTACTGATACAAAGCCTTCCTGACAACCCCACTATTGACAAAATAGAAAAATAGGAGTATAATAGATAATTTCCTTACTTTATCAACATTGAATCGCCGAATGAGTAGAAGGCAAAATCATTTCTTATTGCTTCTTCATAAAGACTCAGGATATCTCGCTTGCTCTCCTTGTGTTGTAGAAAAGCGTCTACCAAAAGCATGAGTGAGGTCTTAGGGAGGTGAAAGTTAGTCAGGAGTATATCAACTGTTTGGAACTGGTATGGTGGATAGATAAATATATCAACTGATCCAGAATATGCTTGTATCTCTCCTGTTTTTGTCAGCGCTTCTACTGTTCTCGTCACGGTTGTCCCTACCGCTATCACAGCCCTATTCTCTTGCTTAGCTGTGTTGATATCATGAGCAGTATCTTTGGATACCTCTACATACTCCTTATGAAGCTTCTTATTCTCAAAAGCTGTCTCAGTTAGTGGTGCGAAGGTGCCCAAGCCAACATCGAGCGTGAGCCGAGTCTGGCGTATGTCTTTTTGTTTAAGAGACTCAAACACTCGCTCAGTAAAATGAAGTGAGGCGGTAGGCGCTGCGACAGAGGCTCGATTTGGTGTATCACTTTTGGCAAAGATAGTCTGGTACCTAGTTCGTAGTTCACTTTCTTTGGCTTCAGTGTCTTCTAGATAGTGTGGCACAGGGGTTTCCCCATAAGTAGCCAGTAACTCATGGAGTGAGGCAACGCCTAAGACTTTCACAAAGAAGATACCCTCCTCTTGATCAATTACCTCAAAAGCCTCACCATTTGGGAAAAAGAGTTTCTGACCAATCACTACTTTCCTATCTACCAACACCGGGATGCGTGCTTCGTCTTCAAATTGATTCATCAGGACAAAGACCTCTATCTTGCCGCCCGTAACTTTTCTGAGCCACAGGCGCGCTGGCAATACCCGAGTGTCATTTAAGACCATTAGAGAATTTGCTGGCAGATATTCGACCAAGTTTTGGAAGATATCTAATGTGACGGTATTGCTCTTAGTGTCGTATACAAAAAGACGAGCCTCATCTCTAGGCTCTACTCCGGTTCTTCGAATCAATTCTTTGGGGAGTACGTAGTCATAACCCTCTACATCTGACCACTTCATAAAGGAACTTCTATCAAGAGCAGGCGACTACCGCCCTCAATGACCATCTCTATTTTTTCTTCATTAGTTACAGACAAAGCATCTCGTTTGGCCAGTGTATGATCACCAACAGAGACTTTTCCCTCAATAACAAAAAGATAGACTCCATGACCACTAGCGATAGGATATTGTTCTGTGTGAGCCTCTGTGTACTCGGCGAGGTAGAGTGAGGCGTCTTGGTAGATAGAAAGTGTCCCTCCCTCTCCAGTAGGGGTGATAATTGGTAACAGCGTATTTGGATGTTCCTCAAAAGCAAAACGCTGCTGGCTATAGTGTGGGGCAATACCATACCCTTTGGGTTCTATCCATATTTGAAATAATTCAAGGGCTTCGGTAACGCTCGCATTATACTCAGAGTGTGCGATACCCGTGCCCGCACTCATTACCTGTACCTCACCCGCTTCGATAGTGGCTTCGGTGCCGAGACTATCCTTGTGAGTCAGGGTGCCCACAAGAGGGATAGTGATAATCTCCATGTTTTCGTGAGAGTGAGTACCAAAGCCTGAATTAGGAGCTATCCAGTCATCATTAATCACCCGTAGAGCCCCAAAACCCATGCGACTTGCATCATAATAGTCAGCAAAACTAAAACTATACTTGGTCTTGAGCCAACCATAGTCCCCTCCTCCTCTGGATGTACTAGGAATAAGCGTAATTGCCATACTAGCCCTTCTTAGCATTAAAAAGAATGTACCAGCCTAGGAAAACCCCTAAAGCACCAAAAATAAAGGGAGCAGTAATGCCCAATAGAGCTCCAAAGACACCTGATAAGAGCGGCGTGAAGCCTTGGGCGAAAGCGTTGAGAGAGCCGTTAATGCCAAGCGCTGCTCCTTGTTTGGCTGGGGAAACTCCTTTACTGATAAGGGCGGTTATATTGGCCATTGAGAGACCTACTGGCACAGCAATCAATGGCACTAGGGTATAGGCATAGATAACACTCGGCAAGAAGGGGTAGGTGCCAATAGCGAGGGTAAGAACTGGAAGAGCTACCATGAGAATCCGCCGTTCTGTGTAGTGTTTGGTGACTATTCGCAAGATGAGTACCTGAGTAATGACAATCCATACACCAACGATACCAAAATACGTGCCGATTTCTCCTTCATGAAGACCAAAGCGATCTACCAGAAAAATACTACTAAACGTCGTGAAAAAGGCAAAACCAGAAGCAAAGAAAAGGCTCGTCATAAACACCGGCCGAGCATCTACATCTCTGAAAGCCGCCAAGATATTGTGAATGCCCTGAAGTAAATGAAACTGTCGCTTGAGAGCATGCCCCTTGTGGGTTTCCTTGAGCATGAGACTGACAAAAATCAGGTTAATGATACCGAGGAAACTGGCAAACCAAAATGGAAAAGCTGGGTTACCGGTAATACTCGCGAGCCAACCTGAGAGAAGTGGCCCCAGGACAAAACCAATCCCAAACGCCGCTCCAATAAGACCGAAGTTTCTGGCCCGGTCTTGTGGAGTAGATACATCCGCTATCACTGCCTGGGCAATACTAAAGTTAGCGCCTGCAACACCAGCCACAATACGACTGACAAACAAAAGCCACAGTATACCGAGCTCAATACCCATGCCAAAGAGTAGTTGAGCCAAAGCTAACACTCCGATACAGACAGTCAGGATTTTTTTACGACCAAAGGCATCAGACAGTTCACCTAAAATGGGAGCTGCTACGAACTGCATCAACCCGAACATAGCGATAATAGTACCGGCGATAAAAAATTGTGCTTGACTACTATAGCCTGTCAATAAAAATCCTGGGGAAGTAGGGTCAGTGAAGATAACCGGGATAATAGGAATGACCATACCGATACCGATGACATCGAGAAGAAGCGTTACGAAAAGAACGGGCAGTATTTTCGGGGAGGTTGTGGACATTGTTTTTTAGTCTATATGAGTTACTTCTTGAATATCTTTTTCGAGGACGCTATCGTTCTCTCCAAACAAAAACTTAGTACGGAACTTTTTACCAGCCAAAAAAAACGGGAACCAATACTCATCATCTGGCCACATCATATTGTAAGGTATAGCATCAAGAGCGAACCATTCTGGTTTCATCTCTTCGGTTTCTACTGGCTCACCCGTATATTCCAAGACCCTAAATACATGAACCTCTAGTATATTGCCTCTATCGTGATTAAACTCAAACTCATGGATACCCACCTTCTCTAAAGCCTGAGCTTCTATACCAGACTCTTCCTTTATTTCTCGCCTTGCCCCCTCTTCAATGGTCTCACCTGCCTCTACCTTACCCCCAAAACCATTGTAACGTCCCATGCCAAAACCACGTTTTTTCATCGCGAGAAGTATCTTATTTTCTTCAATAAGAAGAGAGAGGGTAATAATCTTTTTCATAGAATCTAAGATTCCTCATTATAAATCTCCCTGAGAACGAACTGCCTTGAGGTGCTTTTGCAACATAGAGTGCTGTGGTTTAGGAAGTTTATCAATTGGAAACCAAGCAATCTCATCGATATCCTTTGGTTCACCAATTTTACACTTCTTCGGATCAACGAGAGCGCTATAAATAAAAGCAATCCAGTGACTCTTACGCTTACCCTGCATCCGAATGACATTGGTGGCAAAATGAAACTTCACCTTTTTTGGCACAACACAGTATTCTTCAAGGATTTCTCGTTTAGCAGCACTAATAAGAGATTCTTCCCCAAACTCCATAGATCCAGAACCACAATCCCAAACGCCTTGCTCATCACGACAATTTTGGCTTCTTTTGCTGAGAAGTAGGTTGCCCTTACCATCATGACAATAAAAAACACAAGTGATTCCAATAAAATCCAAACCCTTCTTGAGATCGTATTTTTTAGTCTTGTGATTCATGTTCCCCTTCTTAAGCTAGCTTAGTATGTTCGGGAGCACCGATAGCACCACACTTCTTATACTTCAAGCCTGAGCCGCAAGGACAGGGGTCATTGCGCCCTATCAAGACTTCATTATGAAGAGGGATGGCTTTGGAAGGAGCTTGATTGGTAGAGTGCTCTTCATGACCAAACTGCTCGATATCTTCACTCGCTCCCTGAAACTGGAGTGATTGTTTTTTTTGTGCTCCTTCAGTTGGTGCTACTACACCCACTTCTACTTTGAGTAAGGTAGAGAGGAAGGTTTTGCGTACCGCATCCATCAGTCCCAAGAACATATCATAGGCTTCACGCTTGTATTCAATAAGAGGATCTTTCTGAGCAATACCGCGGAGACCGATACCCTGACGAAGGTAATCAATCTCATCGAGGTGATTCATCCAAAGTGTATCAAGCGAGCGAAGATAGAGGGCACGCTGGATATTATCCCATGTTTCTTTGGAGAAAAGCTTCTCTTTTTCATTGTAAATAACTTTGAGTTCGCTCATCAGATGCTCAAGAATGAGACTACGCTTGTCCATTTCATCTTTTGAACGATCATCTTTGATGTGAGTCAGTTTCTCCAAGACCTTTTTTTCTGCCAAACCTGGTGCCAAACTATTGACCTCTGAAACGACATCATCTATCTGCCACAAAACATCTTCTCCAGCGCAATGAAAAGCAATCAGATGATCGAACTCTTCTGAGAGGAGTTTCAGGGTCTCATCACGGAAATTATCAGCCCGAAGAACGGTACGACGCTTACGGTACACTACTTCACGCTGCTTGTTCATGACATCATCGTACTCCAAAACATGCTTACGAGTATCAAAGTTGTAGCCTTCTATTTTAGATTGAGCACTCTCAATAGTTTTGGAGATGAGTCCGTTTTGGATAGGCTCATCATCAGGTAAGCCTAAGGTAGTCATCATACTCTGCATACGCTCACCACCGAAGCGACGCATCAATTCATCCTCAAGTGATACATAGAACTGTGAAGCTCCAGGATCACCCTGACGCCCTGCACGGCCACGAAGCTGATTATCAATACGACGAGCTTCATGACGCTCTGTACCAATGATAAAGAGACCACCGAGGTCTTTGACACCCTCGCCCAGCTTAATATCCGTACCGCGGCCAGCCATATTGGTAGCAATAGTGACACTACCCTTCTGGCCAGCATTTTGGATGATATGCGCTTCTTTTTCATGCTGCTTGGCATTCAAAACCTGGTGTTCAATGCCCTCACGTGTGAGTAATGCACTTAAGTACTCAGACTTCTCAATAGCAATAGTACCTACCAAGACTGGCTGACCATCAACGGTAATTTCTTTGATGCGGTTGGCAATGGCTTGAAACTTTGCTTCTTCGTTTTTGTAGATAATATCCGCGTGGTCTTTACGTTGCATTGTCCGATGTGTCGGTATTTCGACAACGTCCAAGGTGTATACCTTAGCAAACTCTTCGGCAGAAGTGGTGGCGGTACCAGTCATACCAGCTAGCTTGTCGTAGAGACGAAAGTAGTTCTGAAACGTAATGGTCGCTAAAGTCCGGGTTTCTCGTTGTACCGTCACACCCTCCTTGGCCTCAATAGCCTGGTGCAGACCTTCGCTATAGCGCCTACCAGGCATGAGACGTCCGGTAAAATCATCAACGATAATCACTTGACCAT
>CAYHND010000031.1:7810-8957 GCA_964357915.1 uncultured Bdellovibrionales bacterium
CGCCTACCAGGCATGAGACGTCCGGTAAAATCATCAACGATAATCACTTGACCATCCTTGACCACGTAGTCTCGGTCAAGCTTGAAGATAATTTCGGCCTTGAGTGACTGCTCCAGATGGTGAACGTACTCTATATTACCCGTGGCATACATATTACCCATTCCGAGGAGCTCTTCTACCTTTTCGATACCATCATCAGTAAGGGTGACTGCTTTCATCTTCTCATCAACCACAAAGTGCTTCTCGGAAACAAGCTTGGGAATAATTTTGGCAAAGCGTTCGTAGAGCTTACCGCTCTCGGCATCAGGAGCAGAGATAATAAGAGGGGTACGGGCTTCATCGATAAGAATAGAGTCGACCTCATCGACAATAGCAAAATTGAGGTCACGCTGTACCATATCAGGTTCACTGGCGACCATATTGTCACGCAGATAGTCAAAACCAAACTCATTGTTGGTGCCATAGGTGATATCACAAGCATAGGCCTCGCGACGTTCTACCGGGATAAGGTTGGCTTCTTCAATACTCACTTCATCAGTATCAGCTACGGTGGTCACATAACGGTAAGAAACTCCCTGACCCACAATACAAGCAGTGGTCAGACCAAGAGCTTCATACACTTGTCCCATCCAGTTAGCATCACGTTTAGCCAGGTAGTCGTTGACCGTCACGACATGCACACCTTTACCGCTAAGAGCATTGAGGTAGATAGGGAGAGTAGAGGTTAGGGTTTTTCCTTCACCTGTCTTCATCTCAGCTATTTTCCCCTGATGAAGAACTACTCCACCCATAATCTGGACGTCATAGTGACGTTCTCCAATTACCCTACCGGCTGCCTCACGCACCAAAGCAAAGGCCTCTGGTAAGATATCATCCAGACTTTCCCCTTTTTCGACACGAACCTTAAAAGCTTCGGTCTTAGCTTTGATGTCATCAAGTGAGAGTTTTTTGTACTCTTCTTCGTACTGATTGACTGTTGCTACTAGTGGCGCCAACTTGCTAACCACTCTCTCATTAGATCCGAATAATTTCTCTAAAAAAGCCATAGTATTTCAATAACAGATTGCCTTATTCTAGCAGTTTCTTCCTCTCTGGTCAAAAAGAAAAATGAGCCCCCTGATAGTATCAGAAACACTCATTTTCCCTC
>CAYHND010000032.1:0-4709 GCA_964357915.1 uncultured Bdellovibrionales bacterium
GCTCATCTTCGAGCCATATCTTCATATAGTAGGCAGTCACATCATGCCCCTGCTCCTTGAGCAACGCCAAAGACACCGAGCTATCTACTCCGCCAGACACTAAGACTGCTATTTTTTGCTTTTCCTGAGCCATTTTATTCTTTGACTGAATGGATAATTATTGGTATCCTACCTCGAAACCCATGCTTCTTCAAGAACCTGGTGTTTTCGGCTCATTACCAATTAAATAAAATTCAACCTGAAAGGATAGTACCCATGACCTATGTTATCGGCGGCGTACCGATGCAGCTCCCCATCATGCTTGGTGGCGGTGTCTGCAAGTTCGTGCACCAACTCGACCCCTATCTCCGTTCCGACCTTCCGGTCGGTGCCCTCGAGCTTGGCTCTATTACCCCCGAAGCCCGGACAGGCAATGTGGGTGGCGTGGCACAATGGCCAGAGAGTTACGAAGATTTTCAGCGCTATGGCTTCGGTCTGAACGCTTGGAGTATGCCTAACGCCGGCTTTGTGGCTACAGCCAAAGAGCTAGCGGGTATCCAGTCACCCCACCCAATTGTGGTTAATGTAGCTGGATTTAAGCCGGAAGACTTTGTAGAAGGTATTAAAACCTTCGAGGTATTGGAAATTGTCAAAGCCACCGTCACCAACTATGGTTGCCCTAACACTGAAAATATCCCGATTGCCTATGACCTCAACTCAGTCACGGCTACTCGGGAAGCTCTGAGCTTGGCTCAACCAAAAAAGCCCGTCTGGGAGAAGTTTTCAGCCTACATCACTGAAGACGAGCGCGATCAGCTAGCTCACAAGCTGGCCGAGATTGTTTATCCGCTAGTGGTGGATATGAGCCAAGTGCCTACTGCGCCAGCAAGATTCCTCGAAGAAGTGCTCCATTCACTTGAGCAGTATACTTTCGTGAAGGCGGTAATCATCGCCAACACTTTAGGAAACGTCCGTATTATTGATCCAAAAACTAACAAACCAGTCATTGGGTTCAATGACGGCAAAGCAGGACTTTCGGGCCCGTTCCTGCGAGACAATGTCACTCTCGCATTGGTAAGAAGAGTTTCTGCTTACCTTAAGGACTGGCTTGAACAGCTAGCCTGGGGTGATGTTAGTACCCCGCCGTTCAGTGGCCTTAACATCATCAGCTGTGGCGGAAGTGTCACCGGTCAAGACGTTGTGGATTGTCTAAAAGTTGGAGCCAACGGCGTACAATGCGTCTCTGGCCCCAGCTGGTACGGTGATGGACCACGATTCTTCCAAAACCTCATCCAAGACAGTCCAGAACTCCAAGAATATCTCGCTCAACGTATAGCGTAACATCAATGAAGGTGCCGGGAGGATCCCGGCACCAAATAACGAAGTGGAATAGATCATGACCATCAACACTCTTGAATTCGCAGCTGAGGATTTCCATGTTCATCTGCGTGATGATAACGATGGGCGCCTGCAACTTGCAGCACCCCTCACCGCTCGCCAGTTTGGGCGAGCACTGGTAATGCCAAATCTTGTTCCTCCAGTGCGTACCGTGGCAGAAGCCATTGCCTACCGTGAGCGCATCTTGCGCTTTACGGATGGTGAATTCGAACCGCTCATGACTCTCTACCTCACGGAAAAATCATCTATTCAAGACATCTTGGATATTATCGACAATCCTGAGTTCGTCCACGCCATCAAATATTACCCGGCTGGCGCCACCACCAATTCTGACGCCGGTGTCCATAATATTCGGACAATGGAGAAATTCCTCGAACATATGGAGATTAATGACGTTGTCCTTTCACTTCACGGAGAGACTGCTAACAATACAATCGACGTATTTGATAGGGAAGAAGAATTCCTAGCCGACTTATTCTGGCTAAGAATCAACTTTCCAAAACTTCGTATCGTTCTGGAACATATCACCACTGCTACTTCTGTGGCAACAGTACACTTGATGCAGAAAGATTCTGGCCAAGTCTTAACGGCAGCCACTATCACTCCTCAGCATCTTCTTGCCAATCGCAACGACATGCTGGGGAGTGGAATCAATCCACATCTCTACTGCAAGCCCATCCTGAAGCGTGAAGAAGATCGTGTCGCGCTTCTCGAAGCTGTCGTCTCTGGCAGTCCATGCTTTTTCCTCGGAACTGACTCGGCGCCTCACTCCAAGCATCTCAAGGAAAATGCTTGTGGCTGTGCTGGCTGTTTCACTGGGCTCCATGGTTTGGAGCTTTATGCCGAAGCATTTGATAGCGTCGGTATGATTGATATGTTGCCAGATTTTGCTGGCAAGTTCGGCGCCGACTTCTACGGGTTGCCCTATTCCAAACGACTGGTACGGCTCAACCGTGAAGAATGGAATGTGCCTAAGGAAATTACCTACGGTGAATGGCACTCTATTGTACCTTTCTACGCGGGCGAAACCCTGCACTGGAAACAGGTCGACTAAACAACTTTCTCATTGAGAAAAATGACCCCGGGATTCATCAGAATCTCCGGGGTCGCTTTGTTTTTATAACAAGTATTTCGTTTCTGATATAGTCTCTAGAATTTCTATATGATTTTTTTTGAAAACTTCTACAATACTCTTCACCTCATCAAAACTTTTGGCCATCATCATCTCAGCCCGCAGTTCTTTGGCGAGTGGAAAATTATTAATATAGGCTCGATAGTGTTTCTTGAGCAACTCAAAGCTTTTGGTATCACCATAGTACTCTGTGTAGAGCTTAGTGTGTCGTAATGCTGCATCGAGTTTTTCATTTACAGTTATTTCTTTCTTATCAGTAGCCGTCACTCCCTGCCGAGCCGAGTCAAAAAGCCATGGATTACCAAATACGGCTCGTCCAAACATAATACCATCACAGTCGGTCTCCGCTACTTTGGCCTGTGCATCAGCCATATCCACTACATCACCATTACCGATAATAATGGTTTTGCTTTTCATTTCATTACGAATTTCTACTGCACGCTTCACTCTTTCCCAGCGGGCTGGGACTTTGGACATATCTTTTTTGGTTCGTGCGTGAATGGTAATAACTGCCGGTTCAGTCTCAAGTAAGGCGCGAAGCCAAACTTCTAGGTTATCCTCATTGAATCCTAGACGTGTCTTCACAGAGACAGGAATTTTATTGTTAGTAGCCTCTACCCCCTCTTTGGCAGAAAGAATTAGTTGGTTGGCTAACTTGACATCTTTCATACAGGCTGCTCCAGCACCTTGTTTCATCACGTTCTTATCAGGACAACCCATGTTGATATCCACTCCATCAAAGCCAAGTTCAGCACATAGTTTGGCCGCCTCATACATATGTTCTGGATTGGAGGTAAAGAGCTGCGCCACGATGGGCCGTTCTTCCTCACGGAAAGCCAGATCTTTGAGAAGTACTTCGCGGCCCTTGGGGTGACATAGGCCATCAGCTGAGACAAACTCCGTCCAGAGCACGTCAGGTCTGCTATATTCCAAGATAAAATTACGAAAAACAACATCCGTCACATTCGCAAGCGGTGCCAGTACAAAAAAGGGCTTGTCTAAGTTGTTCCAAAATGAATCCATGGTGGTAGATAAAAAAAGAACCGCGGGACACGAATCACTAGGTCATGATAGACAAGAGGCATTGTTAATTGGCCTCACCTAGTATTGATTCGTGCCCACACGGCAGCCTCACCAACTCGCATATCATCCTGCCACAGCGTCCTATGACTGATCGGATATGAGGGTGGGAGTTAGGCCAATGCTCTCCACCTGCTAAACAAAAATTAGCATTATTTCTGAGTGTTGACAAGACTCCGACTTACTGGCATGCTAAAACAGACTTAAATAGTCCGATTTTACTCTATGAAACTCTCTCGCAAAACTTACTATGGCTTAAGAGCCTGCCTAGCCTTAGCTCAAAGCCATGAAACCCTCTCTATCCAGGCTATAAGCGACCGTGAAGGGATTCCTTTTGGTTATCTCGAGAAAATCCTCCAAAACCTTCGTAAAGCCAACATAGTAGAGGCCAAAAAAGGCACTACTGGAGGTTACACACTTAGTAGACAACCGGAAGACATTTCCGTTTGGTCTATCTTGGAGACTCTTGAAGGCCCTCTCAAAACTTTCCCAGCAACTGAAGATGGTAAACTTCTCTGCCTCCATGTCAGCCACTGTCAAACCAATGAAGTCCTCCGTACTCTTGATAACGCTCTCGAGCGCAGTCTTTCCGAAGTATCTCTCGCCCAACTTTTATCCGGTAAGTCCCTCAACTAAGCTCTATGCTCTCACTCAAAAATGTCACTGTCTCAATTACTGATAAAGAGATTCTCCATGATATCTCTTTTGATTTCTTGCCAGGCTCTACCTATGCCCTTCTCGGACCTAATGGTTCAGGCAAATCTACTCTCGGGAACGCTATCATGGGGCACCCTGATTACACCCTAACAGAGACGAGTGAGCTCCTTTGGAATAATGAATCTCTCATTTCTCTCAAACCTGATGAGCGCGCTAAGCAAGGTATCTTCCTTTCTTTCCAAAACCCACTCCCCCTCCCTGGTGTCAGTGTGATGGATCTCTTTCGTATGGCTCTTGTCGGCTCGTCTCATACCAAACCAGCCGAAGCAAGTAAAGATAAAAAAATGGACGCTATGACTCTCCATAAGAAGGTGCGAGCATTAGCAGAAGAACTCTCTATCAAAGAAGAGCTCCTCAAAAGGTCTCTCTACGAAGGCTTCTCTGGTGGTGAAAAGAAAAAAAT
>CAYHND010000032.1:4809-8754 GCA_964357915.1 uncultured Bdellovibrionales bacterium
AAAGTATCCCACTAACACAACCTCTTGTCAATCTTAAATAGCTATGGTACAGTGTAATTCAGACAAATTAAGTCTGTTTTTATACTTTCCCTTCTATGGCTAAGATGAAGCCAGAAACACAAGAAAAAGAGATTGATCTCGGCCTGACTGACTACCGGTTTGGCTTCTCTATGCCCGAACGTTCTGTCCACAAAACAGGTACCGGCCTCACTCCAGCCATCGTAGCCGAGATTTCTGGCGTCAAAGAGGAAGATGCTTGGATGAAAGAGTTTCGTCTCAAGTCACTCCAGATTTTTGAAGATAAACCCATGCCACCATGGGGTGCGGATCTCTCCGGTATTGATTTTGATGCTATCACATACTATCTCAAGGCTACCGACAAACAATCTCGCTCTTGGGATGATCTCCCCCAAGAAATCAAAGACACCTATGACCGTATTGGCGTACCAGAAGCAGAAAAGAAATTTCTCGCTGGTGTTTCTGCTCAATACGAATCAGAAGTGGTCTACGAAAGTGTCAATAAAGAGCTTGACCGCTTAGGTGTGATTTTCTGTGATATGGACACGGCCTATAAAAAATATCCTGAACTCATCCGTGAGTACCTTGGAACTCTCATTCCACCGCATGACAACAAATTCGCGGCCTTAAACTCTGCCGTCTGGTCTGGTGGTTCATTTGTCTATGTTCCGAAAGGGGTCAAAGTCAGTCTCCCTCTCCAGGCTTACTTTCGTATTAACTCCGAAGCCTTCGGTCAGTTTGAACGCACTCTCATCATTGCTGATGAAGGGAGTTATGTGCACTATATTGAAGGTTGTACCGCACCTATCTATAGCTCAAGCTCACTTCACTCTGCGGTGGTAGAAATCTTCGTTAAGAAAAATGCTCGTGTCCGCTACACAACCGTCCAGAACTGGAGCAAAAATATCTATAATCTTGTTACCAAGCGAGCTCAAGCTTCCGAAAATGCAGTTATGGAATGGATAGACTGTAATATCGGCAGTGGCGTCACTATGAAATACCCAGCCGTCTACTTAGTAGGAAAGGGTGCTCATGGTGAAGTTCTCTCTATCGCCTACGCTGGTAAAGATCAGCATCAAGACGCTGGTGCTAAAATGTTCCATTTGGCACCCAACACTACTTCACGTGTCGTTTCGAAGTCCATCGCCAAAGACGGTGGACGTTCGTCCTATCGTGGCATGGTACACATCGCCTCTGGCGCTACCGGGTCCAAGGCTTCTGTCGTCTGTGATGCCCTCCTTCTCGATGAACACTCTCGTTCGGATACCTACCCCACCATGCGTATTCAAGAACAAAACAGTATCTTCGAACACGAAGCCACGGTCGAAAAAATTGGCGAAGAAAAGCTCTACTACCTCATGTCTCGTGGTATCAACAAGTCTGAGGCCGAAAGCTTGCTCGTGAATGGTTTTATAGAGCCTATTGTCAAGGAAATCCCCCTCGAATACTCTATTGAGCTGAATAGACTCATTCAATTAGAGATGGAGGGAAGTATCGGCTAGTCTATGAATTTCAAAGATATCACAACTGAAGAATCGTCTACCTACACGCTCAAAAAAGATGAGAAGTGTGTGTTCTTTATGTTAAATAAAAGTGCTGAACTGAAGTTTGAACTGGCGGGTGTTAACGCTGAGGCATACATATTCGCTCTCTATCTTGATAACACCCGTACACGTGATCTACAAATTACTCAACACCATAGCGCTAGAAACACTACTTCTCAAGCCCTTATCCGTAGCGTGCTCGGTGGTGACGCTGTACTAAACTACAAGGGGCTTATACATATCACCGCCACAGGTAATCAAAGCTCTGCCGTCCAGGAAAGTCGTGCTCTACTGCTTTCGGACAAGGCCCGTCACAGCGCCATCCCAAGTCTCGAGATTCTCCCCCGAGATGTTATCTGTCATCACAAGGCTTCTGCATCACCGTTAAACCAAGAAAGTCTCTACTACCTTCAGTCACGAGGCTTGAACGCCCAGGAAAGTTCCCGTATGCTTATAAATGGATTTTTAGAAACCACCTTTGAACAAATGGCTGACCTTGGCGTTGCAGAGACTAAGCTACAAAAAATACGCGAGGTTGTACTCGATAAACTTCTCACACTCTATGCATAAAGAACTCTTTCCATTTTTCGAAAACTATCCTGATATGATCTATCTCGATAGTGCTGCTACGGCTCTCAAACCAAAGAGTGTGATTGATGCTGAAGTAGAATACCTCACCCTGGCCAGTACCAATCTCTCTCGCGGGCTCTATCCCCTAGCAGAACATACCAGCACTCATGTAGAAAACATCCGCTCTCTCGTAGCCTCTTTTATTGGTGGCACCAAAGAAGAAGTTATCTTCACCAGTGGCACCACAGCTGGTCTCAATATGCTTGCTCTCATCCTCGAAGACTCCCTCACTAAAGATGATGCTATTGTAGTCAGTGATTTTGAACATCACGCCAACTACCTCCCCTGGAAAGAACTGGCAAAAAGGAAAAATTCATCATTCCATGTTCTCAAAAGTGACGACTCCGGCTATATCCAAGAGAGTGAAATCAAGAGACATATTACAGAATCTACCGCTATTGTAGCTATAAGTGCCCTCTCCAATGTGACCGGAGTGCTTCAGGATATGCCTCGTCTGATTACTTCTATTCGTGAAATTGCTCCTCATGCGGTCATTGTGGTAGACGCTGCTCAGTATGTGGCTCATGCGCCAATTGATGTTCGTAAATGGGACGCTGACTTTGTGGCTTTTTCTGGTCATAAACTCTACGGTCCTACTGGTATCGGCGTCCTCTACGGTAAAAAGGAACTGTTAGGAGTTCTGCAACCACGTACTTATGGTGGTGGTATGGTCTTAGATGCGTATAGTGAAAAAACTGTCTACAAAGAATCTCCTGAACGCTTTGAAGCAGGTACTCAGAATATCAGTGGTATTTTTGCTCTTGGCGCAGCTGTTAATTTTATCGAGAGGATCGGCTATGAAACCCTCCAGCACCATGATCAGAAACTCCAGAAATATGCAGAGGAACGCCTTCGAGATACTTTTGGAGACTTCGTCACTATTATCGGAGGGTCAGGCTACACCAAAAGAGCAGGCATTCTCTCCTTCACACTCAAAGGCATCCATCCGCATGATATTGCTAGCCTTCTGGGAGAGAAAAATATCTGCGTCCGAGCTGGTGAACACTGTGCTACACCATGGCATCGTGGACATAAAGTACCAGCTACTACCCGCCTTTCTTTTGGTCTTTACAATGACAAAACAGATATCGATACTTTTATCACCGCTCTCATTGAAGTAGTGAAACTCCTCAAAAAATAGCCGCTATGAATCTCTACCAAGACCATATTCTCGATCACTACCATAACCCTCGTCATTTTGGCTTACTCGAAAACCCTACTTACCAAGCTGAAGCACTCAATCCTACTTGTGGAGACAAGTTGACTGTTTCTCTCAAAGTAGAAGACACTACTGTGACAGCAGTTGGCTTCGAGGGCGAAGGTTGTGCCATCTCTATTGCTTCAGCCTCACTTCTCTACGACACTCTTCCTGGTACAAAAGTAGTCTCACTTCTTGAGAAAGAGCCAAGTGAAGTACTCTCTATGTTAGGCTTGGCCATCTCGCCCGGTCGTATGAAATGCGCTCTCCTTTCTCTGGAAGCCCTCAAAAAGGCTTTACGTGGTAAAATAGAGTAGCTCTAATAATTACCTAATAAAAAAATATGGCTTGGAAAGATGAATTGAAACCTGCCGGTCCAGTAGTGCTCAAAAATGGATGGACACTCGAAGTCGATCATGGTGTCTGTATTGGCGCTGCGCCTTGTACCGCTATGGCCCCTAATACCTTCGCCCTTGATGATGACGCCAAAGCCGCTATCTTGGCCACTGTGGATGAAGATGATCAAGAAACTATTCTCAACGCTGCCCAAGCTTG
>CAYHND010000033.1:0-8622 GCA_964357915.1 uncultured Bdellovibrionales bacterium
CCTCTATTGTATCACTTCCTTCAAGATCCGCTATAGTACGGGCTACTTTGAGGATATCAAGTAAGTAAAATTCTAATGGTTTATCTGACTTTGCAATGTGCATTTTTTGCACATTGCTTTTTTTATTTCACTTCTTAGTATACACAGAAAAAACATCTGTCACGAACCTACAATGCAAAACTCTTGCTTCCTCTCTTTTTGAACTATACGGAATTTCCGGATAGTTGAGTCCTCTTTCAATCTGGACTTGTGCAATTTTTGCACATTACTTTTTTGACTGCTCCAGCCATAAGTTTAATCTTTAATTTAGTTAGGCTTACTAGGTTAGATTAACTATTGCTTGACTTTTCTCAAAAAAGGAGTACAATAGGTGTATTAGTGGCTTCGGCCTCCGAGGACTCCCGCAAGGGGGTCCGATTTTTTTAGAAAGATTCTCTTAGCCTGGCAAGAACTTCTAGAAAACTCTTTTTATTAAACATAACTGTCTAAATTAAGGATAAAAAAGGCAACCCTACTGGTTGCAACACCCAACTAGACAGATTGTGCCTCATTGTTTGTAGGATTGCCATTTCTTGGCCCAATCCTACCGCTTCTTAAGAACGTGTCTAGGTTACTGAGTGTTGCCTATATAAAATATCATTTTCCCTCTAAAAAATACAGTTTCCTTAAGCTGAAAAACTGAAAAAACAACCGGTTTATCAGTAGCCAGCAAAGTTTGATGTCTATTCATTCCTAGAGATACCAGAAGCATACAAGATGATTTCTATATCTCTTTTCTCTCTGAAGAGCCCGAGGATATGCCAGAAGGACTCGAGGGATGACTTCTAGCTTGTAGTTTTAAGATCTTTTACCTTTTGTAGTCGAAACAAGTGTATTTATGGAAGTGTTTGGCTGGATGCTCTTTTGAGGCTCCGCTTGTATCTTTAGCTACGACTACTGCAATAAAGAAGACAATTCCGATTAGAAGAAGCCAAGTAGTAGTCCTAAAGAATTTCCCCTTACTGTTGCTTTGGCCAGAATCTTTCCAATCACTATCATAGATAGATGTTCCCGTTTGAGAAAAGAAATCTTTTTGGTATAAACCTAAAGCAGTTTCTATCTTAACTGCTGCACGTTGCTGAGATTTAAATCCGTCTTGCAGATTTTTTAAGTAATTAAACTTGAACATCAAAAAAGCAAAAATAATTCCTCCTATGAGAATAGACTTCTCGATACATTCTAAGTTTTTCTCGCTTTGAAATACCCAGCCACCAGAAGCAAATAGAAGACCTAGTGCCCAAATTCCAATAGACTGAACTCGTTCACGAATTTTATGGATTGATTCGTAACGCTCTTTTAGAGCTAGTAACAAGACATCAACCTTCTTCTCGTCATTGATTTGCATAAGGTTATCGTTTACGTGACTTTAACTTAACCCAACCAGGCTTCTTCTGGTTTCGGGGAGGTACAAAATTTCCAGCAATGCTAACTGTTATTCGACGAAATCCAATTACTAATCCTTGAGGAGAACTAATAGTGACATCCATATAATGAATACCTTTATATTGAGATATTTCCTCGGTACTTTTTGGTCCGGTTCCAGCTAGATGACCAAGATCATTTTCAAAATCTGCTTCTTCTCCTTCGTTCCTCACTACCCATTGGATATGGGAATCTGGTATAGGAATATCTGAAAAATTTTCAATTTGAAATGTAATAATGCATTTTTTCGGGATGGGACCAATTTGATTGTAGTTACGGAAAGTGACATTTTGGTTTTCCGCGGAGATGGCAGTTACCAGCACTCTTGGTTCAAATTGTACTGGAATAAGTGATCTGCTAGTAGGACTTGACGGATCTGGCGCTGGAAATGGAAAGAAATGGAAGAAAACCGAAGACCATATAGAAACAGCATCTAACTCAGTCGCTGAGGCCAATGCTTTTTCTGAGAGGCTAACTAGATCTTTTAATTTTTTAATGAGATCAGCAGTTTCTTCTTCGGAGGCTCTATTTATAGGTTCTTTTGTATTTACTGGGTTTCTAACATCACTGTTAGTTTCGAGCCGGGAAAAAATATAGTGAGCGACATTTCGTATAGTTAAGTCATCGCTATCAACATCTTCCTTACTAAGCTCTGTTAAGGCCTCTGCAATAAGTACTGTAAGTAGGATAGAGGTCGCTGGTTCCTTCATGTGAAGTTGGGACCAAATTTTAAAATAACGAATGATTCGACATGCTTGAGAGTTTTCTTCTTCTAAAAAAAGATTCTCAAACCATTCATGAAAATCACGAGGGTTACTATCCTCCCAACCCTTAGACTCCGTTGCCAATAAACAAGTATTGTTAGTTTTATTGAAATGATATGCAGGAATATCTATATGAAAATTTTCAGGAAATCTTATTCGTGCACAGCGTTCTTTGGGAGGAGTTAATACTTCTAGAACTTCATCCTCTGCTTCGTTAGCATAATTAAGTAAACTCTCTTGGGTAAGCAGTTTAAGTTTCTTTGCGGTGAGATCTGCTCCTTCTCCTTCGTTCCAGTGAAAATATATTCCTAGATCAATATCAAATTCTTCATCTTTTTTAGCTGGGCGCACTTGAGTGCTGAGCTTATAAGATCCTTGAAGCCAAGAGGTTATTTCTAGACCCGTTAATTCTTTAAGATCCTCAATTAAATAGTCGCGTACATCATGCCACCTTTCCTGCTGCATTTCTTGTTGTCTAGGAGAGGGGGTTATGTTCCGATGCAGAGTACGTTTGTTCGTGTCAGTAGAAAAAAAGAGATGGTTTACCTTAGGCATAAAATTAGATTAATCCTAGTTCTTTAGCCCTATAGTGAACGGCCTCCCCAGATACTTTAAAGAAAGAAACCATCCGAAGTTTTTTAAAAGTGAGATCATCTTCTAGAGCGTGCCACTTTTCAATAAAAAGATCTTTCGGCATTAAGAACGCTGCAGCAAAGCGATTGCAGAATCTTTCTTGATCTTGCCGGTCGTATACATTTCCATCATGAAAACCAAACTTCTCTCTTGGGGAGTTCAAGAAGATGTGACCAATTTCATGTACTATTGTAAAGTTTTGTCTTCCAGAGCTGTCACTTTGTCGAAACCAGACTCGGTAAGCGCCCAATGAGGGATCAAAGTACTCAAGTCCAGAGAGTCCTGAAACTTGATGAAAACCATCTGATGTACCAGAGCCAACCTTGATTCTTATGCCAAAGTTGTCCTCCATCCACTTTATGAGCTCCAGCAAAGAAGGGGTCCTTGAACCAATGGCTTTGAAAATTGTTGAGCCTATTTTTTCTGCTTCTCTGTTGATTTCTGAATTTTTCATGCCTTTTATTTGTCTTTGAGATGGTCTATGAGACCTTCGATAATTTTTATGTCGCTATCTTTGGAAATGTCATATTTCTTACGTAAGTAGACGTTAAGAGGCACAGTATTTCCTTGATCATGTGGTTCAGTTACGTCCAAAAGCTCTAGAATTTCTCTTACCTTGATACCAAATCCCGTAGCTAGCTTAATTATGGTAGATAACGAGACATTATCGTCATCTAGTCCCCCGTTTTCAAGCTTGGAGAGGTAGCTTCTAGAAAGATCGCTCTTTTCAGAGAGCTTTTCAAGCGTCAATCCTTGCTTAGAACGATATTGAGAAATGATGGTACTTAGTTTCATATAGAGGAGTCTACTCCTCCACAGAGGAATTGTCAAGAGGCTTTAAAAGCTGGTTCTAACCGACCGCACTAAGTAGCTGTCTATAAGCATTCTTATATAATAATCCCTTGTATTATATTAACAGCGTAAATCTCCTACTGACTTTTCTTACTAGAACAAAACAAGAGACCAAGGACAGTTCCCGTGATAAGCACATCTGCTATATTGACCTGACTTCCTATAATCGGGATGGTAAGAAAGTCAGCCACACAACCATAGAGGAGTCGCTCGAGAGCATTGGAAAGACCAGCTCCCAAGAGGATACCTACGAACACTTGCTCTACGGGTCTTGTCACCCGACTATATACCCACGCAATACCCACGAGAACTCCCCATTCGAGGAGTAACAAAAAAGGTCCTGGTTCCAAGAAACCAAAACCATAATCCGTATTGCAAAAAAAGAGAGTTGTCTCTCGTACCACGAGCGCTATGCAGAAACAGAAGGCTAAGACGAGTGCGGGCAAAAGCCACTTCCTTCTCTTGAGCAGAGCCTCACTCATAGAATCTAGCGATGAATAGCAGTACGTGCTGCTGGATAGATACGGAGGCGTTCTTCACTGATCTCTTCGCCAGTAGCTTCACAAATACCGTAGGTACCGGCATCGAGCTTAGCCAAAGCATCCAAAGTGTCTTTGAGCTGGGCTTCTAGGTTGGATTCAAGGGCAATATCATCTACGTACTGCTCTACTTCAGAAGCCTGCTCTTCTTCATCAGTGCCCATATCCTTAAAAGTGGTCTCGTAATTGCCTTCGGTGCCAGTAGACTTAGCAAAACGAGCAAGCTCACCTTCTAAGCGACCCTGTTCGGAAACGAGTTGTGTTTTCATTTCTCCCAAAAACTCTTGTGTATAAGGCATAGTATTTTTATCAATGTAGAGCTAGTATACCTAAAAAACAGTGATTTGTCTAAAGAAATATGTCAGGTAGGTGTTTCACCAAAGCCTTGCCGCTTAGTTCGTCTATAACCACCGTAATAGCATCGAAACCGTAAGCCTTGTCTTTCTGTCTGGTCTCTTGTAGATATACATTGCCAATCCTCATGAGCTTGCGGAGCTTATCACGATTGATATTGGCTTCTGGCGGTAAGGCATCCTCACCCTTTTTGGTACGTGTTTTGACTTCCACAAAGACGATCTTGCCTTTATACAAGGCTACAATGTCTATCTCTCCTAGGCGCACCCCCGAGGTATTCGTATAATTACGTACCACAATACGGTAGCCTTTCTTCCCTAGGTAGTGGCAGGCTATATTCTCTCCTAACTGCCCAGTTGAGAGGTGTTGAGGGGGCATAAAAAGTGATTTAAGTATGAAAAAAAGCCTCTATAAGGCCATAAAAATGAATTGTTGGTGTCGGGCGCGACGAGGCCCGATATAAAAAATATTGGCTGTGGCGCCCGACTGCATGTGCCAACAGATATGTAGGTTACCGCGTCCGGGTGAGAGACACTAAGTAATCCAATTCACGTCTGTATTTTGTGCAAATGCTAACATAGATAGTCTCCTAACTTATTGACTATTTTTCCCTCCCCATTCTCTGGCATTGAGCCTTTAGAGATTTTTTTAAGAACTGGTTTTTGTTTTTTGTATTGGTTTTTCTCCGGACATATATTATGTTTGTCTGGAGTGAATCATTAATTTTAATGATTCTTTTTTGTATTGGTTTTAGTCTCCGGGTTAGGCCGAAGGAGCAGTACACGTTGGTACTACATTTGAACAGATGGAGGAAAGCTGACTACAAAGACTTTCTAGGCAGATTTCCTCCTACTGTTACTCTAAACAAAAGAATGTATGGGAAATTGTTAAGGTTCAAATTCACTTACAAACCAATTATAGCAGAAAAAAGTGCTCGAGTCAATACTCTTCTTGTAAAAATACCTTTCCAAAAGCTTTTTCCGCTTCTTGTTTGTATTTTTTAGCGTAAAAGAAAAAGTATCTGTAAAATTAAAGTAAATTACTTTTTCTAAAAATCTATTTTTTCTTTTGAATGAGCCTTTTCTTAACGAACACCTACCTCAAGAGTCTTTCTGGTCACATCTTTAGCGTTTCCAAGGAAGAGCAGCTTGTCCTGAAGAATGTAGTCAAAAGAATAACCCTTCTCTGGTGCAATGTTACTATAACGCACGATGCTGTTATTGTATGATCCAGATGAAAATTTGATAGATGTCGGCAACACTAGATCATTTGGGTAGAGTAGAGGCTGGAAAACTGCCGGCAGTACTCCTTCGAGCTTAGTAAGAAGAGTTGCTGGATTGACTTGCTCTTCTTTGAACTTAGTGGCTAGTCCTCTTCGTATCTGACCACTCTCAAGATAGAGCACCAGAGTGAAGTCTTCATCAAGTGCTGACAAGATATCTTCTCCGGACTTAAATTCCATGAGATACGCAAAACGACTCATAGCAAGCGGAATATTATTCTGATCAGTCACCTGAAAGACAATTGGCTCTGTGATACCAGCCTCTAGGATACGGCTTTCTAAAGCCCCTATTTCAGTCAAAATACTCTCTCTGGTAGCTGTTTCTGGATCAAGAGGAAAATAGTTAGAGCGTGTGGTAGAGAAAGCTTCTGTTTCAAGAGTGGGTTCAGTAGTCGTCTCAGCGGGTGCTTCTATAGTAGCTGACTCCTCTATCTGTGGCTGATCTACTATTTCAGCATCTTTAATTTTCTCTAGATAGAGAAATATACCCATAATCAAAATGAGTGACACTGCTAAGATAGAACCAATAATCAGTATCTTTGAAGCGTGTTCATGCTTCTCTTTCTGTGGAGTGGTGTTTAGGGTGATCGTGTTTGGAAATGTCCCTATCGGTGACACTGGCAATACAGGTGACGCTGGCTTCGAAGGAGTCTCTGCTCCTGTACCTAAAGGAGTCGTAGGGGTTCCTGGCTGAGGTGCGTTCTCTTTATGGAGAAAGGGGTTACTCGTCGGATTAGTTGATTGCTCTATACCAGTGGGAAGTCCAGCTGGCACAGTGCTATTTGTAGCGGTAGAAACAGCTGACTTTTCACCCATGATACGCACTTGAGAAAGAACATCTGACGCGACTGCTTGGTCACTCGAACTTGGGTTTTCTGTTTTTTTTGTTCCAAAGAAGGACATAATATATTTTTCACCAAAAAAGGAGCGTAAGCTCCCTTTTAGTATACCTCATTTTTGCGAAGAAACAATTCTACGCGTCAAGCAGTGCTTTCATAGAAAGGTTGATTCTACCTTGTGAGTCAATTTCTTTGACCAATACTTGGACATGGTCTCCTACTGAGACAACATCTTCCACCTTCTCTACACGTGCATGTGCCATTTCTGAGATATGGATGAGTCCTTCTTGATTCGGCAGTACTTCGGCAAAAGCACCGAAAGCCATAAGACGGGTGATGCGAGCATCGAAGATTTCTCCGGCTTTCACTTCACGAGTTAGACTTTCGATCCAAGCCACTGCTTTTTCACCACCAGCACCATCAGTGGCCGTGATAAAGACAGATCCATCATCTTCGATATCAATAGAAACACCGGTTTCATCAATAATCTGATTGATTATCTTCCCTCCAGGCCCGATGACGTCACGAATTTTTTCTGGGTTGATGTGGATAGTGATAATACGAGGGGCAAATGGAGACAGCTCTTTACGTGGTGCATCAATAGCCTCCATCATCTTACCCATGATAAACATACGGCCTTCTTTGGCCTGTTTGATAGCATCTTTAAGCATACTTGGGGTCAAACCATCGATTTTGACGTCCATTTGCATGGCGGTGATACCCTCTGTTGTACCAGTCACCTTGAAGTCCATATCTCCATAGTGGTCTTCCAATCCCTGAATATCAGAGAGCACCTTGAACTGATTGTCTTTGCCAGTGATGACTCCCATAGCAATACCAGCAACTGGTCGTGTGATAGGCACTCCAGCATCCATCAGTGAAAGCGTAGACCCGCACGTTGAAGCCATAGAGGAAGAACCATTAGACTCAAGCACTTCAGAAACCAGAAGAATTGTATATGGGAAGTCCTCTTTGCTTGGTAATACTGGGAGTAAAGCCTTCTCAGCCAACGCGCCATGACCGACTTCACGACGACCAGGACCCCTCATTGGACGAACTTCGCCGACTGAGTATGGTGGGAAGTTGTAGAAGTGCATATAGCGCTTTTTCATGTCTACTTCCATAGTGTCCACTACCATTTCGTCTCCAGGAGCACCTAGAGTAGTCACTGTCAGGGCTTGGGTCTCTCCGCGAGTGAAGAGGCCTGTACCATGTGTGCGAGGAAGGATACCTACCTTCGTAGTAATAGTTCGAATTTCATTGAGAGCTCTTCCATCTGGGCGCATCTCTTCATCAAGGATTTTCTGGTGCACTACCTCATCAGCGAACTCGTCACTGACAATGGCGAGGACTTCACTGATATTCTTCTCTTCTCCAAACTGTTCACCCGCTCTTTTAGCCAATTCCTTATTTATCTCGGAAATCTTAGCTTCCATAGCTTGTTTCGGTCGCAGATAGAGAGCCTCAGCCAAGCCAAGTTCCTGACACCATTCTCGAATAGCCTTCTCAAATTCATCACTTCCTACCAGAAGAGCCGCCTCACGCTTTGGCTTGCCAACTTCTTTTTGGATACCACTGATAAACTCTGTGATTTTCTGAATAGACTCGAAGGCAAACTCAAAAGCAGCTCCCATTTGCTCTTCAGTAATTTCTTGAGCCCCAGCTTCGATCATATTGATCTTGTCGTGGGTACCAGAGACCAGAAGGTCAAGTTTACTCCCTGCTCGATCCGCTTTCTTAGGGTTCAAAGTAAATCCCTCCTCAGTCAGTCCTACTCGCACAGCGGCGATAGGCCCATTCCAAGGAATATCTGAGAGAGTTAGGGCTGCAGAAGCAGCAATCATAGCAGCAAGATCGCAGTCGTTTTCGCCATCGTACGAAAGTACCGTAGCGATGAC
>CAYHND010000034.1:0-8446 GCA_964357915.1 uncultured Bdellovibrionales bacterium
CCTTGCTTCTGAGACTTATCTTTGTACTGCGTCATCTTATCTAAATCCCCCATCCGAGTGATCGTATTCAATATCCAACATAGCTCACTATGGGCCGAGACATGAGACTGGATAAACAAAGTACATTTTTCTGGATCTATCCCAGCTGCCAAATAAATTTTGGCTATCTCAATTGTCACTTGAGCTAATTGCTCTGGGTCTTGGGGAGTGGTAATGGCATGAAGATTCATCACAGCAAAAGTAGACTCGTATTCATCTTGAAGCTTAAGCCACTGCTTCACAGCCCCAAGGTAATTACCAATATGAAGATTGCCTGAGGGCACTATCCCTGAAAATATTTTTTGCATACCTTTAGTTAGCCATGTTATCTAAACTCCTCAGAATTTCTTCTTGTCTGGCCTGGTTATCATTATCCGCTATTGGAAGATCTGAAAGACTCTCCCCGCCCTTATAATCCTTCTCTACTGGTTTGGAGTTATCAATTTTCCCACGGACCTTCCTATGTTCTAGGTTGTCTATTTTTTCTGTTAACTGGACTCCTCTCTCTTTATCAATCTTATGATCAAAGGCTCTCACTATTTCTGCATAAGGATCAGAATCAAAATCTTTCTCTGCCTGATCTACTAACTCATCATATTGAGTCGGGCCAGCCTCTTCCGGCGGGATAAATTTTTCTTGCTGCTTCCAAGTACCCCCCACCGCTTCTAAATCTTCAGCATTGCCAAGTTGACGATCCTCTACTGGATTGAACTTCTCTTTTCTAAAAAAGTTAAACATAGACCCTTTGTTAGTTCTAATAAGCCCATTATACCATACAAAAAACAGCCCGGATGGGCTGCTTTTCTGTACTTGAGTCTTAGACTTCTACCACTACCGGTAGAATCATTGGTCGACGTTCGGTCTTTTGGAAGAGGAACTGCCCGACAACTTCACGAATCTGATTGCGGAGGTTTTCCCAATCAAGAGAGGTGTCTTTGGAAGTATTGTCTTTGACGATCTTCTGGACTTTGCGCTTGGTCTCATTCACCAGCTCAAAGTTTTCCTTGACGTGGATAAAGCCACGAGAAGTAATCTGAATATTGCCAACGATGTCTTTTTTCTTAGCATCGATAATGACCGTAATGACAAACATGCCATCTTCAGCCAGTACCTGGCGATCACGAAGAACAACGTGACCAATATCTCCAACACCAAGTCCATCAATAAAGACGTAGCTGGCATCCGCTTTTTCCTTGATGAGGTACGGCAACTCTGCCTTCTCAATCTTCGGCACTTCGAGAATATGACCATTGTCCATGACAAAAACATTCTTGTCTGGATAGCCCATACGATAGGCAATCTTGGCTGCTTCTTTGATGAAGTAGTGGTTCGCATAGACCGGCAACACGTACGTTGCCTTAGCCTGACGAATCACTTCTTCGATCTCATGAATGGTGCCATGACCACCGACGTGAATCTCCATCATATCTGAGTGAATGACATTATCACACTTACGATAGAGGTTGTCCTTCAGACGCTGGATGGTACGCTCGTTACCAGGAATAACTGATGAAGAAAAGACAATTGTGTCATTCTTCTGCAGTTTGATAAAGCGGTGGTTGTCAGTAACAATACGCGAAAGCGCAGCGTTAGACTCCCCTTGAGCACCGGTACAAATAATCACTATCTGATTATCAGGATATTTATGCACATCATTGATGGTAATGAGAGTCTCTTTCTTGGTCTTCAAATAACCAAGTTCTTTGGCTACCTCGACGTTCATTTTCATACTGTAGCCCTCAAGAGCTACACGTTTACCGCGACGCTCAGCATATTCGATAAGATAGGCTATACGGCGTACTTGCGAAGCAAAGGTACCAATGATAACACGACCAGGAGCACCGGCAATCAGGTCTTGTAGGTTCTTGTGAACTTCAGTCTCTGATGGTGGTAAACCCTTTTTCAAGGCACCAAGACTCTCAAGCATCAAGAAGGTTGGCTTCGGAAGGCTCTCGAGGTGATTGTAGGTCACTTCGCTATCGGCCGGATTGATAGGCTCATGGCTAATCATCCAGTCACCAAGGTGAATAATAGATCCGCTCGGGGTGACCAAGGCTACTCCCATAGCGTCCATGATAGAGTGTTCAACTTCAAAGAAACGAAGCTCGAACACGCCAAGCTTGATACGGTCTTCAAGAGATTTCACGCGAATGATTTTCAAGTTTTTAGCTCCTCCTTTATCCACATCCTCTACCTTGCGCTGTATGAGTGCAAGGGTAAAATCACGACCGATAATAGTCGGGTAATTGAGTTGCTTCAAAAGAATTGGAGCTGCTCCGATATGGTCGAGGTGACCATGGGTGAAAATAACTCCACGAATGTTTTTTTCTTTGCCCTTGAGATAGCTCACGTTCGGGACGATATAATCGATACCCGGCATGTCCTCTTCTGGGAACTGTACTCCCATATCAATGATGACAATATCATTGCCATACTCAAAGACGGTCATGTTGCGACCTACTTCTTCTTGACCACCAAGTGGGATGATGCGCAGGGTCTCAGCTGGAATAGCCGGTATGGTATCAGTCTGCTTCTTAGGCTCAAGATGAGCACGGACGTTTTGGAAACGATTGTCTCGCCGTCCTTTGTTACCGCCTCCACTTTTACCGCGCTTCTTAGCGCCCCCTTGTGGGGTGTTGGGTCGCGGAGGTCGCTCGGCGTTTCTTGCACCTTCAGACTTGGGCTTGGCAGTAGTTGCGGTAGCCGTCTTCACTCCAGAGGCAGAGCTTCTTGGAGCTGGTCGTGTTGCTCGTCCAAAAGGTTTGGACTGCACAGGTACACGAGTAGACTGCTCACGAGCTACAAGAGCTTCAAAAGCACCCACCGTGGACTTGATTGGTGAGGGTTGATTATTGGGGGTGTTTTTTGAGCCACGGAAATTTCTATTCCCACCCTGTGGCTTCTGTGTTGTGTCTTCTGACATAGTTATTTGCGAAGAATAAATATTCTTCATTAACGATAAATTCTGTAACTCTAAGGTGAAAAGAAGAAACTTTTCATATAGACCAGAGACTTCTCTTACATGTGAGAGTCCGTGGTTTCCGTTTAC
Organism: uncultured Bdellovibrionales bacterium; assembly: GCA_964357915.1. Taxonomy (GTDB): domain Bacteria; phylum Patescibacteriota; class Minisyncoccia; order Moranbacterales; family UBA1568; genus UBA1568. Next base: position 3,089 of record CAYHND010000034.1, read on the forward strand.
ACTCAGGTAAACGTGTACATTGTGCTTGAGAAGAGACTCGAACTCTTATGAAGGAAAACTATTCCTTACCTACCATACTCAGCAAAGGGTTGATGGTGCCTTAGGGGAGACTCGAACTCCCATGATATTGCTATCGCTAGCACCTGAAGCTAGTGTGTCTACCAATTCCACCACCAAGGCATATTCTTGATTTTTTAGACCAAGAGTTTTTTGAACTTTTCTACCATATCTACTGGAGTAGGATCTTGTCCGTAGGCCAGCGCGAGATAATACGAAGTGAAGTCACCTAGAGCGATGCTCATCAATACTCTACTATACAGGCTAATGCCCTGCATGTCAAGTATCTCGACTTCTAGGCCTTGTTCGCGCAGTAATTCGGCTGTCAGGTCAAAACGCTTTTGGTTACGTTTATGGTCATCTGGATCACGAAGCATAATAACAAAAAACTTGGCCTGTGGCAGGGTAAAACCTACCATTTCGTTGTGGTTAAGCTCTGGAAAAGCGTTGTAGAAAGCTGGTGTTTTGGCATTTTCATTGAACTTGATTTTCCAAATCATCGCCAGTCCACGGAGGCTCTCCGGAGCATAGATAACTGGTGTCTTACCGACCAGTTTAGCAGAGAGGGTCTTTCCGGCTTCTTCAATAGTGGGAAGTTCCACTATCACACTCTCGGCATCAAGAAGGATCTCTTCGCGAATATCCGGAATCATCTCCTGGTTGATAAGAATCTGAACAAGTACTCCAATAAAGAACCCTGTACCCATACGAGGCTGAAAACCTATCGAAGGGATAGGGAGAAGAATATGGGGTACACCCGCTTCTTTGGCCCGACGTTCCAGTTCCCCACCAGCTGAGAGTACAATGCAGGGCAGATTTTGAGCTTGTGCAGCGTCAAAGCTCTCAAGCGTCTCTTCGGTATTACCAGAATAAGAACAGAGTATGTGCAGTGTATTTTCTGGGATACCCACAGGGATGCCGTAGCTACGATTCTGATACAAGGCCGGCAACACACTCCCCTGGCGCTTAGTTACCTCTGTGAGAAGAATGCGAAGAATATCAATAGGCAAAGCGGACCCCCCCATGCCAGAAATAGCGAGTCCTGTGAAGTTACCAGCTACTTTGGTATCTTTGGCTAGACTGAAACCCTTTTCGAATTGAAGTGGACTCTCAAGAATCGTCTGACGAAGATCGTGGGTATCCAATGGATTCAACATACACTTTTTTGTTAGTCACTTTTTTTGAAAACTCGTTTGGTATCAATATACCATTTATTGGCATTACTCAAACGATAACTCGGACTGTTCATACGGCTAACTCCAATACCCTTCACCGTGTTACTGGTTACGTAGAGATAGTTTGGGCTGTAGAGAAATACGACTGGGTGTTCACTCGCAAGTATTTTCTGAAAAGAATTATACTCCATGCGACGCTTCTCCGGATCCATCTCTTCACGAATACTTTCGAGAATCTGATCAGCCTCTTTGTTATCAAACAGACCAAGATTAAGACCTGGATCGGCTTTCTGAGATGAATGCCAAAATGAGTAGGGATCGCTTGCAAGCATAGCAGCCTGACCAAACACCATTGCCTGATATTCACGATTTCTCACTGAATTCTTTTGGAGATCGGCTGGACTAAACTGGGTGATATTCACCCTCACACCAACTACTGCCCACTGGTTTTTGATAAGCTCGGCTGTTTGCTCTATCTCCGGCCAAGAAGGAATAGAAAGTTCTACCTCTAGAACTGTATCAGCCTTAGAGCGAATACCATCATCTCCTCGTTTCCAACCAGCCTTATCAAGAATCTCATTAGCGCGGGCAATATCAAAACCAGAAGTGGCTATATCAGAGGCAAAACCTTCCATAAAAGGAAGAAAAGCAGACTGAGCCGGTACTCCCTCACCCTTCAACACTTCTTTGACAATTACGTCCCTGTCAGTGGCAAGGGAAAGAGCTTCCCGCACCTCATCATAGGCCAGCGGTTTACTCTTAGTGGTATTGATAAAAACAGAGAACACTCGTGGAATGGCAATTCTATAAATACTCGTACTCTTAAGCTCCTTGACCTGATCCTGTTCACTTGGTGTGATACTGTGGATACCGAGAACTTCTTTCTTGCTGTAGGCCGAAAGCAGAGTTTCTTGGTCAGGATAAAAAGAGATAATAAACTTAGGAATATACGGGGCTCCATCAAAGTAGTCCTTAAAGGCACGCAGTTCAAGTGAAAGAATATTACCACTCGAGTCCTTCTCAAGGTCATAGTAGCGGTATGGCCCACTTCCTACTGGTGAGAGATTATAATCTGAAAGCAAAAATTTATCTGGCGTGACTCCTTCCCAAATATGCTTCGGGAGAATACCCACTGTGAGGTTTTCCAAGAAACCAAAGTAGGATTTCTTGAGGGTAAAGGAAATCGTGTAGCGGTCAATCACTTGCGCTTCAACAGAAAGCCAATTCGTACGGAGTGGACTCTTGTAGCCAGGATCTTGGATAGTCTGTACCGTATACAAAACATCATCAGCGGTCAGCTCTTCACCATCATGCCATTTCACTCCCTGTTTGAGAGTCACCACATAACGCTTGCCATCATCTTCTATCTGGTAGTCAGCGGCAATGCGTTTGATCAGTTTACCTTCATCGTCGTAACTCATGAGACCACTGTAGACAAGTTCTACAATATCCTGGTCAGCATCACTGGTTTGAGCAATAATCGGGTTGATATAACGAGGCTGAGAAGCAATTCCCTCTCGGTATTCTCCACCGTAGTCAGCCACTACGCGCGTAGAGGCCACGTACAAAGCGCCCATCCAAAAAAGGAAAGCACCCAGTAAAATGACAAGGGCTAGGGTCGCTAGCAGTTTTTCTTTATAGGAAAGCGCCCGATAAATTCGAATAAAAGCTGTCGGGGTCGCTAATTTGAGAACAGAAAAAATACGAATACGCGTATATTACTGATTACAGTGAGTTGGTTGAAAGGCGGACATTGATCAATGCCAGTCCTAAGAATAACACAGCCAGCACTATGGTTCCGTACACCAAAAATTTCTCTATGCCTCGTTTGGTATAATATCCCCCACCGAAGTCACCTCCGAAAGCACTACCGAGGCCTGAACCACGATTCTGAAGGAGAATAGACACCGTAAGAAGGATGGCTACAATAGCCTGTAAAACCAGGAGAATTCTCATAAACAAGGGATATTTTTGGCTTTTTTAAGCCCTCTCATTGTAGCAAATGGGAGGGGTATCGTCAATTGAAAATCTTCTTTTTTGACACTAAGCACTCTTATTATATTATAGCACATTTTGTATAAAAATGCAATACCTCTTTTGAAGTCTTCTCTACAACTGTGACTGCTCAAGAGTAATACGATAATCCGCATTCCCCTGCTTACGCTGGTAAATACTGAGGAGTAGACCTGCTGAAATAAAGAGTGAGAGAAGAGAACTCCCTCCGTAAGAAAGAAGTGGCGCTGGAAGGCCCGTCACCGGGAGAAGCCCCATGTTCATACCAGTATTGATGAGCACCTGAACAAAAATCATGATAAAAATACCCACTGCTACCAGGTAGCCAAAGTTATCACGAGCGGTCTCCCCTATACGCTTGATACGATAGAGAAGTACTCCATACAAAGAGAGTGTCAGGATAGCCCCCACCAAGCCCAATTCTTCTACGACCACCGCAAAGATAAAGTCTGTTTGCTTCTCGGGCAAGAAGTTGAGCTGTGACTGAGAACCATTTCCCAGACCCTTACCCGTAATGCCTCCCGATCCCACCGCCACAATAGCCTGAAGCACATTGTAGCCCGATCCCTGAGGGTCGAGCTCGGGATTGAGAAATGTCTCAATACGAGCTACTTGGTAGTCATCAAGGGTGGCCCAACCAACTCCTAGAAGCAGTACCGAGAGAACTCCTAATACTAGAAGTTGCTTGAGACGAATACCTGAGGCCAATATCATCCCTCCCCAAATAGCCATCAAGACTAAGCTTGATCCCAAATCGGGCTGGCGCAAGACGAAAAAAATAATGGCTGCGGTGAGAAGCAAACTCACAATAAGACGGGTCCACTCACCAAGCTCTGACTTCTTCTTACTGATGAAACTGGCCAGAAATATAATGAGAGCTACTTTGGCGAGCTCCACTGGCTGAATCTGGAAGAAGCCAAATGACAGCCAGCCTGCAGTCCCGCGAACCGTCACTCCAAAAATTAATACACTGGCTAAGACGAGAAGGGTCACGAAGTAAATAAACGTGCTATAACGCTCAATATGAGTGTAGTCGAGCGTGGCCACAAAAAAAAGAATCTCCACCCCAAGCACCACTGCTACGGCCTGACGAGTAAAATAGTCCGTTCCGCCCGCAGAGGAGATGCTAAAGAGCATGATAAGACTCAGTGAAAGAAGAAGTGCGATAACACCAAGTAGAATCCAATCGAGTTTGCGAAAAAAAAGCCACATAGGAGGTAGAAAAACTGAGTTTAAAAAGGTGTTGACCTACTCTTACTGAGGAGCTCCCTCCTGAAAACGCCCTCCCGGCAGGTACTGTTTTAGAAAATTGTCAGCATGATAGTAGTCAGCGTCCACTTCCATCTCTACTTGCTCCACTGCACCTGGGAATGCTTCTGGCCACACGAGACGAAAATCGCGTTCTTCACCCGTGGTGATAGTCCGCATCTCTGTACTATTGATAGCGAGAGCCTTACCACTACTGTCGCGAAGGATAACTTTTACTGTCAGACTTCGAAAGTCAAATGGGCTCTCGTTTGAGACTAGTCCAAAGGCTTCACCAAACCCCACTCCGGAGGTGATCTGGTTATAGCGTTTCTGGTAAATATTGATATTCGGTTTTTCCTGATAGCCACTAAAACGTTCCCAGGTAATATCTTCAACTCGAAGCGTGGCCTCAGTAGGTACTTCCACAGACTCAATGCCTACCTCTACTAGAGTTTTCCGTTCCTGAGGGAGGATAAAACTCTGCCCTGTTCGGCTAGCAATCACTGCCCCGCTCGCGTTCTTGAGCTCGAGAGTATAGCGAAAACTTGAGGCTCCTTCGGTGTCATTGGGATTGTATATTTTACCCAAGATATCATAACGTTCTCGTCCTCCTGGCATAATGGCTACTTCTTCGATAGTGAATGGCTGACCCGTCACTATTTCCTGACAGGCATTAGCGCATATGCCTCCACAGTCGAGGCCAGCTTCTTTGCCATTCTGGACACCATCAGTGCACGTGGGTGCTTGATAGAAAAAGAAATAAAAAAGGGCTCCGAGGAAAACCAAAAGAATAAGGCCATAAACAGCCCCTATAATCAGCTTTTTTTGTGTGCGTGCTTCCATAAATATAGACTCAGTATAGCAT
>CAYHND010000035.1:0-8001 GCA_964357915.1 uncultured Bdellovibrionales bacterium
TATTTTTGATACAAACCTTTTAGCATAATCTTCAATTTTACTTCAATTCAAAACTACCCTTAAGATCAAATGATCCCTTAAGATTTGCTGCTTCAGGAGTGACAGGTGCCGCCTCACTGATAATAGTGTAAACTCGACCGGTATTTGAACTATAGCCAGAAGCTCCAATAGCTAAATCCTTGAGACTATCGTTATTGAAGTCTCCAATCGCAAAACTTCCTCCAAAATAATCGCCAGTTGTATTACCGGTCAAAACAACATCAGCAGTAGCAGCTGTGGTAGGGATAGAACCGTCGTTGTAGAAAGTGTAAGCACGACCAGTAGAAGAAGTGTACCCCGTTGCTCCTACTGTAAGGTCTGTTCGACCATCAGCATTGAGGTCACCGACACTGAGAGCTGTGCCAAAACTATCATAGCTCGTTGTACCACTGATAGTCACATCCGCGGTGGCAGCTGTGGTAGGGATGGAGCCATCGTTGTGGAAGATGTAGACCTTTCCAGTTGCTGTACCCGTATTATCCGCAAGACCTGCACCTACTATAAGGTCGGTTTCACCGTCAAAGTTCATATCAGCGGTAGCTAGTGATTCAGAGAAACGATCTCCACTACCAGCGTTACCCGTAATAGTCACATCCGCAGTGGCGGCGGTAGTAGGAATACTACCATCGTTGTAGAAGATGTAGGCACGACCTGAAGAAGTATCGTAGCCCATTGCTCCTACTACTAAATCCACTTCACCATCCGCATTGAGATCCCCTACAGTCAGTGTCTTACCAAAAGTATCACTCGTAGCGTTACCCGTAATAGTCACATCCGCAGTGGCGGCTGTTGTAGGGATGGATCCATCGTTGTGGAAGATGTAGGTGCGACCAGTATACCCAAAAGAAGCATATCCATAGGCCGAAACTACCAGATCAGTTTCACCATCGGCATTGAGATCCCCCGCTGTAAGTGCGTTACCAAAAGCACTATCGGTTTCTCCGCTGATAGTCACATCCGCAGTGGCGGCGGTAGTAGGAATACTACCATCGTTGTAGAAGATGTAGGCACGACCCGTATCAGTAGAATAGCCACTAGCCCCAACAGCAAAGTCTACTTCTCCATCAGCATTGAAATCCCCCACTGTGATAGCCTCACCAAAATAATTATCTGTAGCTTCACCAGTAATAGTGACATCTGCGCTACTCGGCGTGGTCGCTGATGAACCATGATAGAAAATGTATACTCGTCCCGTAGAAGAGCTATACCCATTAGCTCCTACCATAAGGTCAATCTGGCCATCTATGTTAAAATCTCCGACTACTAGAGTAATGCCAAAATTATCACTTGTGGCTCCCCCACTAACGACTGCATCATTCATGGTATAGATATACACCCTTCCTCTTTGTCCGCTATAGCCATATGCCCCGCTAACCAAATCAGTCTTGCCATCAGCATTGAAATCACTGGTTACAAGAGCATAGCCAAAATTATCACTTGCCGTCTCACCAGTGATAGTGACATCAGCGGTAGCAGCTGTGGTTGGAATAGAGCCATCATTGTAGAAAATGTAGGCACGGCCAGTACTCGAAGAGTAGCCATGAGCCCCTACCACCAGATCCACTTTACTGTCATTATTGAGGTCACCCACTGTTAGGGCGCGTCCGAAGTTGTCACTGGTGGCATTGCCAGTGATGGTGACATCAGCGGTGGCAGCGGTGGTGGGGATAGAACCATCGTTGTGGAAGATGTAGGCACGACCAGTATTCGAGGAGTACGCATAAGCACCTATAACAAGATCTACCGTTGCATCAGCGTTGAGGTCACCAGCGGCAAGGGCTATGCCGAAGTTGTCACCAGTAGCATTACCAGTGATAGTGACATCAGCGGTGGCAGCGGTGGTAGGAATGGAGCCGTCGTTATGGAAGATGTAGGCGCGGCCAGTACTCGAAGAGTAGCCAAGTGCACCAATAGCCAAGTCCACTTCACCGTCAAAATTGAAGTCACCGGCTGCTAAAGCTGTACCGAAGTAATCGCCCGTGGCATTACCGGTAATGGTGACGTCTGCAGTTCCAGCAGTGGTAGGGATAGAACCGTCGTTATGGAAGATGTAGACTCGACCAGTATTAGTGGAATAGGCATACGCTCCAACTGCTAGGTCGGTTTCCCCATCTGCGTTGAGATCCCCGCTTTCCAAACTAATACCAAAATCTGAATCTGCGTCACCCGTGATAGTAACATCAGCGGTGGCAGCGGTGGTTGGGATGGAGCCATCATTGTGGAAGATGTAAGCTGTATCAATATCATAGGCTCCCACTGCGAGATCAATTCTACCATCACTGTTGAAGTCACCTTTCTTGAGGGCTTTTCCGAATCGTCCACTCGTTGTGCTCCCGGTAATAATTATATCCGCTGACGATGATCCTGCTGGATAATTGCCATCACTATAGAAAATGTAGACAGCTCCGTAAGGAGAGCCTCCAATATCATATATCTCTGCACCAACAGCCAGATCTGCCTCACCATCAGAGTTAAAGTCACCAGCTTCTAAGGCAACAGAGAAGTTGGAAGCGGTAGCACTAGTACCACTCCCGGTAATTTTTATCTCCTCTCCCGTCACATTGGGTTGAATTCTTGGTGATCCGAGAGGTTGTTCTTGAAGTTCCCAGGCGAAGTTTTTCTGAGAGCGATAGATATGTACCCTACCGGTATTCGTGCTGTGACCACGGGCAGCAATAGCGAGATCTGTCTTATTGTCACCATCGAAATCCCCAGAGAGCATGGATCGACCATAGGCATCACTCGCTGCATCTGCATCAATAAGGACATCGGCTGTTCCGGCCGTGGTAGGGAGAGAACCGTCGTTGTAGAAGATGTAGGCACGACCAGCTGAAGAGTTTTTAGTAGAAGCTCCAACGGCTAAGTCAGTACGTCCATCACCATTATAATCACCCACCGTAAAAAAACGTCCAAAGAAATCATTGACTGCTTGACCAACAATAGTGTGATCGGCAGTCGTGGCTCCGGCAGGGTAAGAACCATCATTGTAAAAGATATACACCGATCCAGCCGTCGTAGAGGTATTGGCTCCAGCGAGTAAATCAACCTCTCCATCTAAGTTCATATCAGCAACAGCGAGCATCCTCCCAAATGCAGCAGAATCACCACTAACACCATCAAGAGTGACATCGGCGGTAGCAGCTGTGGTAGGGATAGAGCCGTCGTTGTAGAAGATGTAGGCTCGTCCAGTAGCGCTAGAATAGTTCTCAGCACCGACTGCTAAATCAGTTCTCCCGTCAGCATTGAGATCACCTGAGGTTATAGCGATCCCAAATCTATCCGATCCAGCATTTCCGGTAATGGTAACATCGGCGGTAGCGGCGGTAGTTGGAATAGAACCATCGTTGTGGAAGATATAGACTCGACCCGTGACAGAACTATGGCCATACGCTCCAATAGCAACATCCATGCGACCATCAGAGTTGAAGTCACCAGGGACAATGGCAGTGTTGACACTCGCATTGTTTCCTCCGAAAAAATCGCTTGAAGCATTCCCAGTAATGATTACATCAGCCGTGGCAGCTGTGGTAGGGATAGAGCCGTCGTTGTAGAAGATGTAGGCTCGACCTTGATCTGTCAAATACCCGGATGCTCCTGCAATAAAATCAACGCGCCCATCAGCATTGAAGTCACCACTGGCTAATGTCGCACCAAAAAGATCTCCTGTTGCTTCTCCAGTGATAGTAACGTCCGCACTCGAAGCCAATGAAGGGAGAGAGCCATCACTATAGAAAATATAGACACGTCCAGTGGAGGTGGAGTAACCGTAGGCACCAATAGCAAGATCACCACGGCCGTCTGTATTGAAATCGCCGGCGGCCATAGCAAACCCGAAGTGATTACTTGTAGTTTCACCAGTAAGACTGATATTCGTATGTACAACACCGTTTTGAGAATAGAAGAGGTAAGTAGAGCCTGTAGAACTTGACTGCGAAACTATCAAGTCAGTTCTGCTGTCTACATTCATATCACCACTCATAAGGGCGTTGCCGAAATTACCGTTCGTAACATTCCCCGACATACCTACATCCGCTGTACCTGCTGCCGTAGGCATTGATCCGTCATTGTAAAAAATATAGGCTCGACCTGTGGCGGTATTACGACCAGGTGCTCCAACTGCTAGATCGATACGGCCGTCAGTATTAAAATCACCTACCGTGAGAGCTGTCCCAAAAAGGTCTGAAGTTGCTTCTCCGGTAAGTGTCACATCAGCAGTGCCTGCTGTGGTAGGGATAGAACCATCATTATGGAAGATATAGGTACGTCCAGTGGAAGTGGAATGTCCGATAGCCCCTATTGCCAAGTCTGTTTTACTATCAGCGTTGAGATCCCCCGTTACGAGACTCTTACCAAATTTGTCACTCGCAGCAGCGCCGGTAATAGTGACATCGGCGGTAGCAGCTGTGGTAGGGATAGAACCATCATTATGGAAGATATAGGTACGTCCAGTATCAGCTGCTCCACCTGGGTTGTAGCCATATGCCCCAACAATAAGATCTGTCTCTCCGTCACCGTTGAGATCACCCGAAGTGAGTGCATCACCAAAAAAGTCGCTGGTGGCGTTTCCGGTAATAGTGACATCGGCGGTAGCAGCGGTGGTGGGGATAGAACCATCATTATGGAAGATATAGACACGGCCAGTGTTTGTGGAGTATCTCGACGTACTCGCAGCAAGATCAACCGTCCCGTCCGCGTTGAAATCTCCTACCGACAAAGCAGTACCGAGACAGGTACTCCCCACTTCACCGGTAATGGTGACATTAGCAGAACTGGCTGATGCAGGATACTCCCCATCGTTATAGAAGATATATACCGACCCTACACCAGCACATGATGCTGTTGGTGCCCCAGCAATGAGATCAATTTTCCCATCCGCATTCATGTCTCCTGTACTCACTGATGTTCCAAGGTTATCAGATGCAGCGCCACTGATAGTGACATCCATATAACCAAGTGAGTCATACACTGCATCGTTATAGAAGATATACACATTGTTGTCTGTAGCATTCCCTACAATAAGATCAGTTTTCCCATCCGCATTGATGTCACCAGCCGCGAGTGCTCCGGTTTTCTTGACCACACCCCCTTCGTTACTTCCTCTACCGACTGTGAATTGTAGCGTTGGATCAAGAGCAATCGGATATTGGTCAAAAGATTCCTTGAAAATGAGCGATATCTCTCTCTTGTCTTCATTCACTGTCCACTCTAAATCCTTCCTCTCACCATTCTTAGTAAGATAGTATGGTTTTGGAATGAGTATGTCTGGGGCTCTCGTGCGGTCAACTCCAATTTCTTGCTCAAGAGTTCTTTGGGCGCGCTCTAGTAATCCTTGATCAACCTCTGCCTTAACAGCTTCATTTTTGAAATCCTGCTCACTCTGGTAGTACACTGCCACCTCGCCACTTTCCGTTTTCTTAATCGTTGCTCCATTGATACTGTAGGACTCTTTTTCCTCACCTATCCCTCGGTTATAGATAGTCCAATGCTTGAGTTTGCGCTCCCCAGTAGCAGCGTCTTTCTGGTAGGCATAGATAAGCGACTTCCTGTTATTTTGGTATTGAAGAAAACTCTTTGACTCCGTATTCTGACCGAAATTAAAAAGATTTTTCCACTGAGCACTCTCTTCTTTTTGCATGACATCTTGAGAGAAAAGAGTTGCTCGGTAGCTTTCTTTTGTGTTGTCCTGAATAGTTACCACTCTCTCTTCATCCAATTTCACCTCTATTGGCTCAGTATAATTTTTAGGAAGAGAGACTTTGATACCATTCTTTTTCTCGTTTTCTTGACCCTCATATTGAATGTCCATTCCCCCCTCTGTATCTTGGAAGGTGTACCTCTCACTCTCTTCGGTCAGAGGCATGGCTGGAATACGGAATAGTGAATCTTCGACCTCTCCCCTTGCTACTCCGAGAGACTCAGTGTAGTCAGAGATGGTCATTGGTTGGTGGCTATAGCGATACAGTACATAGCCAAATACTCCCACCAACAAGACAGCTGAGGCCGCGAGGCTTCGCTTGAGGGTAATATATTGTGTAATTCTTCTTATATTCATAATTTCACTTTAATCACTCGAGCCCACTATCCACCAGTCAAACTCTACGTCCGTGCCAAACGTAGCTGGGATACCAACTGTGAATGATTGGCCGTCCTGAATAGAGAGTACTGTCAACGGAAAGTTAAGGGCGTTAGAAGATTTGGCAGTCACAAAGATACGGCTACTGGTGTTCACTGCTGTTGTATCAATCACCACACTTGTTTGCCCACTTACTATCATGGCTTTACCGAGTGTTGGTGCGTTCTCATCAATAGTTTCGATAGTGAGTGCTCCCGTCTCTAGTATCTTAGCACGCAGTTTCCCATCAAGGAGATCAACATTACCCGCAAGATCCTTGACAACAAGGTTGCCGAATTCAAATGTCGTGTAAAACTCTGAAAGAACCGTGACTTGATCGACCAGAGTTTGCATTTGAGTCTCGAGAGTTTCTGTACGATCTGCGAGAAGAGCTACATCATTACCTATAGTAGTCACGTTTTCGTCAAGAAGAGCTACATCTCCACTGATGGTCTGGAGATCATTAGCTACAGCTGTTTGAAGATCAACAACAGTAGTTACCGCACCAGTCACTGCAAGATCCAAACTCTCTACACTATCGCTTTGAGTGGCTATTTCTATTTGCTGTTCTTGCATAGCTTTCACTAAGAGTGGCACAAAAGCCTCTTTCATAAGTCCAAGGTAGCCAGTTTTACCGGTGGTCACCGCGTATGGGTAGACCTCCTCAACCTCTTGGGCGATAAAACCAGTGATACGTGGACCATCCGGATCAGCTCTACGGTTGAAATCCACTACTCGTAGGCTCGTTACCACACCAAGAGCAGAACTAATAGCAGTATCTTCAATGTTAGTTTTGGTGCGAACATCAGAAACATCAGTCACTGCAAAGGTTCCTGAGGTGTTGGCAATATATCCCACCTGACCACCATCCCCATCATAGGCATCGATATAGTAGGTGGTACCCGATGCATCATCAGCACCAGCCTGAATCTTGACGCCGTAACGATTAGCATTATTTCCATCATTGAAGAACTCAGCTGCGTAACCGCTGGCTGTATCTGTCTCTACATCGAGTCGGTAGTCTGGTGTGACATCTCCAATACCCACAAAACCGTTTGCAAAGATACCGGCATACTCAGTTCCAGCCTGCGCTCCCACGTCAACATAGATACCATATGCCGTCCCTGCATTGGCTTCCGTATTGATATACAGTCCATAGACCGTATCAGCATTACTGGCTCCAGAGGTTCCTGTATCAATATACTGACCATACGCCGTACTAGTACCAGAACCGGCATTCTCACTCGAGTGTACTATGTACTGGCCATAACTATTGATAGTACCACCCGTAGCACCAGTACGTGCCAAGGAAATATAACTACCATAACTGGTGTCTGTACCAGTCGTCACAATACCTGTATCACTTGAGGTATTACGGAGCCCATACTGTGTACCAGCAGTCGTCGTGGTCGTACTGAATGAAAGATCTAACTTGGCTGCTGGCGCTGTGACTCCAGTACCAATACCTACATTACCAGTAGAGTCAATGGCAAGAAGAGTTGATGTACCTACCACAAATCCAGAGCCTACTAGGTAGTAACCTGTCGTATGATCTACTCCTGAATAGTAGTCTTGTGAAGCTCCATCAAAGGCGACTGAAGCATCTAAACTGGCTCCTCCTCCTAGGGTGAGTTGTGATTCAGAGGTATTAGAGCTACTGACTGAAAGGTTACCGGTACTTTGAGCTGAGAGGGTGCTGTAGTTACTGGCATCATAAGAGAGTCTTAGGGCATTTGATGTTCCGAAAATGGAGAGTTGGGCTGCTGGGGTGGTTGTTCCTAATCCCAATCTGTTATTGGTGTCATCCCAGAAGAAGTTTGAGTTGTCTTGGGTGTAGACACCTGAAGCTC
>CAYHND010000036.1:0-7632 GCA_964357915.1 uncultured Bdellovibrionales bacterium
ATCAAGAGTTCAATCAAAGTAAATCCTTTGACGTTTTGTAATTTTTTCATATGCTCACCTCCTTCATATGTTTGTTTTTATTTTTTAATTTTGAGCTTACTTGATAATGCAAACCTACCTTTATTCTATAACTGTCCTGCCAGGTTGTAAATAGGCAACAAGACCCCCACTACCAGTATCCCCACTCCAATACCGAGGAAGACAATCAAAATAGGCTCGATAAGGACTGTCAGACTGCGCGTCATGTTTTCTACTTCTTGGTTGTAAAACTTTGCAACACTATCGAGTACATTCGCTAACGTTCCAGACTCTTCACCAATACGCATCATTTGAGACACAACTGGCGGTATTTCTTTCGAGGCAATAAAGACTTTACTGATATTACCCCCACCTTTGATTTCTTCAGCGGCCGCTACTACTATTTTCTCGTAGACCTGATTGCCAATCACTTCACTGACAATAGTAAGGGCACGTACTACGGGGATACCACTGTTCAAGAGCGCTGAAAGGTTTTCGGCAAAGCGCGTAATGTAGATATTCTGAGCCAAAGTGCCAATAACCGGGATTTTGAGAACGATGATTTCCCACTGCAGGTGTCCATGTGGGGTCTTCAGATAGTAATAAACGCTTCCAATAGCCGCAAAAACAACAAGTAGTACTGCCCACCAATACGCGTTCATGAAGTCACCTAAAGTGATGAGAGCTGTTGTGTACCACGGCACAGCTACATGGAGATCCTTAATCAGCACGGTAATTTTTGGCAAGATAAAGGTCACTACCAGAAAACCAATAATAAAGGCTACGGTAAGGACAAATACTGGATAGTAGAGTGCTCCCTTGATCTTAGATGATAGTTGATAGTTTTTCTCAATGTTATCGGCCACAAAGTTAACTGACTTCTGAAGAGCTCCTGAGACTTCACCAGCTCGAATCATGTTCACCGTCAGAACAGAGAAAATTTGTGGACTTTTGGCCAAGGCTTCAGAAAAAGACATACCGTCTTCGACATCGTCAGCCATTTCTTTCACAATCAAAGCAAAATAAGCGTTACTCATCTGATCAGAGATAGTAGTGAGAGAAGAGACGATTGGGACACGAGCCTCGATGAGGGTCGAGAGTTGGCGAAAAAAGACCATTAAATCCTTCTGGCTTACTCCTTGCCAGAACTTACCAAAACTTTTAGTCACCGAGAAGTTTTTCTCGGTTTCAGTAACGAGTGAGATGGGGATGAGATTGTTGCGCTGTAGAATCTGAACGGCTGTCTCATTATCTGCCGCGTCCACTATCCCTTCTCGTATTTCTCCAGCCTCAGTACGTGCCTTGAATGTAAACTTCATAAGATTCTCTATTACTTACCCTTACTAATGAGCAATTGAAGGTAGTCGCGATTTTTCGCATAATTAAAGGCATCATCGAGGCTAATCACACCTCCCTTGACCAGCTCAGCCAGAGCTCTGTCCAACGAAACCATTCCTTCTTTCATACTAGTCTCAATAACAGAATCAATCTGATGGACCTTGTTTTCACGAATGAGGTTCTCTACGGCATGATTCTTAAACATGATCTCTACCGCTGGCACTCGCCCACCACCAACCTTCGGTACCAGGCGTTGTGAAATAACTCCCAAGAGAACGCTTGAGAGCTGAGCCCTGATTTGGTTTTGTTGGTGAGCCGGAAAAACATCGATGATACGATCAATAGTCTGAGCACAATCGTTGGTGTGAAGAGTGGCAAAGATAAGGTGACCCGTTTCAGCGGCCGTCATGGCGGTACTAATGGTCTCTAGGTCACGAAGCTCACCGAGAAGCACTACGTTGACGTCTTCACGAAATATAGCGCGCAGGGCATCGGGAAAATTCTTAGCATCACGACCGATTTCACGCTGATTGATGATGCAACGATCTTGGGCGTAGACAAACTCTATAGGATCTTCAATAGTGACAATGTGCTTCTCGCAGTTCTTGTTGATATAGTCGATAATAGCTGCCAGAGTAGTAGACTTACCATGACCCACTGGCCCAGTGACCAATACTAACCCCTGAGAATACTTAGAAAAATCATACAAACTCGTGGGAATCCCTAACTCCTCAAGATTACGCAACTTGTCCATCACGAAACGCATGGTCACACTGACATACCCCTTCTGAAGAAACACATTGGTACGAAAACGCACCTTGTCATCATAATTATAGGAAAAATCCGTATGACCAACTGACAAGAGCTCTTGTTTCTTGTCTTCAGTCAGAAGAATATCTGAGAGCGCCTTGGTATCGGCCGGTGTCAAAATCTTTTCTTGAGTGATGGGGTGCAACTTACCATCAATACGAACGGTCGGATAACGCCCTACTACGAGATGGAGGTCAGAAGCTCCTTGTTGACCAACGAGGCCAAGCAGTCGCTTGAGTTCTTGTTCAGGATTGTTTTCCATATTTTTGTTTTCTTTACTGTAGCATGTTTTGTAAAGTCGCTCTACTCCTCATCTACGAGAATATTTCCCTCAGTCACTCGCTCTATCTCAGAAAGTGTTGTCACTCCCTGAAGAATCTTGAGAATACCGTCTTGCTTCATAGTAAGCATACCCTGCTTGATGGCTTGGTCACGTACATCATTTTCTTGACCTTTTTGGTCAGCAATAATAACGTGCATATCATCATCAATATCGAGCACCTCATAGATAGCAATACGCCCCTTGTAGCCAGTATTGCCACACTTCTCGCAGCCCTTACCCTTATAAAAAACTATCTTCATGTCTGGCTTGAGCTTGAAGGCTTTGACCTCTTCTGCTGGAATACTTTTGAAGAGATCTTCGATGATTTTCTTCTGTCCGGCGGTCACTGTTTCTTCTTGTTTGCAATTTTCACAAATACGTCGTACCAGACGCTGAGCAGCCACTGCTTGGAGTGATGAAGCCAGCAAGAATGGTTCAATACCCATATCAATCAAACGCGGAATAGAGCCCACAGAATCATTGGTGTGCAAAGTAGAAAGCACGAGGTGACCAGTGAGCGCTGCGTGAATAGAAAGTTCTGCTGTCTCGCTGTCACGAATCTCTCCCACCATAATGACGTTTGGATCTTGACGCAGAATAGAGCGTAGTCCTGATGCGAAGGTATAGCCAATTTCTGGTTTGATCTGACTCTGGTTAATACCTTCAAGGAAATACTCTACTGGGTCTTCAAGAGTGATAATATTACGCTCTTCCTTGTTCAAAATCTGCAAAAAGGCGTAGAGAGAGGTTGATTTTCCTGATCCAGTTGGTCCAGTGATAAGAATAATCCCAAAAGGTTCGCGAATTTTCTTCTCAAGAATCATTCGTGCGCGACCATAGAGACCGAGGTTATCCAAATTAGCGACGTTGGCGCTTTTGTCCAGTACACGCATGACAATCTTTTCCCCCTCCATCACGGGAAGACTTGATACACGTAGGTCAATAAAGTAATCCCCCTGTTCTGGCTTGAAGCGGATACGACCATCTTGTGGCTTGCGTTTTTCATCAATCTTGAGGTTGGCTAGAATTTTGATGCGTGAGATAACGGCACGACCTACCTCAAGTGGAAAAACAAGATCAGCTCGCAAAATACCATCCACTCGAAAACGGACTCGGTAGTTATTTTCAATAGGTTCGATATGAATATCACTCGCTCGGTTATCAAGAGCATGCTCTACAATCACTTCTACCAACTTGGCGATAGGCGCATCCTGGTAAACTACCGTATCCTTGACCGCCTTAACCGGCTTTTTATCAAGAGCTTCTTGGTCATCCTTCTTCAGGGAACTAATAGCATCTGAAAGAGCTATGTCAGCGCCACTATACCCCTTACTGAGCTCTGCAAAAACTTCTTGACCAACGAGAGCTACCTCTATGCCAATTTTTTCTTTCTCTGCCAAAAAACGAAGCACATTGAGTGACTCAAAATTCTCCGGATCAAGCATAGCCACATAGAGAAGATCCTTCTCCTTTTTATACGGCACAATGCCGTATTTCTTAGAAGCATCTTGTGAGATGGCTCCGAGCACCGCTTTACTGAATCCCGTCGGCACAGTATCCAAAAACGGCAAGCCTAAGCTGTCAGCTAATGCTTTGAGGTCTGTTTTTTTCCCAGGAGTCTTGCTCTGGGTAAATGTGATATTGCTGTCAGTGGTTTTGGTATCTTCTGTAGCCACACTCATGAATCGCTCTTACTGAAAGGGATTAGACCGTCCTGATTGATCGACATTTAAGACTGGAACAGCTGAAGTGGCCCAGACTTTGGCCTCTTCTAGACCAGTAGTCGCAAGCGTACTCTCTTCAAAAACCGGAATACCGAGAGCGCTCTGGTCTTTGGCGCCTTTGACGTAATCAAAACGAGCCTCGAAGGTACCTACCAGCTGATCCGTTGCGGCTACTGCCTCACCTGTATCAACAGCCGCCTCTTTGTCAACGCCAATAGCCATGAGCTGAAGAGAATTCATGCGATCCATCCGAGAAAGACGATCGAGAAAGTTTTTGAGATTCTCGTAACTTCCCTTCGCCTTAACCTGAGCTACATAGGAATTTGGCACAGGAGCTTGGTAGAGAGGAACGAGCGTCGCCATATCTGGTGTCACTCCAGCCTCACCCGGGATAGATGTCAACGGTCCTCCAATATCAAGCACCTCTTTCTTTTCTAGGATGATCTCCTTCATCTCCATAGACTTGATAACCAGGCCTGATTGGAGTGCCATGAAGTTGAAACTATCGATGATACGTTCCTGATCCATAGTTTCCGGATAGTACCGGACGCTCCACTGTTCCAAATCACTCTTGTTATCTAACTCACTAGAGAGTTTGCCTATATTACTTCTAACCGTCTCGATTTTGGCTACCTCTCCTTTTTTCTGATCCAAGATCTCACGCTTTTGTAAGAGCGTATCATAATCAGGCTTGATAAAACCAATACCCAAAACGAGGGAGAGGATGATGAGTGTTGGGACGATAATTATTTTGAGTTGCATACGATAATACGTTTAGTAATTTATTGGGAAAGCGTATCAGCTTTGAGAGTAAAGCTGATATCACCTGATTCTGTATTAGCAATCTTATCGACACGCATCGATCCATACTCCGCTTGCTTCTTCAAGCTAATCAACTGCTGAGCCAGGAACTTGTAGTCGCTGGTCACTCCAGAAACAACCACCTCACCGTCATTATGATTGAAACTGTACTCTGTCAGACGAATACTCGGGATAACCAGACCCTCAAGGTCGGTCAGTCTCTTAGCAACATCTTCATTAGCCTTAGCACTTGTTTCGATACCATTCCTTCTCGTATCAAAAGCCAGTATACGATCCACCTTCTCACCCCGTAAGTCAGCGTCAGCTGCCGTAATATCGGTCTCCAGTGAAGTGATTTGCCTATCGGTAGTAGACATAAAATA
This sequence comes from uncultured Bdellovibrionales bacterium, assembly GCA_964357915.1. Lineage (GTDB taxonomy): Bacteria > Patescibacteriota > Minisyncoccia > Moranbacterales > UBA1568 > UBA1568. Next base: position 5,397 of record CAYHND010000036.1, read on the forward strand.
ACGAATACCTCCCCAAACTACGATGATGATGGTTATCAAAATCACTGCAAAGACAAATCCCGTATCAAACGAAGATTTTTTTCTCGCTCCAGCGCTTGTGACTCCCTCCGATAGATTTATGCCAGCCATACAATAAAGTATAAATAGTTAGATTTTTTTATGTAAGAGATCCTTCAAACTTTTTCTTTTTTTATGGTGAGCGGTGCCTTCTGTACCATCGATACCGGCCAGAGCCAGCCCTATCGCTACCGAAAATGAGGTACCGAGCTCTTCAACATCCTGTCTGTATTTAGGATCGTACTGGATACGTCCCCAAGGATTGGCTTTGCGGGTGGGACGACTAAGGGCTTTTTCAAAGTAGGCTGTAATACCAGAGAGTGCGGCTGATCCACCAGAGAGAACCACTTCTCGACACACTTGCTCTGGATACTGCTCTCCATGGGTTTGGATAAGGCGATTACCCTCTTCGATAATAAGCTCGAGTGCTGGAAAAGCAATTTTGGCTTCTGGCTCGTTGAGGAAATCCTTGCTGCTTTGCTTGAGTACTTCCGCTCGTTCCGCCGTGATGTTAAGAGTCTCTGCTAAAGTACGGGTCAAATCATTGCCACCAACATTGAGATTGCGACTCATCCGTACCAGGCCGTTCTGTACAAGAAGTAAGTTAGTCGCTCGTGAACCGATGTCTATCACCAAAACAAGATCTTTCTGAGAACCCACTACTGAGCGTGCAAGAGAAAATGTCTCTAGCTCAAGAAACTTCATTTCCAAACCACTCTTTTCGGCATAACCCCGATAGCGCAATACTTCGTTTTTGAGAGCAGCGACCACCAATACTTCTTGGCGAATACTGCCATCAGCTGCTTGTACAGTTCCTATGATATCCCAACTCAAAGCAATGTCTTCAAGTGATGCTGGGATAAAACGCTTGGCCTCATACTGCACTGCCTCCTCCAGCTCACTCTCAGCCATTTCAGGAAAATTAACCAGAGAAATGAGCCCAATAAAAGCCGGCATAGCAATATAAGCCGCTTCTGTCTCAGGATTCATCCGTTGCAAAAGAGCTTTCAAATACTGTGTCAGTGAATCATCGTAACCTTCTCCCGCTCCTGCACCATCTTTTTGTAAACTCGCCAAACTCACCTCGGCAAAGTTGACGAGTTGGATAGTACCCTTTTTTTCACGCAATTCAATAGCCTTGATAGAGGCTGTTCCAAAATCAATACCGAGATAGGTAGGATGAGTAAACCCAAACATTTTTTTGTTGCTATTAGTTTTCTGTCTCTTTTTATTACAAGCACCAAAGACAACGCAAAAGAGTCGATGTCTTCTCTGCTTCATTTTTTTCTCTCTTCAGAGTAGCATAGATACAGAAACAAAAAAAGTCACTTTCGACCTCCTTTCCACCCTCCCATTGACAATACTCTCAATAAAAAATAAACTAGAGTATCATTAAAAAAGAACTTACTGTGAAAGCAAAAAACAACGGTATGCAAGATACCCTCTTTACTCACAAGCTCACTTTTCACGCTCGTCATTCTCTCCAAGAATCACGCTCTTTGGCGCTCTTCGCTAAAAGTCTTGAGGTAGGACCCGAACACCTTCTTCTTGCCATCTTTCTCGAAAACGGCAGCCTCGGCAACAACCTCCTCGAAAACATGGGCTTCGATAAGGAGCGTCTCTCCAAACTCTGTCTAAAAAAAGGTATCTCGCGACGAAAAACATCTCTTGATGAAATCATCCTACCCCCAAGCGAGGGTCTCAAGAAAGTGCTCGAGCGGGCCTACAGCATCGCCAGCCAGTTTCAGTCACCCTACGTAGGTACCGAACACTTTGTCTATGCCTTGCTCGAGGCCGACGATGCTGCTCTTGATGATATTTTTCTCGAACTCGAAATAGACGAGAAGAAAATAGAGACCACCCTGGCTACCCATATGGGTTTTGAGAAATTGCCTGACTTAGCGAGACTGTTTGATATGCAGGAATCTCGCCAAGAAATTTCTTTTGGTAAAACTCGCACCCAAGAAATCGGGAGTACTCCAACACTGGCTCAGTACGCTATTGATTTGACCAGTCCAGAATCTTTGCCCGATCACACTCTCTCTGGACGAGAAGAAGAGCTCATTCGCCTCACCCAAATCCTGGCTCGCAAACAAAAGAGTAATCCTCTTCTCGTTGGTGAGCCTGGTGTAGGTAAGACAGCTCTGGTAAGCGCCTTAGCCCAAAAAATCAAAAGTGG
>CAYHND010000037.1:0-7606 GCA_964357915.1 uncultured Bdellovibrionales bacterium
ACACCCTTCCCCTCTACTCCTCTCACTCCCCCAAAGAACATGCTTCCTGCCATCAAGAGAAGAAAGAGTACCTTGAAACGATTAGCCTTTCTACCTCTAGTTTTAGAGATAAAGATAGCGCAGAGAGCAATCAAACTCAGTAAACTAATAAAGAATACTCCCATTTTCTTAGTCTTCAAGAAACTCACAAAACCAGTCCCCTGCTGACAAAGATTTTTGTCTATGAGCTCGCAGTCGTAAGGAATAGTCACCTCTTCGACCACTTCATTATTCCTCTGAAGGGTGGCTGTAAGAAAGACCTTGGTATAGCTCTTACCTGGCGTAAAATCGTCCTTCCATCCCGCCATAGCTCCTGAAATATCCCCCTCATACTTGTACTCATGGATGATATTTTGGTTCTCATCTCGTAGAGTCAAGGTCAGTATGTTTCCTTTGACGAGAGGCAGATTGGTAGCATGAGCACAAGCGAAGAGTGAGTTCTGCTCTCCTTCTTTAAGCGGGAACTTGGTCAGGCTGGGAAAGTTTATTCTGGTTTCTTCGATGCCATCACGGACAAAACGAATGCCCTGAATAGACTTACCGTACTGATCTTTGCTAGTAGCAATGATGTACGAAACAGACTTTCCTTTCGGAGTGACCTGGTAAGTTACTTCTCTGGAGCTGTTGGCTCCAACTTCAATTAGCTCAAACTTCTTGTTTTGGAGATTCTCTGACCTCATACCATCCCATGTATATTCTTCCCACATCAACTGAACAACTTGGTTATCAGAGGTTGGATTGGTTAGGGTTATTCTTGCTTCTACTGATTCATTATTTTTAAAATGAAGTGGGTAGGCCGCAAAGTGATGATTCTGGCCATTGAGAGTAGTCTTGGTTTTATCCAGGAAGACCCCTCCTGCTTGATCACTTGTGATACTAAAATCAGTAGAACTACCTATCACATCATCTGTGAAAGAAAGTCCCGAAAGATTATAGCGATTTTCGGTGGTGAAAAAGGTGGCGACATAGTACTCTCCGGAAGTAATATTCTCTGGGACATGCCAAGAAAAAGAGACTTTTTTCTCTCCTTGAGCAGCAAGATTATAATCACCGTCCACGAAAAATTGATCAACAACTGGGTTACCATCACCAGCAGCAAAGGTGGCTTCATTTCTCTGAAATATTTTTACAAAAAGACTGCCATTCACTACCGGGTAGTCGTTTTTGTTGGTAACGATTCCCGAAAAAGTAATGTTGGCTCCAGGAACAGTTTGAGCTAAATCTGTCTCAAGGGAAGTAGTGACTGAACCAAATTGATAATAATCAAAACAACTGACGTTACCCGTAGGAGTACCCGATGAAGAGACTGGTCCTCGACCGCTATCCTCTTGAGCCATGGTGCCCTGTGGCAGGATAAGACCGAGAAGGGCCAGGCTTACAAAAAGGCGTTTCATATGATTTTGTTTCAGTCTGCCAAAGGCAGATAAATTTTATATTTGTTTATATGGCATAATTATACCACAGATTCTGTAGATAGAAAAAGAAAAAACCTGCCAATAGGAGGTTTTTTCTTTTTCTATCTAATCCCGTCTCAACTACTGAGCTGGCGTAGTAGCTGGTGGTGCTACCGGAGTCGTCTCTGTATCAGGAGCCACTGGCTGAGGAGCAATGACTGGCTCTGGCTCAGGAGCAGATGGCGCTGGCTGATTGATATTACCCGCACCACTCTGAACGTTGTTAATCAATTTCTGAATTTGTTCACGAGTTTTCTGGACATTCCCTTCACCGTCACTTGGTAGAATATCAAGAAGTTTACGATATGCCTCAAGTGCTTGGTCTGGTTGATTTTTCTTTTCGTAAAGAAGTCCTAGACTCAAGCGAACGTCTACGAGCTTATCATTATCAGCGAGGATTTCCTTGAACACTCGTTCTGATCGATCAAGGTCGCCTTCACCGTCACGAACCTGATAGAGAACACCTAAGTTGTAGCGATAATTGACATTCTGCTTATCGAAACGCATGGCGTTTTCGGTACTCTTGATAGCCTCATCGTACATCTTCAGTCGGGATTCTACGAGCGCGAGTTGATAATAAGCAACGGCTAGATTATTCTTCTTGGCGATAGAGGCTTCAAAGGCAGTCTTCGCTTCAGTATAAAGAGCTGTGCGCTCTACACCTTCTTCTTTGGTATCACCCAAAGCACGCTTCACCTGACCAATTTTGATATCGTAGAGTGGATTTTGTGGTTCAAGCTGTTGAGCACTCTTGTAGAATTCTTCAGCCTTCGGCATAGCGTCACTCGCATACAAGGCAGCGTTTTCGTAAATAAGGCCGAGAGATTCGATAGCAAGCACGTCATTTGGCATCAACTGACGACCACGCTCCGCAGCAGCTACTGAGCTCCGCACATAGGTAGCAATAGCATCGGTATTACGCTCAGCCTCTGGCTTACCAGCTTCCAGATTGGCAAGTGCCATGAACTCCTGTCCAAGACGTGTCGGATAGCGACCTTCTTGTGGGTAAGTCTGCGAAGCTTGAGCCAAGAGATTAATAACATCAGTACCTGGAGAAACCGTTGCCATACGCACCGCCTCACCAGCCTTAAGATCAGCTACCAAGACTTTGCCCATAAAGACAAAGAGGAAAGCTACACCAGCAGAGACCACCATGAAGATGAAGGCGAGTGCCAAGGCATACTTAGGAGCTGCCTTGAGTGACAAATGCAGATAGCGTTCCTCGGAACCGCTCTCAAAGAAGAGTACACCGAGAGCTAGTATGCCAAGTAACGTTGCGATCAAGACAAGAGCACCATTGAGCGATGCGATACCTCCGGCAATAAGAAACATGATAGCCGTGGTCCAGAGACCAAGAGAGTAGATCTTGTTCTTACTCTTCTCCATAGAAAGAAGGTATATGCCAAGACTCATAAATGAAAGCCAAAGAACAGCGAGGAGAACGGTTCCTAGAGCACCAAGAGTTACCAGTGATTCAAAGAACATGCCATTCGCCTGATAAAAACGCAGTGTGTAGAGTTCGTTTTGGTTGTACTCAACTGGTCGATACATTGAGAAAGCATAGCCATAGTTGGCTGGACCAACTCCAAGAAGGAAGTTCTCTTTGAGTGACTCTTGAGCAATCTGCATAGAGAGATTACTATTGGGAGCCACCTCTATCGGAAGCTGGGCTCGAGAAAGCTTGTTACTTCCAATCATGAGAAATGCGAGCATCACCACAAAGGTCAACATTGGCATCCACGTCAGGCGTTCATTTGGACGAACGATTTGAGCGAGAATATACACCATGAAAAATGAGAGTCCCACGAGGACTACTGGCCATGATACATATGCGTAGAGTGCGAGTAGGAGAAAGAGGGTCATGAAAATACCAAGACCATAAACAACCGTCAGCAGTGTGCGACGTGACTTTTTGACTTCAGCGCCTTCTCTCCACAAAACGAACAAGGCAGTCATGAATAGTGGAAGAAGAATTGAGAGGAAGGTTGTCAGAGTCGAAACAGTGCCTATAAGACTGAGTGGTGCCATACGCTCAAATGCTTCTGGCAAAAAGTGAATCTTGAGAATGACGAGAAAGCTCCAGAGAACAACTACCAAACCAGAGGCGAGAAAAACATGAAACATCTGCTGGAAACGCTTCATGTTGAAATGGCTCAAAATAAGATAGTAAGCCAAGATCAGGGCCGTCAGTGACACTACCCCACGAGATGGGTCTCCAAAGAATCCCCAAAAGCTATGCCAACGATCAACTGAGAATGTAGCTGAAACAATACTGAATACCCAAAACAAAGCGATAGGGATATCAAGTGGAGTACGGCGGATTTTCATCTCTCCAGAAAGGACTCCCTTGGAGACCCAAGCAATCACGCCAAGAAGAAGCCAAAAATAAAAATAAAGTTGTTTTTCAAAAGCAATACCCTGAAAGGTTAGCCCTGTGAAGAAAAGTGGCACACCAAAAAAGATAGCGATGAAGCTCACTGAAATGACGAGATCAAAGATACCTGACGGATTAAAGTTTTTTTCCGACTTAGCCTGTGGTGGCCGTGGAGATGCCGTGCCTCCCATCCCGAAACCTCGAGATATATTAGTGCCTGTGTTCTGTGCGACCGGTGCTGTTTTTGCGCTTTGGTTTGCACCAAAAGGAGCAAATGAAACTTTTTCGTCTGACATAGTAGTTAGAAATAATTATTCTTAAATATGCTTGACTCTCGCTTTTTTCCTCCGGGACAAAGCTCTACCTATTATATGAGAAAAAGCCTCGAAATGCAAAATAGCCCCTATCCACAGGAATTCTCCCTAGTTATCAACTGCCCAACCAAACGTATCCCCAACAGCCCCCGCTATGAGGTCAAAGAGAGATATGGTTTTGGAGCCGGTAGATACAGCATAAGAATCACTTGTGAATGTGTTGCCAAATCGGTCTTCAGCGTCGATGACATAGATATAGGTAGATGCTTGTTCGAGACCTGGAATAATAATACTGTGACTAAAACTATAGTCACTCTCAGTGATGGTCTGCTTTTCCTGTCCTACTTTTGAATACTGGATGGTTGATTTGGCTAATTTGTTGGTGGTCCAAGTCAAGACCAGTTTTACGTTCTTGTTATTCTTTTCGGTGAATGACTCTCCGCGCACACTGCTAATCTCAAGAGGTTCTGGAGAATCTTCCAGTAAAATGAGTTCAGCTTCACCGCCAATAGCGATATCACCCACTTTGTAACTTTCACTTTCATACTGAGCCGTACCGAAGAGAGCATCCGTACCCGATCCATCAAGTGTGGATGGCGCCACCTGCAAAGTTTGCGACTGCGATTCTTCTTGTGGGGCAAGAGTCTCATCCGTCACGTCCGGCTGAACATAGAAACGCATGTAGGCAAACCACCCAATACCACCAAACAAAAAAAGAAGGAGTAGTAGAATAATCCACTTCTTCATCTTTGATTTCTTTTTTTCCTCCCCGGTAACACCCACTTGAATATCGGGAATTACTGTTGGTTCAGCCATAGACACGTTTCAGTCTAACGCTTTTTAGATTATAGTTAGTATACCACGAAGAACTGCTGATACTCAGCAAAAAACCTCTTCTCAAACACTCCTCAGGAGTTACTCGTTTGCTATTGTGAGCCTAGATATACTACCATAGGGAGTACTTACTTCTGTTTCTCTTTATTTATGTCTCATCACTATATTGTCATCATGGCTGGCGGATCGGGTACTCGACTCTGGCCGCTCTCACGCAAGAATGATCCAAAACAATTTCACGCTTTTCTTTCCGAGCGTACTCTCCTCCAAGAAACCTATGATCGAGCCCTCTTGGTCATGCCCGCATCACATATTTACATTTCAACTACAACAGCTTACCAGCACCTCGTACTTGAGCAACTTCCAGGTGTCTCTGTAGAACACCTCATCTTAGAACCTAGTGCCAGAAACACTGCCCCCGCTATCACGCTGGTTGCCGCTACCCTGCAAGCTCTCGACCCCGAAGCAGTAGTCGCTACCATTGCTTCTGATCATGCTATCGAAAACAATGAAGAATTTGTCACCACCATCCAAACAGCCTTTGCGGTTATCGATACGTATCCAAATACCATCGCGACTATCGGTATCAACCCCACCAAACCAGATACTGGCCTCGGCTATATCAAAATCGGTGAAGAGTGTCCATTCCAAGGTCAGAAAAGAGTTTTCTTCATTGATGAATTCAAAGAAAAGCCTGATACCGAAACAGCTCTTCGTTACACGGAAGACTGGGGCTACCTCTGGAATGCCGGTTACTTTATTTTCAAAACTACCACCCTTTTGAGCTGGATGAAGACTTGTTCTCCAGAGCTTGTCTCTGGTATCCAAACACTCCTTCTCGCCCAAGACGACACCGCCAAAGCCCTCGCCTATGAGACCTGTCCCAGTGAACCCATAGAACCCCTCATGATCGAAAAACTTTCCCCCGAAGAACGACTAGTGATTCCAAGTAGCCTCCAATGGAGCGACGTTGGCAACTGGAGCACCCTCCTCCAATTCCTCAAAGACAAAAAGAATCTCCCGCCCACTATTGAAGAGCCTCACCTCGATCTCGGTAGTCACAATATTCTTATCAAAAGCACTGTAGCAAAAAATACCCGTAAAAAAATAGTCACCCTTGGACTAGAAGATATCGTCATTATCGATACTCCTGATGTACTTTTTATCGCCAACCAACACAAGGCTAACTCTGAGATGAAAAATCTCATCGAAAAAATCAAAGGTTCTTCTCCTGAAGTTCTCTAGTGTTGTCCGGGAACAATTTTTCCTAACAATGCATCAAGCTCTTCTTCTGAGTAATACTCCAGTATTACCCGGCCGCCTTTGCCACTCGGAGTAATTTTAACTTTGGTACCAAGGAGCTGAGTCAGTTCGTCTGCTTTGGCAGCAAGCATTACCTGTTCTGGTTTTTGCACTCGTACATGAGATTTCACTACCACGCTCCGTACTTTGTTTTCGGTCTCGCGCACGGTTAGTTCCTCACTCAAAATCAACTCAAAGACAGCGCGTTGCTTTTCTTTGTTTTCAATTCCCAAGAGGGCTTTAGCATGGCCTTCACTAATCTTCCCCTCACTCACGGCTCGCTGCATATCTACTGGCAGCTGAAGGAGACGTACGCTGTTGGCTACGGTACTACGGCTTTTCCCCATCTTGTGAGCTACTTCTTCTTGGTTCATTCCAAACTCATGAAGCAAACGCTGATACGCTTTACCCTCCTCGATCGGATTTAGGTTATGACGCTGGATATTCTCGATAATAGCGAGTTCGAGCTTGGTCTGTTCACTGGCTACCCGTACAATGACTGGGATCTCCGTAAGCCCCGCTCTTTTGGCAGCTTGGAAGCGCCGCTCTCCAGCAATCAGTTCATAATGCTCCCCCGCTTCAGTCACTACTAAGGGCTGCAAAATACCATGCTCCTTGATAGACTCTGTCAATTCAGCAAGCTTGGTTTCATCGAAATGAGTGCGGGGTTGATGCGGGTTAGGCACAATCAATGAGAGAGGTACTGTTCTACTGCCATCAGATCTTACGTGAGGGGTAGCCTTTGGCTCTTCAGTTGTTTTTTCAAACATAAAACTCCCCTCTCCTACTGCAGGAGAATATACTTTTCCCTCTTCTCTTGGTTCTTCTTTTTTGGGCGGAATCAGGGATGCCAATCCTCTGCCAAGCCCATATTGCTGTGCCATAACTTAGACAATCTTAATTTTCTTTTTTTCATCTTCCTCGCGACTGATTATTTCTTTGGCGACTGCCTTGTAGGCTCGCGCTCCTTTGGAAAAAGCATCAAAATCAAGAATAGATTTTCCAAAGCTCGGCGCCTCAGCCAGACGTATAGAGCGCGGTATCACACTTTCAAACACCGGACCAGGGAAATGCGTTCGCACTTCAGTGACTACTTGGCGTGCCAGGCGATTACGTCTATCAAACATAGTGAGGAGTGCTCCGCAAATCTTGAGATTTGGTTGCAAGCGTTCTCGTACGAGTTCAATAGTACCGAGCAACTGGCTCAATCCTTCAAGTGCATAATACTCTGTTTGGACTGGGATGACTACTTCATCAGAAGCAACCAGACCATTGATAGTCAGGAGTCC
>CAYHND010000038.1:0-1347 GCA_964357915.1 uncultured Bdellovibrionales bacterium
ACGTCTTTGACTTCTGGGTTGATCCACAGTGTTGGCAACTCCTTAGGGGCACGCTCTAGCTGGGTAGCGACTTGCTCAAAGTGATTGCTGTAGAGATGTACGTCGCCACCTGTCCACACAAATTCCCCCGGCTCAAGGCCACAGACCTGAGCCAACATCATGGTCAGGAGTGAATAGGAAGCAACATTGAATGGCACACCGAGAAAGGTATCACAGCTCCTCTGGTAGAGCTGACATGACAATTTACCATTAGCCACATAAAACTGAAATAAGCAGTGGCATGGTGGCAGACCGCTCTTGGCCATTTCTTCGATATCGGCCACATTCCAGGCTGAAACAATCATCCGCCGAGAATCTGGTGAGTTCTTGATCTGCTCTACCACTTCTCGTATCTGATCAATATGCCGTCCATCTGGAGCAGGCCAGTTACGCCACTGGTAGCCATAGACTGGCCCCAGTTCTCCATATTCCTTAGCAAAGGCGTCATCCTCAAGTATGCGCTTCGTAAACTCCTTGATCCCCTCTTTCCATTCCGCTGAATCACTCTTAGGAACCGCTAGACCGTTCTGCATCAGGTAGCTCTTGTACGGCCACTCATCCCAAATATGCACATTGTTTTTCAAGAGCGGCTGAATATTGGTACTGCCAGCTAAGAACCAGAGTAACTCATTGGCAATCATGTTGAATGGCAATTTCTTAGTGGTAAGCAGTGGAAATCCTTTACTGAGATCAAAACGCATCTGATAACCAAAAACACTCCGAGCACCTGTTCCGGTACGGTCCCCCTTATCATTACCCGTCTCCATAATATGACTGAGCAAATCCAAATACTGCTTCATTACGTTGTTGGTTAAGAAGTATATAGATAGCTTAGCAAATCCTACCCACCTCGGCTATACAAGACTTTGATTCTTGACAAAACCTCTAAATAAGAGTATAATAGATAGTTTGGTGTAGAGAGCGTCCTTTAGGGATACCTGCCAAACTGGGAGTGAAGGTTTTTCTTGCAACTGGGGATTTTCATCCCCTCATACAAGGCTACTTCACTATGAATACGTATAAAGTTCTTCTTACCCTCGGTGCTCTTTTCGGCGCTGCCCTCCTTGGATCACGCCTTAGTGATTCGGAGGCTGTATCAGAAAACACCACCAAGGTTACGGTCAGTCCCACGGTCATTCAAGCGATGCTCAAGAAGGTAGAACTTCAGACAGCTATTGCTAAAAATGTGACTACTTCTGTGAGTGGGGATCGTCCCGGTTATTTTGACTGGGAAAGTATGAAACTCCAGGTAGTCGGCGACGTCCGCGCTGGATTTCACGAGCCTCAATACAAGGTCAATGGTGACAC
>CAYHND010000038.1:1447-3537 GCA_964357915.1 uncultured Bdellovibrionales bacterium
TCGTGACGCAGACTGGGACTTGCTAGATCAAGAAAGGATATCTATCCAAAAAAGGCCGGCCACTTCGTGTGTGCCGGCCTTTGAACTTTCCTCTCCTACTTTTTCTTCTTGGTATAGTTGAGACTCATCTTCGAAGCCACTGGTTTAGTGTCACCAACATACTTACTATTGAGACCCTTAGAGCCGTACGGTCTATCACAAGGTGAAGAAAGGTATTCAAATGCCATCTGACCGATAGCCATTTTGTAATGCAGTTTGATAGGGAGGCGACCGGCATTGTAAAGCTCAAGAGTCATCTTGAGACTATTACCCGGATCAAGGTAGCCCGCCGTTGTATGAATGATAAGACCGAGACGTCCTAGGGAACTCTTGCCCTCTAGGCGGCCGACCAGCTTATCCGACACTCCCGTTTCTTCCATTATTAGTCCCAAGGCAAACTCTTGTGGATGGAGAATAAATGGTTCATTGGCACTAATAACTACCGGTTTCATCAGATCTTTGACGGGATTTTTCGGATCAATCACATGGTGCTTGGAAATATCAAACACCAAAAAGTGTTTGTCTAAATGAATATCTATACTGGCCGGCTGAACATCATCTTTATTAAAAGGCTTTATGATAATGTTCCCTGCTTTAATCTCTTTTTTGATATCGCGGTCTGAAAGAATCATAGTGGCTAGCTTTTAGTTGTTAGGTTGTAGGTGTTAGGTACAAAATACCAGAATACTCAATAAAAGACAAAACCCGCTTAAAGCGGGTTTTCCATGACTACAATTTGATAGGCAGCCCTGGGCCCATGGTAGAAGTAATGACCATGTTACGAATCAGACGACCCTTCAGGGCTTCTGGCTTAGACTTGTCTACACTCTCTCGGAAAGCCTGATAGTTCTCCATCAATTCTGTATCTGACATAGAGAGCTTACCGATAATCTGGTGAATGTTCGAGGTATCATCGTTTTTGTAACTCACCTTCTTACCCTTCTTTAGAACATCGATAACTTCAGCTACCTTAGGAGTAACTGTTTCAGACTTCGGACTTGGCATAAGGCCTTTTGGTCCAAGGATTTTAGCAATGGTAGCTAATTTTGGCATCATCTCAGGCGTAGCTAGGAGTACGTGAAAATCAACACCAGGATTAACCTTACCGGTCTTGATGTCCTCAATCAGGTCTTCGGCACCGACAATGTCCGCACCGGCGTCTTTGGCTTCCTTGTCCTTGGTGCTCGTCACGACAGCTACTAACTGATTGCGACCAGTTCCATGAGGAAGAATAGCCGTAGCTCGTACCAATTCATCTGATTTCTTCGGGTTGATACCAAGACGCATATGAACCTCAACAGATTCTGCAAACTTAGCCGTTGGATTGGCTTTCAGAAAAGCAATCGCTTCTTCGGGAGTGTATTCTTTACCTACCTCCATCTTCTCTACCGCTCCCCTGTATTTCTTACCGTGTTTCATAGTGTTTTTTCGTGGTCAAGCTCCTTCGACTATGCTCAGGATCCCACAAATAAATAATTATTAGTCAATTTTGATACCCATTGAACGAGCTGAGCCGCTGATGATTTTCATAGCCTGCTCTACATCATTAGCATTGAGGTCTTCAAGTTTCTTTTCGGCGATTTCTCGCAACTGATCTTGACTGATGCTACCAACTTTCTCTTTCAGTGGGTTACCAGCACCCTTAGCTACCTTAGCAGCTTTCCTGAGCAAATCAGAGGCTGGAGGGGTCTTCAGGATAAAATCAAAAGTACGATCTTCGTAGACAGTGATCTCGGCCGGGATGATATCTCCCATACGATCACGAGTCTGATCATTGAACTTAGTACAGAACTCCTGAATATTGAGTCCATGCTGACCAAGAGCCGGGCCCACTGGTGGAGCAGGATTGGCCTTACCGGCTTCAATCTGCAGTTTGATCATTGCTTTAATAGTCTTTGCCATAAGTGTGTAGTTTCTTTAGTTCATTACATCTTGCGGATTTGTAGGAAGTCCAGCTCAACCGGTGTCTCACGTCCGAAGATAGAGACCAGCACCTTGACTTTACCTTTCTCATCATCCACTTCCTGAATCTTACCATCAAAGTCTTTGAA
>CAYHND010000038.1:3637-6177 GCA_964357915.1 uncultured Bdellovibrionales bacterium
TTACCACCCTTAATCTTGATGTTTTTTTCTTTCGGTACCAATACATCAAAAATGAGCTCTTGCATATCCATTGATTCGATACGCTGCTTAAGGTTTCTCGTCACGTTGTCCTCATATCCAGAGTAAGTATGAAGTACGTACCAAGCGCGTCCGTGATGCTGTGTCTGCTTTGCCATAAAATATAAATAGGTTAGTTCAAAAGAAAGGTCTCTACTAAATAGCTAAATAGATAATCCAAGCTACCCAAAAAGAGAGAAACAATAACACTCATAACAATTACCATAGCGGTATAACGAAGAATAGTCTCGCGATTTGGCCAATTGACCTTCGCAAGCTCTACTCGTGCTTCCTGCAAAAAACTGAGGAGTTTTGACATAGGCTAGAAAATGATTTTTTGAGGTTCTAAAAAAAGCCCTAGGGCTTTTCGTAAAATATTCTCTTGGATACAGAATACCAGAGAGCTCCTCTATTGTCAAACAGCCCTATCTATCAGCTGCTATCCTACTCTTATCCTTAAGAAAAGAGCTCAACTTCATCAAAAAAGTGCTTATACCGATCCAATGCGGCCTCTGCAACCTCTTTGGTAACAGTAAAAGTAGGATCATTGATAATTTGGTTCCTAAGAGCATGAGCTTCTACGAGATCGCCCTTGGTCTCAAGCTGGTAATCTGCAATACTCTCCAAGCGTTCCTTCATGTTAGCGCCCTTATAGCTCATGGATTTGAGGACATCATCAGCAAAGGCGTCTCCTTCAATAATAGCTGCTTTGTATTGAGACTCACTGCCACTTTCTAGTCGAGAGAGGATAGCCTCAAAACGCTTGATGAGAGTACTTCGTCTCGCAAAGGGACGTTTGGCTTGAAAAAAGCTCATACGCAAGTCGCTCGTCACATTACGATGCATAAAGAGCAGTACAATATTGATAAAAAGGACGGCACAATAGACAAAAAGGAAAAACTTCAAAAAAGCCACCAACAAAGAAGTCTCCCAGAAGGTGATCAGTCCACCAAAGATACTTGTGAGGTCGATTTCCATAATAGATTATGTTTTATTGGCAATAAGTTTTTGTTCAAGAACGTGCGCGACACGAAGCATCCCCTCTTCATCAAACCAGTTCGCGATAAACTGTCCCCCGATAGGAAGCCCTTCTTCCTCACCAATAGGAAGTGACACTGCCGGCACTCCCGCAAGATTGGCCGTCACGGTAAAAATGTCTGAGAGGTACATGGTGAGCGGGTCGCTCGTTTTGGCTCCAATAGGAAAGGCCACTTCTGGCGTGGTGGGTGTAAATAACACGTCTACTTTTTCAAAAACAGCCCGGAAGTCATCTCGAATAAGCTCTCGCACTTTCTGAGCTTTAGCATAATACGCATCATAGTAGCCCGAAGACAGAGCGTAGGTGCCAAGCATGATACGACGTTTCACTTCCGCACCGAGACCCTGCTTGCGATTCTGTAAATATGTATCTAGCAAGCTCTCCCTTTCTGTATCAGCTTCGACACCATAACGAATACCGTCTAGGCGTGCGATATTAGAACTCACTTCGGCAGGCATAATGACATAGTACACAGCAAGAGCTAGCTTGGTATGAGGAAGGCTGACAGGAACAATTTCTGCTCCTGATTGACGGAGTTGCTCGATAGCATTTTCCAAAGCGGTCTTAATAGTAGGGCTAAGGTCAGTATTCATATACTCTTTTGGAATACCAATCCGCATCCCTCTGATATCACCCGTCAGCTCATCTTCGAAACGTTTATTACTAAGGGTTGGTGCGCTCGTAGCATCGAGAGGATCTTCACCAGCAATGCGAGACAGCACAATAGCCCCATCTTCTACCGACTGAGTAAACGTACCTATCTGATCCAGGCTCGAGGCCATAGCCATCAGACCACTTCTGGAGACCCTGCCATAGGTGGGCTTGATGCCCACCACCCCGCAAAAGGCCGCTGGTTGACGAATAGAACCCCCTGTATCTGATCCAAGGGCAAAGACGGCCATACCTCCCGCCACAGCGGCTGCAGAGCCTCCTGAAGAGCCTCCTGGCACTCGAGTGACATCTCGTGGGTTTCTGGTGAGTTGGTAGGCACTGTTTTCGGTCGAAGAACCCATAGCAAATTCATCCATGTTGGTCTTCCCTAGGATAACTGCACCACTAGACTGTAGTCTTTCTGTCACGGTAGCATCATACGGAGCGATGTAATTATCGAGAATCTTTGAACCTCCGGTCGCTCGTACTCCTTTATAGAGAATATTATCCTTGAGAGCACCTGGAATACCTTCGAGAAGGTCGATAGTAAGCCCCTTTGCAATTTTCTCGTCTACTTTTTTGGCTTGTGTCAGTATTGCCTCTCGATCAAGAACGGTAAGAAAGGCTCCAATCTCTTCATCTTTTTGTTCAATACACTCAAGATACTCCAAAGCAAGCTGCTCGGCGCTTTTAGTTTTACTCAGCAGTTGTTCATGGAGTTCTCGAATCATAGTACTTTACGCACAGTCAGTGCTCCGTCTTTTGTGTGGGGCATGTTAGCAATGATTTGTTC
>CAYHND010000038.1:6277-7589 GCA_964357915.1 uncultured Bdellovibrionales bacterium
TCTCATCAAGAATAGCGGTTCCGAGTTTCGTAGCCTCGCCAAGCTTGCTACCAGGCTTTTCACCGACTACCAAATAGCTCGTTTTACCAGTCACACTATTGGTAACCGACCCACCGCGCGCCTTAATCATATCTTTGGCCTCATCTCTTGTAAAGGAAGCGAGTTCTCCGGTAAGGACAAAGGTCTTATCTTTGAGAGGACTTTCTGCCAATATTTTCTTTTCTTCAAAAATAAGTTTAATACCCGCTCCCTCAAGCTTTTGTAGGAGGTGCTGATGGCTATCAAGAGCAAACCAAGAAACTATACTTTCGGCGACAATCTTACCAACACCATTAATGCCTTCGAGTTGTTCTTGGGTAACTTCCCGCCACTGTTTGCCAAAGAGAACAGGGCTTGTAGCACGCACTGCCTGTATTCCTTCTACTAGGAGTGTTGCTGTCTCCTCACCCACATGACGAATCCCTAAGGCATAGAGGAAACGCTCTCCTTTGATTTGCTTACTCTTTGCAATAGCTTGGAGAAGTTTCTCGGTTGACTTGGGCGCAAAACGCTCCAATGGCAACAAATCTCCTTCTGTGAGCGTAAAAATATCACCAAGATCCTGAACCAACTCTTCATCCATGAGCTGTTCCACTACTTTTTCCCCTAAGCCGACAATATTAAAGGCTTTCTTAGAGACACTGTGAATAATATTCTCTCGCTCCACCGCATAACAGTTAGGGTTACTACAGTAAAGAGCGGCGCTCAGCTCTTCTTTACCACCCATCACTCTTCTCTCGGTAGGACTACCACACAGTGGGCAGTGCGTAGGTTCCTTAATCTTTTTCTCTTTCCCGTTCCGAAGGTCGGTCAATACACTGACAATCTCTGGGATAATATCCCCCGCTTTTTGCAAAACAACCGTATCACCAATACGCACATCAAGACGAGCTATCTCATCAAAATTATGGAGTGTAGCCCTACTTACCGTTGAGCCAGCTATACGGACTGGTTCTAGATGAGCCACTGGCGTCAAAGCGCCGGTACGTCCAATCTGGACTTCAATATTTTCCACTCTCGTAGTTGTTTGTTCGGCCGGAAATTTATAGGCTACTCCAAAGCGTGGCGCCTTGCCCGTATAACCAAGGGCTTGTTGAAGAACTACCTGATTGACCTTGATAACAATACCGTCCAGACCATACGGTAGCTCATGACGCTTCTTGTTCCATTCTTGATAGAAAGCTTCTATCTCGGTGTAAGAGTGTACTTCTTTTCGATGTGGATTGACCTGAAAACCCAAACGCTCAAGCATCAGGAGCTCTTCCTTCTGACT
>CAYHND010000039.1:0-7246 GCA_964357915.1 uncultured Bdellovibrionales bacterium
GCTCCTGATTCATTCAAGTATTTTCCGGTGGCCCACTTACCCATTCTTGTCTTTCCGTAATTCAAACCGAAAAGATTTCCCTTATCAAGACCTTTTTTGAGACCAGCTTTCACACCTCTGTACTGATTGGTTACTGGGCTCGCCGCTTTCTTACCCGCCCACTTGGCAAACTTCTTACCATAATCGGTTGCTATCGAAGCACCTGCGATAGAGAACTTGCTCGACATACCTATCACGAACCACAGCATCACAATCGGCACGAAGAACAGCACCATGGAAGCTATAAACCCAGGGTCGGCAGAGCTTTCAGATGCGAGAGAGTTTACTGTACCGTACTGATCTCCACTTGAAATAGCTGCAAAAAAATTAGTAACGAGCACTAGCATGAAAAGTGCTGCCGGACCAAAAAAACAGTACTTGAGAAAATGATCCCACCACTTACTCCCATGCTGCTTAAGTCCCGGAATGCCGCTCGCTACAAAGCCAATCGGTGAAAGAATAACGAGTATGATAAGAGCTACGAGACGAATAAGAAGCTGGAAGGCCAAGACAAGAAGAGTGATATTGAAAATAAAAAGAAACACAATCGCCGCCATAATGGAGGAAATATCCGAACCAGAACCTTTTGGCAAAAGAATACCCTGTAGGTTGGAAGCACCTAGAGATGATTGGAGTGTAGCAGAAGCGCTCGTACCATCACCAAGAATCATCTGCAAGAAAAAGTACATCGGCACATTAGCGAGATCGATGATGAGACGCGCTACCGGGAAACTGAAGTTCACCAGAAGGGCGGCAATAATGAGCTTAATAATTACCTTCGGCTCGCTGTACTCTTTGATCTGGAAAACAAAGGCAAAGGCGATGAAGAGGAGGCCGAGGATAAAAAAGATGTTGATGAAGTCCCGCACAAACTTCCACATGTCATAGACCGCTTGGAGATTGAGCATACCTTTGGGACCAGAGATATTCTGGGGATCGACTACATAAGCAAACATGGTCACCGCTACACTAGTGAACCAACCAACAAAAATGAAAACAGCGTAGAGAAGCTTCTTGAATCCCCATTCAATCCACCCATCTTCTTGTGCATACACTCCATGAACACTCAGAGTGAAAAATACTACTAAAAGTAAGCAAAAACAGAGCCCCTGTTTGAAGCGTTTTGTCTTTGTAACTCTGTTGGTTTTATTTTGCATCTCTTGCACAGGCAAATAGTTCGAGACACCCCGAATATATGCTTCAGTATAACATAAAATATGCTAAAGAAAGACTCATCAAAAGCAAACCCGGGCTCTTTCTGAACCCGGGGAACTCTCTGCTATTTTAGATTAGCAATCCCAACAAGACTAATAGATGTACCCTTTAATGACACGACTATTAGCAGGCAAAGTTCTTCGTCCAACTTTACCCCACCCAATATAGTTCATATCACTCACAGTGATACTACCCCCACTGACTTTTTCTACCAAAGCTACGTGACCATAGTAGCGGTTCTCGGTAGTAACCACGATAGCACCGACAGCTGGGCTCTTACCTGTTTTGTATCCTTGGGCTTTGGCGTTATAGAGCCACGTACCAGCGTTCCCTCCCCAGGGAACATAGCGCTTAGAGGCCACATACCAAGTACAATACCCGTAGGGAAAGCGGTGGCCCTTACCTGCCTTGCCTGTTGGGGTACGGTATCCCGAAATATTATTGACTGCACCTAGGCCCGTGGTTGTGTTGGCATACTGACGGCGAGTAAGCCCTGTTTCAGTCTCTTGAGCCGGTTTGACCTCTTCTTCCTTGCGTCCGTCAGGAATAGTAATAGAAACACCCGCCTCCAGCTCCCCGTTGGCCGGAAGAGAGTTAAATGAGATGATTTTTTCTTTATCTGCCTTGTACTGCTTAGCAATATCTTCAATAGTCTCACCACTTTTCACCACGTGATTGAGACCAGCCACCGGTAGAATGAATATCTGATCCCCTGGTTTAATAGCGTCTACATTATCTATATCATTCGCCCAAAGAATAGTATTCACCGTAATACCCATTTTACTCGCAATGCCACTCATCGTATCGCCATCACGCACCGTGTAGAGCGTTACTCCGCCACCCTCTTCTTCAGGATCTTTAGTAATGTTAGCTGTCGCCTGAGAGAGAATAACCTGATTATCTAGAGAGGTACTTTCCACATCGAAAAGTGAGAGTTCTTCTTTCTCTTCAGGGTCTACTCCCATACCCGAATCAGCCAATGGTACGAGCGCCAGATTCTTCTTATTCTCATCTATAACAAAGCGTTGTTTGGCGCTCCCGCCCGCTTCTTGAGTTTGTGCTTCACCGATATAGCCAAAAAGAAAACTCTCTTGTCCCTGACCCTGAGCAAAATTACTAGCCGAGACCATGAGAGCACTCGATGCCACGATCGAAAAAGCTGAGTAGCTACGAAAAACACGCACTACTCGATACCCTGAAATCTGCTTCACAAAAGTGAGTATCCGATACTGCAAAGTATGCGTTTTCGTATGCAATGAACGCAAACGCTCACGAAAAGTAAGCGCCTGTCCTTGATCATCGTCATTTCCCCCGTCTCTGAATTCTTTTGGAGACGAGGGTTTTTCTAAAGAGTTTTTAGAGAAATTGCGAATATTCTTCGCGCCTTTCAGTTAGAAAAAGCTTCTACCAAGCCTGGCTCACAAAGAAGCACGGATGGCTTGATTTCAGACTTTTCCCCTAATTTTTACAATAGAAAGTATAGCTTGCTTGGGTCTCCTGGTCAAGGCTATTTTTGTGAAAAAGGCTTAAAAAAGGCAAACTTTGGCACCTTAAAGCCATTTTTGTGATATACTAGGGACACTATGCATCATTTTACCAAACCTGATACAAAAATTGAGACGTACGCTAAGGAATTTCTAGAACACTTAGAAATTGAACTCAATCGTTCGCCAAAAACCCTTTCCAACTACAGTCTGGTCTTAAAGCAGTTCTTTGACTGGGGAAATATAGCAGAACCTAGAGAGATCACTCAAGAAAAGATTCGTGAATATCGCATCTTTCTCAACCGCAGAGGCACCAAACACGGCGATGCTCTCAAGAAAAATACTCAAGCCTATCACGCTACTGTACTCCGCACTTTTCTTAAGTATCTCGCCAAAAATGACTGTGATGCGGTTCCTCCAGAAAAAATAGAAATCGGCAAAGTGCCAGACCGCCAGGTAGATTTCCTAGAAATTGAAGAGGTTATTCGCCTCCTCGAAGCTACTCGTGGGGATACCCTGAAGGCCTTGCGTGACCAAGCCATCATAGAACTTCTTTTTTCGGCAGGGCTGCGCGTCAGTGAACTGACCAATCTTGACCGAGACCACATCAATCTTACCAAAGATGAGTTTAGTGTTCGTGGTAAAGGCAGTAAACTCCGCATTGTATTTCTTTCAGATGAAGCGCGTGCAGCACTACACGAATACCTCATCAAACGTATCGATGTAGATCCAGCTCTTTTCATCTCTCTTCCTAAGAAAGGCCTAGTGAATAGGAAGAATAGCACTCGTGATACTCTTCGCCTCACACCACGAAGTATCCAACGTCTTATTAAGTATTACGCCAAGAAAGCTGGCATCATGAAGGACGTCCATCCGCATACCCTTCGTCATAGTTTTGCTACCGATCTTCTCATCAACGGTGCAGATATTCGTAGTGTCCAAGCGATGCTCGGTCATGCTTCTATCACTACCACCCAAATCTACACCCATATCACCAATGAGCGTCTTAAGGAAGTACATCAGAGCTATCACTCAAGTCGCGATAAAAAATCGAAAGTCTCTCGATAAATCGTTGCCATTTTTGGACAGCTTTTTCTTGGTAGGTAGGTGTCCTTACTTGAGAGGCTATCTTCTCAAGAGTGACCATAAGAGCCAGTCTATCTTCTTTAGTGCATAAGAAATGTTCTCCAGCTGTTTCTACACTCACCTCATAGGTATCTACCGGAGCGCACGATTCCGTCTTTCGCTTAAGATGATCCTGTTTTTCTAGAATACGTCCTTCTAGGAGTTTCTGCTCTGGTGTTCCACCTAACAAGCGCGCTCGGCCCGACTGCTCTCCCCTTTTTTGCACATAGGCACTTGCTTCTGCTTCCAAAAGAGCTACTTCTTGTTGTAAAGCGTCTAGCCGCTCCCTTTTGGTGGCAATATCTTGAGAGAGGGCCGTCATATCTTCCTCTTCTTGAAGCTCTTCCTCTAGTGATTCCTCTGGCTCAGATTGCTCATCTTCTTCGGTTTTTTCAACTACTACTCTATTACGGATACCGCACTCTCCGTTTGTCTCGCCTTTCTTGTTTCCCGTAAAAGTATTATTAGTTGCTTTAACCGAAGCAACGAAAAAAGCGCCCCCTGTCCCCAGTGGATTCTTACAGTCAATACCGAAATTACCATTCCCCGAGAAAGTGTTGCCTGTAAGAACAAAGCTCCCTGTTTTAGCGCCACCTCCACCGCCACCATAGGACTGAAGGGCTATGCCACTCGATGAATTACCGCTGAACGTGTTACCGCTAACCGTAAAACTACTACCATTAATAATCACCTCCATACCGCCCTCTTTGTTATTGGCAAAAGTATTTCCAGTTATTGAACCTCCTGTACCAGCGTGCATGTCCAAACCCTCTTCCTGGTTGCTCGTAATACTACTCCCTGAAAGAACCAGTCGTTTGCCACTCAAAAGAAACAATCCTTTCCGATTCTGACGAATACGAGAGCCCGTGATAGTGAGCGTACCACCTCCCTTAGGTGAAAAGACTCCTACATCGGAGGCTCCCGTTACGGTCACATTCTCCAAGCTCACACTCGCTCCTTTGTCTATACTGATCGCAATATCCTTACCATCAACTGTGATGTTTTTGAGACTCGATCCATCAGCCATTGTTATATCTGCTGAGATCACTGCCTTACTAGGGCTACTCCCTGTCACATGTACCCCTTTAGGGATACGTACCGATTCTTTCTCTTTACCAGAAAATTTAATTTCCTTCTTACCAGATTTGAGAGCTTTGCTCAAATTAGACGTGTCTTCAGCTAGTACGACTGGCACAGAGAAAGAAAACAAAAAAATCCCTACCAAAAGGGCTCTCTGTATCTGCAATACTTTCTTTGGGAAACTCTTCATATGGCTTTATCATCGCCCATTTGAAGTAAAAAAACAATATTTAGACTTTCCTGAGAGGCGCAACACCAGCCATCATCTTCTTCACTCCCGCTCGTTTGAAAGCAATAGTAAGAAGCGATCCTTCAAAGCTGACGATAAGCCCACTTCCAAACTGAGGGTGTTCTACCATATCACCTGGTCGCAGTTCATCTGTCCGGGTACTTTCGAAGGTACTTTTTTCTGCTGCTGTGTCTTGGGATTGAAATTTTTGAAATCGAGCTGCTGTTTGACTCGTTGCCCCGTACGAGGTTTTACGTTGAAAAAAACTCTTCTTGCCAGTAAGCATTCCTCCTTGGAAAAAGTCTTCTTCGACAATAAGGTCTGCTGGAATTTCATCAATGAACCGTGAACGAGGATTGATCTGAGTACTGCCAAAAATAGTGCGGCTATCGGTATGAAGCAGATATATTTTTTCTTTGGCTCGAGTCAGGGCTACGTACATCAGTCTGCGCTCCTCTTCCATTTCTTGTGGAGACAGAGTGCTTCGTGAGTGAGGGAAAATGCCTTCCTCAAGTCCAATGATAAAAACTTCTGGAAATTCTAGTCCCTTAGCGCTGTGAACGGTCATCACCTGGACAGCATCTGCTTCTCGATTGAGCTCATCGGTATCAGAAGAAAGAGCCACTTGTTCAAGAAGAAGGTGTAGGGCATCGGTCAGGGTCACTTCTTTGAACTTCTCGGCCAAAGAAAAAAGTTCCTGCACGTTTTTGACGCGGTCTTCCCCTTCAGGTGTGCCGTCTTCAAGAGTACTCAGGTACCCACTTTCGCGCGCCATGGTATCAAGAAGTCCCGAGAGTGTCACCGCTTGATCATTTGTAAGTAACTGCCATTTCAAGAAAGCATTACGAAACTCCTCGAGTACTTTTATTTTAGATTGCTGAATGATCCCTTCTTTTCCGAGTGTGGTAATAGTGTCGAGAAAATCTTGGCCTCCGCGTTCTACTACACTACGCCATTTCTCCAGACTGACTTTACCAATACCACGCTTGGGAATATTGATAATACGCTCAAGAGCTAGAAAGTCTCTTGGATTCACCAAGAAACGCACATAGGCCACCATGTCTTTGATTTCTTTGCGTTGGTAGAATTTGACTCCTCCTACAATACGATACTGAACAGAAAGACGAAGAAACATTTCTTCAAGGGCTCGCGACTGAGCGTTAGTGCGGTAGAGAACGGCAAAGTGGCTGTAGGGAACACCTTTCTCTTTAGCCTTAGCCACTGTTTCAGCCACAAAACGGGCTTCCGCTTCTTCATCACTGGCCTGACACAAAGAGACCAGTTTCCCCTCTTTTTGCTCAGTCCAAAGCTTCTTGTGACGCTGGTCACGGTTGCGCACTATCACTCCCTGAGCCGCATCGAGAATCACCTGTGTCGAACGGTAGTTCTGATCGAGAGTGATGACAGTGGCCTCTGGATAGTCCTTCTCAAAGTTAAGAATATTCCTGATGTCTGCCTGCCGCCAACCATAGATAGACTGGTAGTCGTCTCCAATCACAAAAATGTTTTTATTTTTTTGAGCAAGTAGATGGACAAATAGATACTGTGGGGAATTAGTATCTTGATACTCATCTACCATGATGTACTGAAACTGATTTTGATAACGAAGTAAGACGTCAGCATGACCCTGGAAAATAGTCACCACAAAACGAATCAGGTCGTCAAAATCAAGAGCGTTGTTGTGCTTGAGTTCATGTTGGTAGGCCTGGTATATTTTAGCGACTATTTCTTCGAAGTAACTACCAGCCTGAGCCAAGTAGAGTTCCTCATCGATAAAAGCGTTCTTGGCTCGTGAAATAGCTTCCATGAGGGCTCGCGGACGTATCTGATCAGTATCAATATCCAGCTTCTTCATCACTTGCTTAATCAGTGACTGCTGATCTTGATCATCAAAGATTTGAAAATTGGTATCATAACCAAGTACAGCAATTTCTTTACGAAGAATACGTGCGCATAGTGTATGAAAAGTGCCCATCTGCGGTGTTCCTCTCACTTCTATCCCTTCACTTCTACCGGCCTCCAAAAGCTTCTCTATACGTTCTTTCATCTCTTGCGCCGCCTTATTGGTAAAGGT
>CAYHND010000040.1:0-2743 GCA_964357915.1 uncultured Bdellovibrionales bacterium
GGTATAAAAAAACGGGTTAGGAGATGTGCGCTACACACTCCCTTCCCGATTTACTTCAAAGGAGGGGACGAAAACGAAATGGACCTCCTTTACCGATGACCCCCGTCCCAACACAAGTAAGTGGAACTTGCCAGCCTTCTTCTGAGATGCCGAAGAAAAGGGTATTTCGCTTTCCTCGTAGCACTCGCACAGAACCACGAAGTTCAATGCGAGATATTCCCAGTAGTACAGGTATGTTACTTTCGTCAGCAACACACCAGCCGATACGCCACTTATCAGTGTTGGCAGCTTTGGGCTCAATAACAATGTATTTGCGCCAGCCACCAAAGAGTGGCAGATGAAAACGAAACCATCCTTGTGAAATGGTAGCTGGATCACCGTCGGTATAAACCATTTTGATAAAAGGATGGAGTTCCTCAAAGTGCTGAGGATCAAACTTACAATTGTTCCAAAAATGGGTTCTCTGTGGTCGCTCAAGAGGAGCGCCAGATAGTAACCACATAATCGGAACCATACAGATATCAGCCAGCTTAGCTGTCCACCCAAGGGGCGGAATATCAAGTGATGTCATCACAGCCTCCTTGGTTGTAAAGGTTCAGTCTGTATTGAGGGACGATTTTCCGCTCAACGTTCAATTATACTCCTATTTTGGCTCTTTGTCAATGCTGTAGTACCAACAGAAGCTTAAATAAAGCCACAAAGTAAAGGTTTCTCTATTCAGCAGCAGTCCACAATTGTGGATAACTCTACTTGTGTTGTTTTTTGGTCTAGTGTGGAGTAGAATGGTGAATAGGTTAACCAAAGTGGATGAAAGTGGGGAATTTAATGTCCCCACCAAAAGTTATGTTTATCGGAGAATATTCACACACTGTCGATCCCAAGAAACGCCTCGCGCTTCCTTCGAAGTTTCGTGGTGAGTTGGGAAAGAAAATAGTAGTAACACGAGGACTGGACAGTTGTCTTTTCGTGTATCCGATAAAAGTGTGGGAAGAGTTGGCGACTAAGCTCGGCACACTCCCGGTAGGTGAGGCAGGCACGCGAAGTTTTATTCGTATCATGCTAGCTGGTGCTACTGATTGTGATGTGGATAGTCAGGGACGCATACTTCTTCCTGAGTATTTGAAACAAGACGGAGGTTTGAAAAAAGACGTAACCATAGTCGGACTGTTCAACCGTTTAGAAATTTGGGACACCGCACGTTGGAACCGTTATAAGACTCAAGCAGAAAAAAATACAGGCAAGATAGCAGAGGATCTCGGTAAGCTTGGTATTTACTAGCCCTTTGACAATGAAAGAAACAAGAGAGATTGCAAAACACATACCCGTCCTCATGGATGAGGTTTTGGATGGTCTCGATCTTGGTAGCGGGAAGAGTGTCGTGGATGCCACCTTGGGAGGGGGAGGGCATACACGGGCGATTTTGCAAAAAATTGCACCTACGGGGAAGCTTCTGTCTCTCGACCAAGATGCGAGTGCCATCGAAGCTTTTCTTGATCGAGCGAATGAAGAGGTATTGACCAAAGAAGCGCTGCAAGAAAAAAGACTTCTGATTCGCAAAGCCAACTTCAGTGAAATTGAAGAAGTCCTTGCGGAAGAAGAGTTGGTCCCGGTCGATGCTATCATGGCAGACCTCGGATACTCTTCAGATCAGATAGAGGATGGAACACGCGGACTCAGTTTTCAAAACGACGGGCCACTCGATATGCGGCTTGATCAGGAAAGAGAATTGACTGCCAAAGACATCATCATGACGTGGAGTCTGGAAGAGCTCACTCGGATATTTCGTGATTACGGAGAAGAAGAGTATGGCTACCAACTGGCGCGTGATATTGTGCGGATTCGTGAGACGACTGCTATTGATACAACACGCAAGTTAGCGGAGCTCATCGAAGAAGCCACACCAGCAGCCAAACGGAGACTGGAGAAAATTCATCCAGCTACCAAAGTATTCCAAGCACTGCGTATAGCGGTCAATGAAGAATACGAACGGTTGGAAACATTTCTCGAGAGGAGTCTCAAGGTACTCAAGCCAGGTGGACGACTCGCTGTTATCTCCTTCCATTCTGGTGAGGATAAGCGAGTTAAAGAGTTTTTTCAACAACAAGCCAAAGGCTGTATCTGTCCGCGAGAATTTCCTATCTGTATCTGTGGGCTCACACCAACCATTCGAATCATTACCAGAAAAGTCATTACGCCGACAGACGAGGAGGTAAAGGAAAATCCTCGAGCTCGGAGCGCCAAACTCCGTATCGCTGTAAAAATATAACGCAATCAAAAAGGTTTCTTTCAGGGTCAAATATCCTGGTTACACCAAAATCAGTGTAACAGGCAAAAACAAACAAACATTTTATGGCAGCTCACATCCCTAAAAAGGAAAATGGAAGTAGTCGCTCGCGTAGCAATACGCAGGTGACTATGCTCAAAGGCTCAAGTCAGGCTTTTATTGTGGCCGTCTTTTTGACTCTTTTTCTTGCATCGGGGATGTACCTCTTCTCGGTTAATAGGAATGCCGTTCAGGGCTACCACCTGCGCGCTCTCGAAAAAGAAATCACGCGCCTGAGCGAGCAAAACGCAGAGCTCCAGATAGCCGAAGCTGATATGCGTTCATTCTATCGGATCAAGGAAGTCAAAGACGATCTTCAAATGGAAAAAGCAGAGCAACTTAAATACCTTGAACCCAAAAAAGATACCGTGGCCTTACGTTAATCATTCTTGAGAACGGTTCATCTATTCCCTCCTATGC
>CAYHND010000040.1:2843-7189 GCA_964357915.1 uncultured Bdellovibrionales bacterium
TATGCGTACATGTCGAACCGGTCGCAAGCAAGGACCACTCAATATTAGTAACCTTACCTCCTTCGACTCTCGTAAGAGAGTATTGTTTCTGAGACTTTTGTTTCTTCTTGGTGGTGGACTTATTTTTCTGCGTCTTTTCTTTCTTCAGGTAGCGACTCATGATAAGTGGGTGGCGCTGGCTTTTGATTTGCATCAGGCTGAGATAGAGATCACTGCTGACAGGGGAGAAGTTTTTATCCAAGATGGTGACCATACGTACCCATTGGCTGTCAATCGTGAGTACCCGACCGTCTACCTAGTACCCAAAGAAGTGACTGAGAAAGACAGAATTGCCTCTGAACTCTCACGTATTCTCCAAGTCGATAGGGATTTGCTTATATATAAGATGAGCAATGCCGAGGATCCTTTTGAAATTGTTAAGAAGAAAGTATCAGAAGATGAAAAACGACAGATAGAAGATTTGAAACTAGCTGGCGTGCGCTTCTTGGGAGAGAAGTATCGCTACTATCCAGCTGGTGAACTGGCTTCTCACGTGATTGGCTTTGCCAGTATTCAGGACAACGGGCGTAGTAAGGCTGGAGGGTATGGTATCGAAGCATCGCTTGATAAATTGCTTCGTGGCACGACGGGTAATCTCAAACAAGAAAAAGACGCAGCTGGTCGTTGGCTACCTCTAACTGATCGGGAACTGACTGATGCAGAGCGAGGGGCCAACATAGAATTAACTCTAGATCGCAACATTCAGTTTGAGACAGAGAAAATCATGCATGATGCGGTAGAAAAATATGCCTCTGACCGAGCCAGCGCCATTGTCATGGATCCTAAGACCGGAAGAATCCTCGCCATGGCTTCATCGCCGCAGTTTGATCCTAACCGCTACCGAGAAGTAGAAGATTACTCTGACTTTCTAAACTCCACCCTGTCCCTTGCCTATGAGCCTGGTTCTATCATGAAGCCAATCACTATGGCTATCGGTCTTGAGGAAGGCAAGGTGACCCCAGAAAGTGAGTTCAATGATCCAGGCACTATCTCCATTGGAGGATTCAACATCCACAATGCCGAGGGCAAGACATACGGACAGAGTTCCATGTACAAGGTTTTGGAAGAGTCTATCAATACTGGAGTCATCTATGTGGAACGTCAGGTTGGGAACGAAGCCTATCGTGACTATATGAAGCGTTTTGGTTTTGGAGAAAAGACTGGTATTGAACTTCCTGCCGAACTCCCCGGTGATATTCGAAGTCTCGAGAGGACTAAGCAAGACATTCAGTTTTATACAGCCGCTTTTGGTCAAGGAATTACCACCACACCACTGCAGATGGTACAGGCTTACGCCACGATGGCCAATCATGGCGTACTCATGAAGCCTCAGATCATCCAGCGTATCGAATATGCCGATGGTCGGATAGAAGAGCGGCCTCCAGAGCGGGTACGTCAAGTCCTTGGAGAAAAAGCCAGTGAGGATATTGGTAAAATGCTTCGCACTGTAGTGACGAAGGGTCATGGTAAACGAGCCGATGTACCTGGCTATCTGGTGGGAGGTAAGACTGGAACTGCCCAGGTGGCCAAGAGTGGGAGCGCGGGCTATGAAGAGGGGATTACCATTGGATCATTTGTGGGGTATGCGCCTATTCAGGATCCAAAGTTTGTGGTTCTAGTTAAGCTTGATAATCCCAAGAACGTCGAATGGGCTGAGTCGAGTGCTGCCCCGGCTTTTGGTGAAATTATGCGTTTTCTCCTCGAATACGCTAAAGTAGAACCTACCGAAGAAACACCTGTTAAGAAATAACTATGTCACGACTTCTCCTCCAAAAAATGCTTCGTTTCATGGCTCGGACAGTGCTCATGAAGTATAAGCCACAAGTGGTGGGTATTACCGGCTCCATCGGTAAGAGCTCTACCAAAGAGGCTATTGCTCTTGTGCTTGAGCCTCACTTTCGTATACGCAAAAATGAAGGGAACTATAATAATGAAATTGGTATCCCGCTGACTATTTTGGGATGTAAGAGTGGCGGTAGATCTTTCGCTGCCTGGCTCGGGATTTTCAGGCGTTGGCTTGGATTGATTCTTCTCCCTCAAGAGTATCCAGAAATTCTCATTCTTGAAATGGGCATTGACCGTAAGGGGGATATGAATTACCTGCTTTCTTTTGTGCCGGTGTCTATAGGAGTGGCTACGCATGTCTCTGGCAGTCACCTCGCTCACTTCGGCACTCTTGCTAACGTTGCCAAAGAAAAGCGCAAACTGATCAAAAGCTTGCCAGTCACGGGCTACGCTATTCTTAATGCTGACAACGAGTGGACACGTAAAATGGAAGAAGTGACAGACGCAGAAGTTATCACCTATGGATTTGTGGGTGATGCTGATATCCGAGTTGACAATCTCTTGTTTCATGGAGACGCCAGTCGGGTTGAGGGTTTTAGTTTCAAACTAAACTACAAAGGCAAGTCTGTGCCAATGCGTCTCCCAGTGCTACTCGCCAAGCATCTCATCCCTTCTGTCTTGGCGGCCGTTGGTGTTGGCGTGGCTCTCAGGCTCAACCTTGTCGAAATCGCTCGTTCTCTTGAGAGTTTCAAATCTCTACCGGGGAGAATGCATATGTTTCTGGGGATGCGTGACTCTCGGATTATTGATGATACCTATAATGCCTCGCCAGCTTCGATGCGTGCTGCTATCGACACTCTTAGTCATATTCAGGCACCGCGTAAGGGTGTGGTCTTAGGTGACATGCTCGAGCTTGGAGAGAAAAGTGATGAAGAACATGCCAGTTTGGTCAATGATATCAGTCGGGCCAACGTTTCGTTTGCTGTTTTGGTGGGTCAACACATGCAGGCACTTCAGCAGACTCTTCGCGAGAACGGCTTTGCTGACAAACAGGTCATGTGGTTTCCTGACCCGTTGAGCGCGAGTGACTATGTCACGGAGTTGGTACGAGCAGGGGACGTGGTACTCGTCAAAGGCTCGCAAGGCTTACGCATGGAGTTCGTAGTCGAACGTCTCCTGGCACAGCCAGAGCTGGCGCCGACTCTCTTGTGTCGCCAGAGCGAGGTGTGGAAGCGCATTCCATTTACCGCACCTGAAGAGTGGCTTGCGGGGGAATGAGATTCTTTGTATGATAAAGAAGAAGGGGGAAACTCTTTAAGCAGTAACTAATGTAATTCTTAGTACAAGACGTATGACAGAGAATGAAAAAGACAGAGAGTTTGTAGAATATGTTGTGAAGATGCTCGTCGATAAACCGGAAGATGTGAAGGTAGAACGCAAGATTGATGAAATGGGAGTGCTAATTACGCTTGATGTCAACCCACAAGACATGGGTATGGTGATCGGTCGTGAAGGTATGACTGCCAAGGCTCTTCGCACGTTACTTCGTGTGATTGGTGCTCGTAACAATGCTCGAGTTAATCTCAAGATCAATGAGCCAGAGGGGAGCATGCGACCACCGCGCGAGCCAAGAGAAAATCGCGAGAACCGTGAACCACGAGACAACAGAGAATCAAGTGATGCCGATGACCGTGGTACTGTGAATGATATCCCACCTCGTGAGCCAGAAGCTCCAGCCGAGAAGCGTAGCCTCGACGATGTCATGAATGATATTCAGATCTAGAGCTGTTTAGAGAAATTACAAAAAACCGTCCTTTATGGACGGTTTTTTTACGCTGTGGTATTGACAGAGTCTTAAGGATAGGATATTATATACAGTCGTACATTCACAAAGAGAGGGTTTCTCCGATGATTATCAATTATGATACCGGCGAATTTCCTTTCGCCAGAGAAATAGAAGAACGTTTCAGAGCCAAATTTGGAGGATATAAACTGACACGACTCCATCTGTATCAGGACTACTCACTTCGTTGTCGCGAGAACGATTGGCAGACTATGTACCATGAATACTTCTACGAGCTCGCTCGTGAGTCATGGTTCCATGAGTTGTATCGTGGCTTGATCGCTCGCGTAGTTGCTAGCTCATTTGCTTCGGAAGAATGGATAGCCTATCAGGTCATACCATCATTTCGAGTGCACTTACCAGATAACCTGGCGGTGGGAGAGTTTCACCGTGATACTGATTATAGCCATCCAGAAACAGAGGTCAACTTCTGGCTTCCACTAACAGAGGCACGAGATACGTCCGTGTTTTGGGTGGAAAGTCAGTCGGGTCTAGGAGACTATGCTCCAGCTGCAAAAGTTTTGCAACCTGGAGAGATATTTCAGTTCGATGGTGCACACCTTCGTCACGGTGATGTCTTAAATAAGACGGGTCTGACACGAGTCAGTTTTGACTTTCGGATTATTCCAGGGTCTCTGTACCAGGGTTCTGAAAAGAAGACCATTAACTCTGGTATGCG
>CAYHND010000041.1:0-7062 GCA_964357915.1 uncultured Bdellovibrionales bacterium
GACAACCCGTAGAGAGCTCTGCTTTTGTGATACAAGGGCGTTTCTGGTGTATTGATATATTTGGCCTGCGTCTCATCGCCACCGGGCGCTACTCGAGCCGAAAAACCAATAGGTCGACCCAAGATATCCGTAATGGGAAACATAATGCGATCACGGAAACGGTCGTAGGCTCCTTGGCCAGCCTTACCTTCTGCCTTACGGATAGCCAATCCAGCGAGTTCTAGTTCATTCTGGTTGAAACCTTTTTTGATAAGAAAATCGTAGAGGTGTCTCCAGCCTTCAGGAGCATACCCTAGGCGAAACTTCTTAATACTCTCGAGAGTCAGGCCTCGCTTCTCTAAATAGGGTAAAGCCTTGCTTTTGCCCATTCCTTCCAATAGCTGATGCTCATAGAACCTGACTGCGAGCTCCATAAGCTCGTATAAGCGCTCTTTGCTCTGTTTTTGACCCTCTGGTTCACGACTGTACTGTGGGAGCTCTACACCGGCTTTTTCGGCAAGAAGTACCAGAGCTTCGCGAAACTGCAGTCCCTCTATTTCCATGACAAAAGCAAAGATATCTCCTCCTCGAGAACAACCAAAACAATGCCACATATTGCGCTCTTCATTGACCGTAAAAGAAGGTGTCCGTTCCTGGTGAAATGGGCAGTTAGCCTTGTAGTGAGCTCCGGCTTTTTCGAGTTTGATGTACGAACCCACGACGTCTACTATATTGAGACGACTTTTGATGGTTTCGGTCGTGTTTTCTTGGAATTGAGCCATAATCTTAGGGTACGGCTCTCCTCTGAAAAAAGCAAATCCCCTGTAAGATGGGGATGCTTGGTGACCGGGAGCCAGATTGTTTGATTGAAGGAGCTACTCTTTGCCAAAAATGACTGTGAGGCTAGCTGTTTGTGTTTCGGGATTACTCGCCACAGCTTCTTTGAGCACTATGCTTGGATACTTGGCGATAAGTTTGGCTTTGATAGCTTCCGCTTCTTTGGTCAACGTGTTTTTGCTATAGACAACTGTTCCAGTGAAGTTCCCAGTGGTATTACCTACTGTCACCTTGGTGAAACCTTCTGTTTTGAGAAAGGTAGCTGCTTGTGTGGCTACTCCCTTGGCACCACCACCATTCATGACAATTACATCAAGAGCTTGAGCTGCCTTGAGGCTATCTGTATTTTCCGGTGTTACTTCTTTGGGTGTTTCGGCCACAGTTTCCTTTGTTTCTGATGGAGCTGCTTCTTTTTCCTCTGAAGTGGTAGAAAGACCGCTAATAGAAGGGGCTTCATCTTGCATGGACTGTTTCTGCCACAACGTGAAAGCACCAAAGCCAACTCCAAACAAACCAAAGCAGACTACTACAATGAGAGCTCCAAGAAGAAGTGTGCCAAAAAGATGCTCTCTCTTACCCCTTGGCTTTGGGAGAGTGACGGGCTCTACTACGCTTGTTTCTGCAGAGCTTGGCTCTAGCACTTCCTCTTCGATTTCTTTTTTGTCTGTTTTTTTACTGAAAATGCCCATAGGTATTATTAGTCTTCAAATTTTTTCCAAGCCAAGTACAGTATTGTTGCCAAAGCTAATCCTAAAATGACGAGGCGCAGAATATCATTCATATCACTCCAGTAGCCAAACGAACCGATGATCAGAGCCAGTGTACCGGCAAAGGAAAGTCCAGAAGCTACTAATGTGGAACCTGAGACAAACAGAGAACCTACCAAAAGAAACAGGCCAAAGGCGACAAAGACAACGAAGACATTGCGACTATACAAACTGTAGGCTTTGTCGTAGTCCTTACTGCACGTAAAGTCAGCATTACAGTAGGCAGACTGCGGCATTTCTTTTGCATCAGATGAAGCGTTCCACTGACCACCGTTACCTACACATTCTTCTTCGTTAGCAAAAGTCTTTCTGACTTGCTCTACCTTACAAAAATTCTCATACTTTGGCTCTGGATAGGCAACCTCCAGCGCATACACCGCAAACAAGTTGATCAGAATGACCATGCCACCCAAGACTGAGTAGCGTACGAGGACGCTCTGTTTTCTTGGTTTTGACTTCACAAGTTTTTCTTTCTTCTTCGGAAGAGTCTCTTTCGTGCTTCCCATCTCTTCTTTGGTTTCTTCTTGCTTCATAAAAATTGTATTAGTCTTTCGTCTTCAGTATATCACAGAAAAACCCGCACTTCATTACAGAGCGGGCATTGGTTTTTTGTCTAAAATATTTTCTACTTACGGATAGCCTTGGCCACCGCCGTTACCACCTGTTTGTCAAAAACACCTGGAATAATTTTTTGGGCTGTTGGCTTTTTGACTACCGCTGCTAAATTCTTGGCGGCTCGTACCAGCATAGTGTCAGTGATGTCGGTCACGTTGTTGTCGAGTGCTCCTCGGAAAATACCTGGAAAACCAAGAGCGTTATTAATCTGATTCGGATAATCAGAACGTCCCGTGGCTACCACAAAGGCTCCTCCTGCCTTAGCCTCATCTGGAGTAATCTCTGGTACGGGATTAGCCAGAGCAAAAACAATAGCCCTAGGCGCCATCTTGCGCACATCCTGACGAGTAATGAGGTTGGGCTGTGAAACTCCGATAAAAACATCGGCTCCTACGAGGGCCTCCTTGAGGCTGCCCTGAAAGTGGGTGAGATTTGTAAAGCTGAGCAGAGCTTTCTTAGACGTTGTTAATTCTTTTCTTGCTCGACTGATAATCCCCTGACTGTCTGCGAGCAACATATTCTTAGCACCAGCGAGATACAGAAGATGCGCAATAGCCTGCCCAGCAGCTCCAGCTCCACTGATAACAATACGCACCTTGCCTATCTTCTTGCCAGTGACGAGAAGTGCGTTGTAGAGACCGGCGAGAACCACCATAGCCGTACCATGCTGATCATCATGCATGACTGGAATATCGAGAGCCGTCTTCAGGGCTTTTTCGATAACGAAACACTGGGGCGCTGCAATGTCTTCAAGGTTGATACCACCAAAAGTGGGAGCCAGATTAGTGACTGTGGCAATAATATCAGCAGGATCCTGTGAGGCCAGCACAATCGGAAAAGCATCGATGTTGGCTAGATTCTTGAAAAGTACAGCCTTCCCTTCCATCACTGGCATGGCTGCATCGGGACCAATGTTACCTAAGCCCAAGACAGCAGAGCCATCAGAAATAACCGCTATGGTGTTCTTGCGAATTGTATAGAGATCTCTTTTTTTCTTATCATGGGCAATAGCCATAGAGACTGCTCCCACACCTGGAGTATAGACGAGACTCAGATCTCGGTTGTTCTTGACGCTCAGTTTGGAAATCACTTCTATCTTACCCTTGTTCTTGGCATGCAGAAGAAGCGCTTCTTGTTGAAGAGTCCTCTTGACCACACTTTTCTTTTTTGGGGTAGGTTTATCTGGCATCTTTTTTCTTATCAATGCGATCAAGCTTGAGCACGTGAACTAATTGGTAGACCACGAGGGCAGTAGCAAGCAATGTAATAATAGCCGAAATAATAAGACCATAGCCAATAGCTACTTCTGGCTGACTCGTAACTTCATTAGCATCAACGATGACCCACTTCAACTTGTTGAGGTCGATGCCACGAGTCATCAACGCCACAATAGGAGCGATGAGCTGATCAACAATCACTTTGACTGCTGCTCCAGCAGAGGTACCGATAGCGAGACCGACGGCCAGGCCAACTACTCCCTGCTCACGAACGAAAGTGACAAAGCCACCTACTTGTTTTTTCATATGTTTCTACTTACTGCTTTAGTACCAGAAAGATACCATTTCACTAAGCACTCTGTCTAATCAGGCTTACTGAAAGCCCAAAGTATGCGAGAACCCACGCACCTCTTTTTTGGGTGTATACTAAAAGTACTTAATCCTCTAATACTTTTTTATGGGAAAGCTATTCGGCCTTATCGGCATTGTGATAGTCATCGCTCTCGGTCTCTACTGGTATACCAGTCAAGGACCAGGCAACAAGAACGCTCTTGAATCTGGTGAAACAGCTATCGAAAAAGCCAGGGATGCCAAGGACATGATGGAGAATAAGGGCATGGTAACGTCAATCAAAGATGCTATGGGTCTTGGCACGGCCATGAGCTGTACCTATGTTATGGAACAAGACGGTAAAACTTTTGAATCAACTGTGAATGTCGAGGGAGAGAAATTTCAATCAGTCTCTAAGATTGGGGAGATGACTACCTATGCTCTGTCTGATGGTAGTGACCAATACATGTGGACCTCTGGTAGCAAACAAGGATTCAAGATGAGTAAAGCCTGTCTCGAAGAAATGAAAAAGCTTGCTCCCCCAACCACCGAAGAAAAAAAGACATCCACTATGGAAGACGCTCAGGCTGCCCTTGATGCTGCTAAGAACGTAAGTTGTACACCTGCGGGTAACGTAGATTTTGCGATACCAACAGACATCACTTTCACTGACCAATGCGCTATGCTGAAGGATTCATTGAAAATGATGGAACAAGTGAAAGACAAGATGCCAGCTGGAATGACCTACCCACCGGTGCCAGCACAATAATACAGATCTAGCTAAGCAAAAACCGCCTCTCTCAATTAAGGGGCGGTTTTCTTGAGGAAGTGTCAACGTAGCTTGGTTTCAGAACCATCGGCGTTCACCTGGATAAGTTGTGAGGCCGCTATTTGTGATGAAACTTCTCCTCCATCTAGGTAGCAACTTACTGACTGACCAAAATACTCTCTTGCTTCATCAATGTTTCTGGCTGGTGGTAATCCTTGAGGGTTGGCGCTTGGCGCAATAAGGGAACCAGTCTGTCTAAGAAGGTTTCGCAAATTCTCATCTTGGGGAATGCGATAGGCTACTGAGTCTTGTCCTCGAGTGATCCAAGCTGGTTCCGTACTTTTGGGTACAAGGATACTCGTCGGGATACCTTTGTATTTCTCTGTTAGACGATTAATAACCTCTTGATGCGCAGGTACACAAGAAGCGTCAGGAATAAGGACTATACAGGGTTTATCGGTGTCTCTTTGTTTGAGTGTATACACCCGCTCAACTGCCTCCTCATTGTCTACTCGAGCCACCAAACCGTACAGCGTATCGGTTCGGAGAACAGCCACCCCTCCCTTTTGCAAACACTCTACCAGTTGTTCTTCGGTATTCATACAGTTTCTAGCAAGCTCATTCGAACTAAAGCCATTTAGTTTTTCCAGTATTCACGATAAGAATCTTCTTGTCTTTAGGGATTTGGTCTTGTATCTGTAGTAACAAACCAAGCCCCGCAATACCTGATGGCTCACAGGATATACCTTGTCCATCAGCTATTTTCATCGCTTCATCTAAATAGCTATCTTCTAAATTATAGACTTGGCTCATGCTCCCCGTTAGACCAGTAGCTCTATAGAACTTGATCCACTGCTTCGAATAATTAGCGAATGGGAGAAACGGAGCGTAGAGTTTGTCTGCCTTACTCTTTGAGTTAGTAGTAGTCGCTCCTAACACAGATGTATTCTGCAAAACCTCCAGATGCCCCATAAATCGAGGATCTTTGATATGGTAGCTGAGTTCTTTTTTAATAATGTTCATGACATTTTCGTACAGTTGGCCTGTACCAAAAGGGACAAAAATGTAATCTGCATCACTATTGATGATTTCATAACTCAGCCAATCATAGAACCTTACTGTCGGATCATAGGCTTCGTTGGAAGTAATATCAAAGCCTTCCTCATTATTTGTCAAACGCAAAATCTCTTTCCAATCAAAAGTTTTATTATTAAGGTTCTCTAAGAAAACTTCGCAGCCCAATTTTCTGAGGTTCTCTATAATATGTGGCTCAGTCTGAACATCCGTCAGAACATGGAGATCTGGTAATCCATATTGCTTCAGTTTGGTTTGGATAGCGAGAGCAGCTGAGCCAGAGCTCAAGATAGAGAGGGTGGGAAGTCTATCAATTTTTCCTGCTTTCTTAGAAAGTAAAAATTCTTTGTACGTGACAATCATTTCCCAGGCCATTCTGTCTTTGTGCGTCCCGGTCTTATTATGACTTTCATCTTTGAGCCATACATCAGAAAATCCCGGTACCTCAATTTTGTACGTTGGAGTAGCTGGAAACTTGGGGGCCTCAGGTGGGAACTCTGGCTTATTGGGATCATTTTCTGAGGCCACAATAATCGAGTCTAAGATTTGTTCTTCCTTC
Source organism: uncultured Bdellovibrionales bacterium (assembly GCA_964357915.1). Lineage (GTDB taxonomy): Bacteria > Patescibacteriota > Minisyncoccia > Moranbacterales > UBA1568 > UBA1568. The sequence continues at coordinate 6,148 of CAYHND010000041.1, forward strand.
TCGGTAAGCATAGAGTCTCTCTATTCTTGATTTATAGCTTATGCGGAAGGAGTGGGATTCGAACCCACGAACCCTTGCGAGTGCACGCTTTCCAAGCGTGTGCCTTGAGCCTCTCGGCCATCCTTCCGTACCAAAAAGCCTATCGCACTTCTTGGATGCCGACAAGTTTCATGTTTTCGCTTGTTTCGGTACGGCCGATAAAAAGAGTAATCTTATCTCCTGGAGTCAGACTACCATTGGCTTTGGCATCCTCGAGGAGTTGTTTTTTTTGAGCTTCAATACCCGTGATACCTTCATACAGATACGGGGTGACACCCCACACGAGAGCGAGCTCTTGCCAGGTACGCCGATCACTCGTAGCAATAAGGAGGGTGCGCTCTGGACGGAAATGGGAAAGAAGTCTCGCTGAAAGACCGCTCTCCGTCATCACCACAATAGCCTTGGCATGAAAGCTCTTGGCCATTTCATAGGCACTCCTGATAAGCATAGAGTACTCATTGCGGAAGTTGAGATGCAGAGCCTTATACAAATCATCAAAGGGAGATTCTTCGGTCTTCTCAATAATTTCTGCCATCATTGCCACGGTCTCAACAGGATACTTACCCATCGCTGATTCTTCGGAGAGCATAACGGCATCAGTATGATCAATGACTGCATTGGATACATCGCTCACTTCAGCGCGAGTCGGATGTGGGTTCTCGGTCATACTCTTCATCATCTGCGTAGCTACAATGACTGGCTTGGCGGAAGCGAGACTCTCGTGAATAATACGTTTCTGAAGTAACACCACCTCACTCGTCGGCATCTCAATACCCAAGTCCCCTCGCGCTACCATGACCGCATCAGTGGCTTGGATGATAGAAGTGAGGTTGGCCAGAGCAGCTTTGCGTTCTATCTTGGAAATGATTTTGGGCA
>CAYHND010000042.1:0-2138 GCA_964357915.1 uncultured Bdellovibrionales bacterium
GGTGCTTTGACATACTGCATAGTGTCATAGATAGCGAGCGCTGATGTCACCTGGCCACCTGGTGAGTTGATATACATCTTGATATCTTCCTTTTGATTTTCAGACTCCAAGAACAACAGCTGGGCAATCACCGCATTAGCGACATCATCATCTATAGGAGAGCCGATAAAAACAATCCGATCCTTAAGGAGACGTGAGTAGATATCGTAGGCACGCTCTCCTTGTGGAGACTTCTCGACTACCATGGGAATCAACATACGTTTAAAATTAAAAATTACTTTAATTTCTCTAAGAATTCTAAAGTCTTGCGGTTTTGGAGTTGCTCACGAACAGCCGTATAGAGGCGCGGTAGATCGATCTTCTTCTCAGCTTCTTCTACATTCTTGTAGTACTGCATGGTCTTGTTGATCTCTTCCTCAATTTCTTCACTATCAACAACAATTTCTTCATCTTTAGCTACTGCTTGTAGGACGAGTTCTGCCGCGATACGCTTCTTGGCTTGTGGATTCCATTCTTGCCTTACATCATCTTCGGTCTTACCCATACGTGAGAGGTACTCGGTAAAATTCATACCCATCATCTCAGCTTGAGAAGCAAACTCTCGAAGCATACGGCTCTCTTCTTCATGTACCAGCACTTCTGGGTATTCTATAGAGGTGCTCCCTACCAGCGTGTCGAGTATCTTTACGCGACGTTCTTCAATAGCCTTGGCCTTGTGCTCTTCTTCGATACCCGTACGGATATTCTTTTTCAATTCATCAACCGTTTCAAACTTCCCAAGAGTCTTCACAAACTCGTCAGTCAATTCTGGAGTTTGTTTTTCTTGGACAGCCCTAAGAGTCACCGTGAACTCCGCTGGCTTACCCGCCAAGTGTTTAGCGTGGTATTCAGCCGGAAACACGAGGCTGAAAGTTTTGGTTTCACCAGCCTCCATACCGAATACCTCTTCCTCAAAACCGGGGATAAAGGTATTACTTCCGAGAACCAGCGGATGATTATCACTCTTACCGCCTTCAATGATGACGCCATCTTGTTTGACCTCAAAGTCAACGAGCGCTGTGTCACCCTCTCCTGCAGCACGCGCGACAGTGATGAGAGGTGCTCGCATTTCGGTCAGGCGCTTGAGCTCTGTCTCAACTTCACTTTCATCCACGCTTACTTTCTGCTTATCAGCTTCTTGGTTGATTTTTTTGACGGCCTTCTTCCAGTCGCCCAGTGTGATGGTTGGTATGACATCTGTCTCAACTACATAGACCAGAGGTTCGCCCTCTTTGAATTTTTCGAGCTTAACTGCCGGATGACCGATAGCTTCGATGTTTTCTTGGTTCAGTACTTTGGGGTAAGAATGGCTAACCGCATGCTCAGCTGCTTCAGCGAGAACAGCTTCGCGTCCAAAACGCTGCTCAACCACTTCCTTGGGCACTTTGCCTTTGCGAAAACCGGGAAGTTTGACGTTCTTAGCCATCTCCACAGAAGCGTGTTCAATTTCTTTCTGCCAGTCCTCCCATGGGAGAGTAATCGTCATTTCCAGGCGAGAAGCTGGGAGTGATTTCTTAGTTATCTGCATAATTCCTAATACGTTACAGTCTGATTATTTCTGCGGAAACTTTTCGTTGTAGAGTTGGATACTCTTATTAATAGCTTCGATAGCCTCACTTTTGCCTTTGAAACCATGGATCTCTACGAGAGATGGTTTGCCCTTGAGCGCTTTGTACGTCTCAAAAAAATGTTGGATTTCTTTGAGAGTGTGCTTATTAACATCGTTTAGGTCTTGTACGTCCTCCCAACGTTTATCATCTACTGGTACGCCGATAATCTTGTAATCAGATTCACCTGTATCGATCATCTCCATCAAAGCTACGGGACGTACCTTCACGAGAATGCCACTAGGAATAGGAAATGTGGCCAGCACGATCACATCAAGTGCATCGCCATCTTCCCACAGTGTCCGTGGTACGAAACCGTATTCAGCTGGAAAGGCAGCGGCAGAATAATTGGCTCGGTCGAGCTTGATCATTCCCGTTTCTTTATCTATCTCGTACTTATTTGAAGATCCCTTTGGGACTTCAATGATAACGTTCATGCTTTCTGGAAGATTATCTCCAGAAGAAATGTCATGCCACAAGTTCATATTTTTG
>CAYHND010000042.1:2238-7001 GCA_964357915.1 uncultured Bdellovibrionales bacterium
TTTAAGAATAAATAATTGCACAAAGAAAAATTATGCCTCTACTTCATCTGTTACTGTTTCAGTTTCGACAGACTCACTACCTCCGGCCTCTACGGCAACTTCAGTGGGTACCTCATCAGCTATTACTTCTCCTTCGACGAGCTCTTCCTGAGCTTCGTCTGTAGTTTCAACTGGTGGTTCGTTGCTCGTCACGTCCAGTTTCCAGCCAGTGAGCTTGGCAGCCAGACGAACGTTCTGTCCACGCTTACCAATGGCCAGAGAGAGCTGGTCATGAGGAACCGTCACTACCGCACGCATTTCATCTTCGAAAAGTTCGACGCCGAGCACCTTGGCTGGTGAGAGAGCGGCGCTGATGAATTTCTTCGCGTCTTCATTCCATTCGATAATATCAATTTTTTCACCACCGAGTTCATCAATGATGGCCTGCACACGAGTACCTTTCTGACCAACACATGAGCCAATTGGATCAACACCCTCTTCATTTGTTGCTACTGCGATTTTGGTACGACTACCCGCCTCACGAGAAATAGCTTTGATTTGGACAGTACCGGTGAAAATCTCTGGTACTTCAAGAGTAAAGAGGTGCTCTACCATTACTGGGTGAGTACGAGATAAGAGCAGTCCTGGACCCTTCGTATCTGATTCTACACGTACGAGAAATACCTTTAGATGCTGTCCGACGCGATAGTTCTCACCCTCTATCTGTTCTGAGGGAAAGAGAATACCGACTGACTTACCGAGGTCAACAAATACATTGCGGCCTTCGACGCGCTGCACAATACCGTTGACTACCTGACCCTCTTTTTCTTTGTATTCTTCGAACATAGTCTCACGCTCAGCTTCACGAATACGCTGAATGATGACCTGTTTAGCGGTCTGGGCAGCTACACGGCCAAAGGTATCCTGACTTTCCAATTCCATATCGATAGTCTCACCTACTTTGGCACCTTTCTTCAGTTTCTTAGCATCAGCGAGGATAATATCACGCTCACGGTTAAAACGAGGGAGCTTACCCTCTTCTACTTCATAGTCTTCGCGGCCACCTTCTGTGGGAATCTCCTCACCTTCCTCTACTTCCTCAACAAATTCACGAGTGGTCTCATCTACTACTTCTTTGACGAGAAAGAAAGAGGCTGTCTTCGCTACTTCATCAAAATGAGCGCGAATAACCTGACCCTTCTTGCCATAGTCTTTCTTGTACGCAGCGGCCAGAGCGGCCTCGACTACTTCAAGCACTCGTTCCTTAGAAAGTCCTTTTTCGTCAGCAATCTGCATAACAGCACTTCCAAATTCACCAAGACGTCCCGAGAGACTACCCTGATCTTCACTCGTTTCTTCTGCTTCTACTTTTTTCTTCTTCGGCATATTTGTAAAATTAAACCTTACTTATTAAAAAAAGCCCGCTTTCGCGAACCATACTCCGATATTCCAGTAACATACCCATCATAGCTGTTTTCTGGCCTTTCGTCAAGCGAAATACTCTCCAATTGCCTTGCATATCTCTCTTTAGGCTTTGCTCAAGCCTTATATTGACAAATATCTAAAAAAGGTGTATAATAGATAGTTACAGTCAAAGCGTGTGCCGAGACTCGTAGCAAGACAAGCGAGACACTGTCGAGCAAGTCTTCGGCACCTTCCCAATTGAATAGAGAAAAGGAGAATTACAATGGCCACCAAAGACACAATCATTGAGATGGCAACGCCTCTTATCAAGACCTTCTTTCACCAGAAGCGTGGATATAAGGCCGGCATCATCATCTCACTCGTCCTTGGCCTTTCCGGCATTATCTTGGGCTGGATTCTGGGGTATATCCTCAGCTGGCTCACGAATCTTTTCGGACTCGACTCTGCAGCATTCTTTTCGCCAACATTTTGGATGAGCGTCATGCTCTATCTAGGCTTTGCCTGGATGATGTTCCAAAGTGGACAGTACAATGTGGAGAAGAACTACCAAGCCGTCCTTTCTTTCTTTGGCACTCGCCTTTGTGAAGAGGTGGATGGTGCTCCTTGGGGCATCGTCCAGGGGGATGGCTTCAACTGGTACCTCCCTCACTGGCTTGCTGGTGGGGTGGAGCTGGTGGACATGAAGTCCTTCCCTGTCGATTTAGGCGTAGAACGGGAAATCAACAGCGCCGATGAGTATCCCATGCGGATCTCAACGGATCTGGAGATCGGGGTGACAAACCCCTTCCGCTGGCTCATGAAGAAGAATCCCCTTCAATCCACCATCGATGAAGCTCTCGACCAGTTACGCTACCTCATCGGTAGCATGAACAGCGATGACTTCAAAGACAAGGAACAGAAGAAGGTTCTCAGCAAACGTTGGCGTGAAGGTGACCACGATGGTGGCGAAGGCGATGCCAGAGGCCTCGAACAAGAAATTGCCCAGTGGGGCTATGGCGTCTATAAAGCTCAGATTGGTAACATTCGTCCTCCGAAAGAAATTGAGGATGCGAACGCCAACAAGCAAGTTGAAAAGGCTCAGGCTCAAGCTGAAACAACCGAGATCGAACATGTTACTCGTCTCATCTCCAGCCTCGCTGATGGTGCTAACATCTCAGCGGAACTTGCGACTGACGTTATCCAAACCGAACGCGGTAAGGCTACACGCCTCATCGTGAGCGGTGGTGCCAGTGACCTCGTCAAGGCAGGTGCCTTGGTGAGTGGAATGCTCAAAGAAGGCGAAACCGCTCCCGTACCATTTGGTCCGGGCGGACGTCGTGACAACCCAAAATCGAAAGGCAAATAACCAATGTCCGAAGCACCTGCAAAAACCAAGCACCCCGCCGGTCCAGTTCGCTGGATTGTCGGCGGGGTACTCGCCATCATTATCCTCTCTGTTGGAGGAGGAGTGGCTCAGAGGCTGCTCGGTGATGATGAAACGACTGATGGCACAAGCGCTTCCAAGAAGGCTAGCGTCGACACCATCGTTTCCACCCTCAACTGCAACCCGGATGAGAAACTCTGGGAAGCGACGGGTGGTTGGTGTGCCTCTCCGGTTCTCGAGCCCGGTCAATACCGGATCAAGCTCAAAGGATGGAGTTACAAGCTCGCCATCTACAACGACGAGAAGACCAAGGTCGTTGACTCAATTGTGGTTCCAGAAGAAGGGCTGTCCCTGTCACGTTGGCAAGGGCAACCCTTCGAAGAGCAATTCAAAAATGAAGCTCTCCTGGCTACCTACCCGAAGTTGGCAGCCCCCATCTACCGCATCGACGGTGAGGTGGCAAATCCCATGACTAAAGGAAAGTTCACTCTTTCCGAGCCTGGGGTCATCAAGGTGGGTATCAACGTCATCCCAGCCGTGAACAACTTCCGTGGCAACACGGGCAGTGGGATGGTAGTGGAAATCCACCGTCTCGGTGACTAATACGTCACCAAGAAAAACGAACAAGCGGCGGACATCAGCAATGATGTTCCGCCGCTCTTTTTTTACCTAAAAACTGTATGCTAGCTACTGAAAAAATTGAGCGATCTGCTTCACAATGACCAGTGCTGAGAAAGTGACGATAATACCAATGATAGCGTACTTCACAATATTTTTTCCCGTAGTAGCTCGCTTCTCATCTCCGGCGGATACAAAATACATAATGGCGCCGACTAAGAACATAATGATAGCCAGAATACCAATGATAGCGAGAAGAAAATTAAGCACATTGGTAGCTATCTCAGTAAGGGTAAGAACATTAGCATCACCTGTCAACGGCCCGTTCCATCCGAGTACTGTAGAAAGTTCTTTGAGAAAAGATGGTGCGACCATAACGATAGCTAGACCAATAAGGGCAGCGGTAACAGCGGCTTTGGCAGCACCGATACGTTTCTCATTTCCTGCAGAAGTAATATAGAGTAGCCCACCAATGACCAAGAATACCAAAGCTAAGATAACGACGATATTGCGCACAAAACCAATCACGCTCGTAAGAAAATCCTCTACCGTTGTGTACTGTGTCGGTGCTGGGAAGCTAATGTTTATAGAAGCTCCGGCTGTAGGTGTTCCTCCAGGATTTGGAGCTGGGGTACCCCCAGGGTTGGGGGCTGGGGTACCGCCTGGGTTTGGAGCTGGTGTGCCATCTGGGTTTGGAGCTGGAGTACCGCCCGGATTCGTTGTTGAAACATATGGCTTTGTAAGAGCGGTAGCCACAGAAGTGAGTGAAGATGTGTCACCCCCAGCCTTCACTACCATATAACCATTTGCTTGAACTTTAGCCACGTCCGCATTGAGCTTATCTGAGTTGGCTTGAGTCATGCAACATTTATAGCCTACATTGGTATAAGCATTTGTATTAAAACGAGGTTTGTTTGTTGGACATGCAGTACTTGTAGTTAAGGAGGTGCCTCCATAAGTACCACAAGTAAATGTCACTCCCTGTCCTGCAGACAACACAGAGTCCAGTGGGAAGGCTAATAAGAAGAGACTGATGATAAAAAAGTATTTTTTCATACTAAAAGTATTTATCCTGAGCAGTGAATAACTGATCAATAGCCTGAAGAATAACGAAGCCACTGAGAGCTACTACTATACCAATGATGGAGTTGAGCATGTTTTTCTTGGCGGTCTCAGCCAACTTAGCATCACCAACAGCAGCCAGGTACTGCATCCCAGTAATGACAAAAGCAATAATAGCTATCATGCCGACAATACCCAGGAGCCAGTTCATGAAAGTGATGAGGATATCTTGTATAGGCGCCTCAGAAAGGCCGGTATTGGTCGGAAAACAAACACCTGCATCACGCACCATGCCCGGCGGACACTGACCAGTGGT
>CAYHND010000043.1:0-1910 GCA_964357915.1 uncultured Bdellovibrionales bacterium
AGCGATAAAAAGAAACCACCCTTCTTTCAAAGGATTCTTCCCCTATTTTGGCCAATGCCTGGTCTTTAGACAGGTGGTTACGGAGATGATGGAGAGGGTTTTTCATGGAGCAAGTATAAAAGAAAAGGGCGGAAAAGTCGAGACTAAAATTTAAAAGCCCCAGGAACAGATTTTCCTGGGGCATATATTGGCTCATTATCACCAACCGTTTTCAATTAATAACTCATTGGTTACCTTAGGCTACGTATAGCAGCGCCCCCCTTGGCAGAAACTCGTTACCAGACATAAAGAAAGCGTCGAGCTGAGGTTGATCAGTACTCGGATGAACTTTCAGCTGAGCCAGGATTTCCTTGTTCTGATAGCACATTAACCAGAGGTGCGTCTTTGAAAGATCACCTTTCTCAATAATGAGCTTGGCATGATCAAAGACATCCTCACTAGAAACAAGGGGTTCCGAGAGAGGTTCTAAATTAGATCGTATATCTTCAATAGCACGCTCAAGAGAAACATGGTGTTCTTCGTGAGTCTTGCAAACACGAAGATGTATCGGTGAACGTGCACGGCCCACAAGAACAAGGGCGCGTTTGAAGTCATCGCCAACCTGCCCAGGAAAATCTTTTGTTTCCATCAGGGGATCACGGAGGCGCTCTTGAACCCCAGTAAGCATCACGATTCCCCGCTCAAGGCTCAAAAATTCAAACATATCGACCAGTCCTTCATAATCTTTGCTATACGATTCTCCTGCTTTTCAGGAGTTTACCGTAGCCGAGAAAGTTCTGAGTGAACACTCTCAGCTACGGTAAATACTTCAAAGAACTGACTTGCTATACTAGTATAAACTAACCTTCTAGTCAAGGCTCTACTAAGAGGCTCTCCAGCCTGAGCTATTGCAAAAAAACTAGAAATATGCTATAATTACACTTGTATTTAGTGCCTAAAAATATGACCGTCATTGCTACCAACAAACGAGCGAGTTTTGATTATGCCCTAGGAGAGCGCTTCGAGGCCGGTTTGGTATTGACGGGATCTGAGGTAAAAGCCGTCAAAACCGGCCATGCTAGCCTCAAAGGCAGCTTTGTGACGGTCAAGGGTGAGGAACTGATGCTCACCAACGCTCTCATACCCCGCTATAAGCATGCCCACAAGGATACCAAGCACGAGGATACCCGCCCAAGGAAGCTTCTTCTCCGCAAACGCCAAATCCGCTCTCTTATCGGAAAATTTCGCACAGAAGGCTTGACATTGGTGCCGATTCGTTTGTATACTAAGAAACAACTTGTCAAGGTTGAATTTGCTGTTGGTAAAGGAAAAAAGACCTACGACAAGCGTCAGACCATAGCCAAACGAGATGCTGAGCGCAGCATGCGCAAGGCCTTCAAACGTGACTAGACGTTCGCGCATCACTTGTTTTACTTGAGCGAGGGGCCTCGGCCCCGCACCTCTCGTGAAGCGAGTGGTGCGGGGTTGTTTAGACTCGACAGCGTGTACTTTCAAAATAGGCAAGCCGACCCTGAGAATATGGTCGTAAATCTTACTCTCACAATGATAATTGCAAACATCATTTCAAAGACGAAGAGTGCACTGGCTAACGCCTTTGCTCCCTCTTACGCTCTTGCCTTCGCTTAATTGTGATCGCCATCAGAACTCTCATTCTCGATAAAGAATTTCTGGTGTCATATTCATCGAGACGACAATAAGGGTTTCACTTTTTTTACCTTCGCGTTGTATGCAAAAGAAAGAACAGAGTAAGAAGTTTTGTTTCTTTTATATTCTTTCTCTGTCACTCCAAAGGAAACTACGCTTGTAGAATATTTTGAAAAAACATGAACTGGACATGGGTGCAATTCCCATCAACTCCACCATTAACAATACTTTTCGTGAGAAGACGACGTCACAATCGACCAAAACCA
>CAYHND010000043.1:2010-6609 GCA_964357915.1 uncultured Bdellovibrionales bacterium
GTCCAAACCAAGAAACGCCACAAAAATCTTCTCAAACAGGCCAAGGGTTTCCGTTGGGGACGCAAGAACCTGTTCCGTACAGCTAAGGAAGCTGTGATTAAGGCTGGTAAATACGCTCATCGTGACCGTCGTGCCAAAAAGCGTGACTTCCGTAGTCTCTGGATCATCCGCCTTAACAACGCTCTTCGTCTAAACGGACTCAAGTACTCTACCTTCATCAACATGGAGAAAGAAAAAGGATTCACACTCGATAGAAAAGTCCTCTCCGAGATGGCCGTAGAAAATCCTGAGATTTTCGCTAAATTCGTGGAGAAAGTGAAATAAGCTTCTCTTCACCGTCAAAGAAAAATCCCTCACTTATTGAGGGATTTTTTGTATCTGTATTGAGAGAGGTAGTAACGCCAGGCCACTAAGATAAGCATAGCCAGACAGGCGCCAAGAAAATCAAAGCCTACATCAGTAAGCTTAGAGCCGCGGAAAGGGACAAGGTACTGGTGAAGTTCATCGCTGATACCATACAAAGTGGCTCCAAAAATAGCGAGCACCGCCAGAATAGAGGTTTTCTCTTGCGGAAAGCGTTTCTGCGCAAAGCCATAGATAAGAAGACTGAGGACAAAGTATTCAAAAACATGAGCTCCCTTACGTTCTAGGTAGTAGCTCGAGGTTACTTCTAGTGGATAGGGTGAGCCAGCCAACGATGAGAAATAGAAAATAACAAGCGCCCAGAGTAGGAGCGCCTTCCCCCAAGGGAACTGGTGCCAAAAACGGAGAACAGATGTCATACTTAGTGCTTCTTCTTATGACCGGCTTCTTGAATAAGATCAAAAAAAGCATAGAAAGGCAACCATAACCACAGTATCTTCCGCAACAGCCCATCGAGACGATCATTAAGAATGACTTTCTTTTTTTTGCCGTGTGCCATACTAGTTGAGTTCGTAAATTACGTCTTTTTTCTCTACTACAATTCTCCAGCCATTCTTCTCAGCCAGTGCTTTGAGATTCTGATTGGGGTTGAAGGCAATGGGGTGAGCGACTAAACCGAGGAAACTACTGTCAGACTCAGTATCCCCTATTCCATACGAATCATCAAGAGTCAACTTGTGTTCTTGGATGTGCTTCTCTACTATCTTATCTTTCATACGTGATGGTTCAAAAATAGCTCTGCCGGTATACATCCCCTCATCATCAGTTTCATAGACACTCCCGTAGACAGCGTCAAACTTCAGATACTGCTTGTTGTATTCTTCGACAATCTCAATAGGTGAACCAGAGATGACCAGTAGGTGATACCCTTCTTTGCGGAGTTTCTTAATGAGAGCCTCAGAAAAAACATACGTGCGCTTGGCATGAAATGGTACCACCATCTGGGCAGCTTTGATGACATCTTCACGCGCACAGCCCTTGATATGTTTGGCGTACAGATCCACAAGAGCCCTCCGGTAATCTTCATATGTTCCCTCATGCTTGATCCAATTCGAATACACTTCGGTCAGTGTGTGGCGCACTTCCATGGGAAATACCTTGAGCCAAGCGAGCTGATTGATAAGTTCAAAATGCAGGTTTTTCCTGAATATTGTTCCATCAATATCAAAAATAGCCACTTTCTGTTTAGATTCAGCTTTTTGTTTCTTCGGAGTTTTTTTGGTTTGTTTTTTGACTACCATAGTTACTTAGTAAGCTCATAGAGGGCGATGCCGGTGGCTACCGAGACATTGAGCGAGTTCTTACTGCCGTGCATTGGTATCTCTAGTATAGCATCACACTGTACGAGTATTTCTTCGTTGATGCCCTCTACTTCATTGCCAACGATAAGAGCCGTCTTTTCAGTATCAGGAGTTGCGGTATAGGTGATGCTTCTTGGATCTTGTTCCAAAGCGTATATGGCAAAACCCTTTTGCTTCAGTTCGCTAATCAGTGCTAGGACATCCGTGCGCTGTTCCCAGACAACAGTCTTCTCAGCTCCAAGAGCAGTTTTTTGGAGTTGTTTGTCGGCCGTTGAGAGGAGGTACTTCTTGGTTGATGGGGTCGGCGTGTAGCCGGTCAGGTATATCTTGTCTACTCCCGCACCATCAGCCGTACGGAAAAAGGCTCCCACATTGTGTGCACTTCGTATATCATGAGCAATAAGCACTAATTCTTTATCGACCGCCATACTGTTGAAATAAATCCTTACCGGTATCCCACAGCGCTGGGTAGTCTTTCTCGACTTTGAGCCAGTACCACCACTCTACTCCCCACAAATAGATTTCCTCAAACCCCACTCTCCTGGCGTAAGTGACGTTTTCGACCAGCTTCTTTTCATTCATAGTGATGAACTGCTCTTCGAGTGGCACGTTCTTGACCCAGCCATTAGCCCAAGGCTCAGCCTGAAGCTCAATTACTATGAAATGCTCCTGATCGGTAAGCGTCCTCGTCCACAGCTCTTTCATTTTGAAGAAGTTTGGCCCAATAGGATACGTCACATAGCCAAAACGCTTCTGGTAAATGTCTCGATACAAAGTAGTGCCAAAGATATCCCCCTCTCGAGCCGCTTGGTACCACAGTGATAGCTCTCCACTGTCAGTGACAATCACTTTACGCGTTGGATCCAAATCCTTCACCAAGGCCACCTCACTGGTCAAAAAATATGGATCAAGTTTTGGACAGATGCCAAATATACTCAAGAAGGGTTCGTTCTCTACCTGCCAAGTGGTAACCGTAGGATTGTTCTTATAGCGTTCGACGGTTGTGCGGATCATTTGAAGTAACTTAGCCCTGCGGAGGTGTTCATCCTCCATAGCCCAGCCTGGTATATGACACTCTGGCCAACGAGGCACGCGCTGGCCAACTGTCACAATGACCTCTGCATCACGCTTGGCGGCTTCGTCTATCTGCCAGTCAAGATCGGCAAAATCATACACACCCTGTTCTCGCTCAATAAGATCCCAGTATGCTGGCAGACGCAGCTTCTTAACCTGGAGGTCATCTAGCATCGCCAGGTATGTCTCGCGCCAGTTGAGCCCAAGATCTGTAGCATAACGCGTTGAGAAGGTCATTCCAAGAACTACATCCTCTCTGGGAGCCGGGCCCGGAAGATTGAGATAACCAAAGAAAAGAAGCGCTCCGAAGAAAAGAATGAGTAGTATTTTTTTTGTTTTTTGCATTGTCCTGTTCTTTTAGAAAGTATTGATACCACTCAAGCCCATAAACCAGAATCCCAGACCAATGAGGATAAGCGCAAAAACCTTCTGAGCCCAATCCCAAACACTTAGATGTTCTCCAAAAATATGCGGGAAGCGTAGACTGATGGGAATAGCCAGAAGAAGAAGGAAAACATACTGAGTACCATTCAGGGCTTGCACAAAAGAGACCGAACCAAGATTGGTGGCGTAGAGAATGAGGAAACTAGCTACACCAGCTGTACTTTTGTTGAATACGAAAAGAGCAAGTGTCACCATGCTAGCCTTGGTCTTCATCTTTTTTGGCTCATGATGAACCAAAATTTGTTTGCGGTAGATGGGGATGAGTAGGAAAGAGAGCCCGGTCAGTACCATACCAATACGAGACCAGACCAGACCGTTAATGAAATCCGTTTGGCCATAGCCATACTTAAGGAGCAAGAGTGAAACTCCCAGCAAGAATCCGGCCAAGATAGCAGTCAGCGGAAGTCGATCGGTTCGTCTCAGCGGTAAGTCATAGGAAATGAGGATGCCACCCACTACCAGGAGCACTAAAGCGAGCCATACCTGCGCACTAAAGACCACTTCACCAAACGCGCTTGGGAGAAGTCCTCCCGCCATGAGCACAGTAATTGATGTTATGAGGCCAACAAGTGGCGCAATACGAGCCACATTCCCTACCTTGACCGCATAGTAGAAAGCGAGCAATCCAAGGATAAACATCATCCCAGAGAGAAGAAAAATGACCAGAAAATACCCTGGGATAAGGGAGAAACCAAAAGGTGCAAAGAAGAGTGAGAAAAGACTAAAAAGAGAAACATAGAAGGCATAGACCGCGGGCTGAGGGATATGCTTCTCCGTCAAAATCACCTTGTCGAGGAGTTGTGAAACCGCGTTACAAAAATAGCCCAGAATAGCAAATGAGATCCATGTCATAGATGTATGTGTAGTATAGCGTTTTCAAGCACAAAAAAACACCCTCGAGTAGTCGCAGGGTGTTTTTCTTTCTTCGAGATTAGCGCAGGGCTATCTGTCTATAGTACTGATCCACGTCGCTAATCCATTTAGCCACACTCTCTTTGGAATGACTGGCACAGCTGTTCCCACATTTCCATGAAGTAACCAGTCTTGAGGGTTCTGCGCTGGCTCGTTTTTCTACCAAACGCTCGAGACGATTCCCTACAGTCTCAACAGCCTCTTCTTTACTCTCAAAACAGGCATAGCCCATAGCGGTTCCTCGCCCCCCAGCGCCCTTGTAGCCCCAGTAGTTATAACAATCCTCTCCCCCTTTACTCGGTGCGTGTTCTCCCCAACTACTTTCCTTCTTAGCAATACCGACCAAGAGTCCAGCAATTGATTTATCAAAACGAGCAATACTCGGCGCCATTGCCTCTAATGGGTACCCGGAAGCCATTTCTTCTACGCTTAGCCTGAGTTCTGA
>CAYHND010000044.1:0-6415 GCA_964357915.1 uncultured Bdellovibrionales bacterium
TGGATAGAGACTATCAATTCATGACCCTTATTCCCTGTGATCCTACAGCAGAAGTTTGTTTTGTGGCAACGTGCGATCCTGAGAGTGAGACGTATCTAGAAGATATCTGTCTGACTGTAGAAGAAGGTACCACAGAAAGGTACTTTAGCTATATCAAGAAGAAGATGAAGAATGTAGAACAGTGTGACTCTCGTGATGAAGAGTGTGCACCGCTCGTCTGTGAAGAGAACGAAGAGGGGTGCGAGGTGATTACTTGTGATGAGGAGACACTGGCAGAATATGCTGATGAAGGTACTGAATGTGCTGAGATAATGGTTCCTGAAGAAGAGGTTATAGAAGAGGAATCATCAGAAGAAGCGGTGTCTGAGGAAGAAGTACCAGCAACTGCTCCAGAGACAACCTTAGTACCGGGTACTACTGAAGAGCTGGTACCAGAAACAACACCGCCAGCACCAGCTGTAGTAGAACCAGTGTCAAACTCTAATCTTCCTACTTAATACTCGAGCCTATGTTCAATCCGCTTGCTTGTGAATGGGTTCCAACTATTCTCCTTGGAATTTCAGCTAATGTAGGTGAAAATGTCATCTACTACTCCCACTATGGACCGCTTCTGCTGGCGATAGCTATGTTTTTCTTTGTATTTTTTACAGACCGTACTTTGTACCTCAGTAAAGTGTTGATGACCATGATTGCTTTTGTGTGTCTGTGGATTATGACAGATATGTATCTCTGGGTAGCTGGCACAGGAGAGGAGACTATGTTTGGTTGGGCTATTCTTGTCTTCTTTGAGACCTCTATCTATCTCTCTGCTCTCTACTTCACCTACGTCTTCGTTCAGCAGAAGGCCCCACATTTCTTCCTCAAGCTTCTCGGGGTGCTCTTCTATATTGCCCCAGCCGTTCTCCTACCCACTCAGTACACATTAGATTTCTTTGACATGCGTAATTGTGATCGAGATGTCATTGAGGGGCCAGTGATTTTCTATCTCTATATACCCTACGGAGCTATTATGGCTCTTATTGCCGGTATTGCTCTTTATGGTGCTTGGAAACAACGTGAGCGAGCTCGAGAGATACTGACTGTGAGCTTCGGTGCTCTCATGTTTCTCGCTACTTTTTTCTGGGGCTTAGTAGCAGGATCGCTCACTGAGGATTGGCTACTGAGTCAGGCCGGGCTATTTGGGCTTCCGGTATTCATCGGTTTTCTGGCCTATGCTATTGCTCGCTATGAGACGCTCCGAGCCAAGCTGGTCTCCGTACAGTTCTTCGTGGCCTCGGTCATGCTCTTAATTGGAGCTCAGTTCTTCTTTGTAGAAGAAACTCTGGGTATCATCCTCATTATCTGTACACTCATTCTCACGACTTTGTTTAGTATGATTATGACCAGGGCTATCAAGACTGAGTTGAAACGTAAGGAAGACCTCCAAGAATTGACAGTCTCTCTCACCACGGCTAACAAGCAGTTGAAAGAACTCGACAATGCCAAGACAGAGTTTCTCTCCATTGCTTCTCATCAGCTCCGTACACCACTGACCGCTATCAAAGGCTATATCTCATTGATTCTCGAAGGTTCATATGGTGAGGTGAGCGCCAGCGTGCAGGATGTTCTTAACAAGCTGTACCTCGTCAACAGTCGTATGGTCAACCTGGCTGAGGATCTCCTCAATGTCTCTCGTATCGATGCTGGCCGAGTCCAATACAACTATCACAAAGCGCAACTGGAAAAAGTCTTGCAAGAAGCCGTAGAAGTATTTCGTCTGACGGCTCAGGAAAAAGGTTTGACTCTGACTTTGGAGTTACCAGAGACCCCACTGCCGGAAATGACTATTGATGCTCGTAAAGTTCAAGAAGTATGCTCTAACTTGATTGATAACTCTATCAAATACACCAAAGAGGGGAGTGTATTGGTAAAACTGACTGCACTTCAGGATCGAGCTGTAATTATGGTCAAGGATACGGGCATTGGTATCCCACCAGAAAACCAAGGAAAACTCTTCTCTAAGTTTGTCCGAAGCAAAGAAACCAACATCCTCGATGTCTCAGGCACGGGCTTGGGTCTCTATGTGGGTAAGAACTTCGTCGAAGCGCATGGTGGGCGTATTTATGCAACGTCAGAGGGTAAGGACCAGGGGTCGGAGTTCATTATTGAGCTCCCATATATCAACCCAATGCTCAACGAGACGTCTCCTAATTGGATGATAAATCCTTAGCGATTCTTGGGGGGTATGGCTTGTAACACAGCTCTGAATAGGGTATATTAGAGGTACTAACACGATATTATATGGCTCGAGTACTCCTCGTAGAAGATGATCCGTTTATTGGTGAAATCTACATCAAGAAATTTGAAGCGTCTGGTTTTGACGTACTCAATGTCGTGACTGGTAAGGCGGTATTGAAGGCGGTACTAGAGAATGGACCTTTTGACATTATCCTTTTGGATCTGGTTATTCCTGAAATGAGTGGTATGGAAGTGCTCCAAGAACTTCGTACCAAGCCTGACTATCCTAAGGACTTGAGAATAGTCGTTTTTAGCAACCTCTCTAGTCAAGAAGATAGAGACCAGTGTATCGCGCTTGGTGCCAACGGCTTTATTTCCAAAACAGAATTCTCCCCATCTGAAGTGATCGAAGAAGTCAATCGTTTCTTGCGTCAGTGGAGTGAGCAGGGGAAAAATGAAGTTCGCATGAACCCGAGCCCAGCGGTGGCCACAGAGAATGCAGCACCCGTACCTGCTACAGAGAGTAAGAAGATTCTCCTTATAGAAGATCAGGAAGATTTTGTGGAGATGTTTGGGAAACGTCTGCAAGACGAGGGCTACGCAGTGACGATAGCTCGTGACGGTAAGGCTGGACTCGACGAAGCAGGTGCTAACAACTACGACATGATTATCTCAGATATCCTGATGCCAAATATGAATGGTCATGAGATGGTGACCAAGCTTCGTGAGACTGAGGCGGGTAAGAATATTCCGATTTTTCTTTTCTCTGCTTCAGTGGAAGTAGAGAACTTACGCGAGTTGACGGAGGCAGGAATCGTCAACCGAGTCTTCGAGAAGACTAAGCTCACTCCAAGTGAGCTGGTTTACGCGGTTAATGATTTTTTTGCTGGCAAGAAGTAATTTTATGGAACGAGTGTTGATACAGGATGCTCCAAAACACGTTGGAGAAGTTGTGAAGTTGTGCGGGTGGGTCCAAGTGCGTCGTGACCATGGAAAGCTCGTTTTTCTTGATTTGCGTGATGCTACCGGTCTAGTACAGATGGTGGCGTTGCCTTTTAATACAGAAGCTCACAGTGCTGTCCAACCACTTCGGACAGAGTGGGTGGTAGAAGTGACTGGCAAAGTAAATGAGCGACCAGAAAAACTGATAAACCTAGAGCAGCCAAATGGCAAAGTAGAAATAGAGCTCTTGAGTGTCACGGTGCTCAATGAATCACTAACTCCTCCCTTTGATGTAGTAACGGACGGTAAAGAGATTGGTGAGGAGCTCCGCATGAAGTATCGCTACCTTGATCTTCGTCGAGAACGGATGCAAAGGAATCTACAGGTACGCGATGAAGTCATTACTTTTTTTCGCCAGTATTTGCACCAAGAGAAATTTCTCGAAATAGAGACACCAATACTCATGAAGGGGACGCCAGAAGGTTCTCGAGAGTATTTGGTGCCGTCGCGTTTGGATCAGGGCAAGTTCTATGCCCTCCCGCAATCACCACAACAATTCAAACAACTGGCTATGGTAGCTGGTTTTGAGCGTTATTTCCAAATTGCTCGTTGTTTTCGTGATGAAGATACTCGTGGAGATCGCCAACCAGAGTTTACCCAGCTTGATTATGAAATGTCTTTTGTCACTCAAGAAGAAGTTCTACAGTTTACTGAAACGATGTTCGTAGCATTGATTACCGCGTTATTTCCTGACAAACGCATTGCCACCACGCCATTTCCAAGGCTTACCTTTGCAGAGTCAATGGAGCAGTACGGAACTGATAAGCCAGATCTCCGAAAAGATAAAAATGATCCGAATGAGCTAGCGTTTGCTTGGATCGTGGATTTTCCCATGTTTGAGCAAGATAAAGAGGGGAATATGCAAGCTTCTCATCACCCATTCTGTGCTGTTAAAGATGAGGATATGGATAAGTTTAATGAAGGGGTTGATTTGCTGTCTATCCGAGCTAACTCTTATGACTTAGTACTCAATGGTTATGAACTTAGCTCAGGCAGTATCCGTATTCATAAAGCAGATATGCAAGCTCGGGTCTTTGAACTTCTTAACATTTCTCCAGAAGAGCAGGAAGCAAAGTTTGGTCATATACTTGAAGCTTTCAAATATGGCACTCCTCCGCATGGCGGATTTGCACCAGGTATCGACCGTCTCCTGATGATTCTTCAGAACGAACCAAATATTCGGGAAGTAATCGCTTTCCCTAAAACTGGTGAGGGGCGTGACCTTATGATGCAGAGTCCGAGTGAAACAGGTGCCAAAAACCTGGAAGAACTTGGTATCAAACTGGCCACCAAAAAGTAACACCATGGAGAGCTGTATTTTCTGCAAAATAGTCGCCAAAGAAGTTCCCTCTCATGTCGTGTGGGAGGATGAATCGCACGTCGCTTTTCTTTCTATTTTTCCCAATACCGAAGGGGTCACCGTAGTTATTCCGAAAGAGCACTACACGAGCTATGCTTTTGATTTGCCCGATGAACAACTGAGCGCTCTCATGTTGGCTACCAAAAAGGTGGCCAAGCTTCTGGATGAGAAGTTAGCAGATGTAGGGAGAACCGCCTTGGTGTTTGAAGGATTCGGCGTTGATCACGTACACGCCAAGCTTTTCCCTATGCACGGTACGGCCAATATGGCAGAGTGGAAGCCCATAGAATCAAAAATAGAAACCTATTTTACCCAATACCCAGGCTACGTATCATCACATGACGCTAACCGAGCTAGTGACGCTGATTTGGAAGCATTAGCCAAAGTACTAAGAGACTAAACGATAAAGTAGAACCATGAGCAAAAAAATCCGCCTCGCCCTTATTTTTGGAGGTAAATCAGAAGAGCATGAGGTGTCTTTGGTCTCAGCGCGTAATATTTATCAAGCCCTCGATAAGAAAAAGTACGATGTTACCCTCATTGGGATCGATAAAACAGGTCGCTGGCTTCCTTTTCCAGCCGAAGCGCTACTAAAGTATTCCTACGAAAGTACCATCAGCCTGGATACGTATAACAAGAAGTCTGTTGTGTCACTGGCACCAGCAACGAGCAGAATTGTTTTTTCTCAAGGAGCTACGAAGCAAAAACCATTCGATGTAGTTTTTCCAGTCCTTCATGGGCCCTACGGAGAAGATGGTTCTGTCCAGGGTCTGCTAAAACTCATGGGAGTGCCTTTTGTAGGAGCTGGAGTACTTGGTTCTGCAGTGGGTATGGATAAAGATGTGATGAAACGACTGCTCCGTGATGCAGGGCTACCTATTGGAAGATTTGAAGTAGTAAAGAGTCATGAGAGCACGCCATCTTTTGCAAAAATGAAGAAGCTCTTAGGCTTGCCGCTTTTTATCAAACCAGCTAACTTGGGATCTTCAGTAGGGGTATCTCGCGTAACCAATGAGAAAGAATATCGAGCAGCGCTGAAGAAGGCTTTTCAGTACGATACGAAAGTTCTTATTGAAGAGTATATCGAAGGTAGAGAAATAGAATGTGCAGTACTGGGCAATGATAATCCACAAGCTTCTGTGCCGGGTGAAGTGATTACCAACAAAACGCATCACACGTTCTACTCGTACGAAGCTAAGTATTTGGACGAAAGTGGTGCTGAGATTGCTATCCCAGCCAAATTGTCTCAGAAACAAAGCAAAGAAGTCAGACAACTAGCAGTGAGAGTTTTTCAAATACTCTGTTGCGAAGGTATGGGAAGAGTAGACTTTTTCCTTAAATCAGACGGTACCTTTGTGGTTAATGAAATCAACACTATCCCGGGCTTTACCAACAGCAGTATGTATCCAAAGATGTGGGAAGTCTCAGGTCTCAGTTACCAGAAATTACTTGATACTTTGATACAGTTAGCACTTGAACGTTCTAAGTAAGGAAAATTTTCGTATATAGGAAGGTTATATTTTTACTGAGGACACCTGACAGAAGAGGGCTTTTGTGTTAGGATGAATTTTACTATGGCAGAAAAACTACTAAAAACGGAAGAAAAAATAGCTTGGAAAGATGCGCGACACGTCTTTGCTTGGTATTGGAAGATTTCTAAGAACTATAGGTACCTTTTTTGGTGGATGATTATCTTGTGGGGTGTAGGTACACTTCTCGCTGATGTTTTGAGTGTGGTAGTTTATAAAAACATTATTGATATCATCACTTCTTCACAGAACGTAGAGCAGCTTTGGCATAATTTTATTCTTCTGGTTATTTTGTACATCACGTACT
>CAYHND010000045.1:0-5866 GCA_964357915.1 uncultured Bdellovibrionales bacterium
GAACGAATAAGGAAAAATCCTACAATAATTACCACAAAAAGAGAAAGGCTATCGAGAATGAAATCTGTCCGTGAGCTTGCGTAGAAAAATTGAGCACTTACTAGAAGAACTAGAGCCATTACTAATGCCTGAGCTCCTATTAGTTTGATATCAAATGCTCTGAATCGAACTATCAGATAAGCAAGGAATCCCATAAACACTGGCATCCCAAAAAGGCCGTACTGAGCTAACGCCCAATCTCCTGTGAGACTCCCGATAATATTGCCTGATGAAAACGCTAACAAAAAAGTGAGGATGCCTAAGGTCATGTAGAGTATCTGTTTCTTTGAGTCTACCGAAATACCTACTGTCCTATATTTTACAAAAGAAAGAGTTGCAATCAGAATCGCAAAAAATATTTCAACAAAGTAGATATACTGACTCGCTAGAGTTCCTTCTAAAACTTCTCGATCACAATTTGTTCCATCAAAATAAACGAGGTTTAATTTTGTCGACAAAAATAAAATAAAGGGTAACACCAAAAGACTAATCAAAGCTTTTTTTCTCCAATCTACATCTTTTTCATTTATATAGACATAGATAAAATAAAGGCTAAAAAAGTATATGAGAACCTCTATTAAAATAGTAGATGCCCAGACAAACATAATGAGCTCGATCCTGTCGTTAGCCCATAAAATCAAATCAAAAAAAGACCACAGTGCAAAGAGAAAGGTAAGTAAGAACAAAAGCCTGTTAACTAAAGCTGTCTTATCTTTCAGAAGAATGAAGACCCCAATCACTAGGGCAGAGATCAAAGAGAGAAGGTGTGAATAATAAATGGCATCGGAAAAGACATTTCCTGAAAAAATGAGGAACTGAGCGCTATCCCAGTTGCAAAGTGATGTTAACATTTTATTTTTATATATTCCCCTTATACAAAGCGATGAATCGCGTCGCTATAAATGGCATGTACTTTTCAAAGGTTTTTTTAGGTAGAAATTGGATCGACTTAATTATCTTTCTACAGTTTTTTTCTCCACACTTACATTCTACTCCTAAATCCCAAAAAGTATCTATTTCTGAAGTTGAGTAATCAAAGGTTATCTCTTCATCTGTTTGAATATCTCGCATGGCATAGAACCTTCTACTGCCCTTAAGTCCAGCATTAGGGTTGCATGAATGATTTGTAAAGGTAAGAAAGTTGTCTTTGAAAGGATCTATCCATTTCTCCTTACTAATAGCGATACAATTGGTACATTTCCAACTATCTGAATCTTCCTGGTTTCTAATAATAAACTTCTTATACTCTCCCTTTACTGTAAAAATATGCTCCCCTTTCTTGATTGGCTTTCCTGCAAATATCCCCTTACCTGTATTCTTAGTCTTGGCGACATACACCTTTGATTTTGCCATAAAACGTAGCTGTTGCTTTTAACTGTAGATATTCTGCTCTGGATACTCCAGCCCTCTTTTCAAAAAATTTGTCTCTATTTTCTTAAGGTTAAAAGCTTTTTCAAAGAAGTCCAGAATGACCTTCGTCTCCATACCGTTCTTACAGGTATATACATCAGCACTAACAAAGCCTCTCTTTGGGAATGTGTGTACACTAATGTGACTTTCTGCTATAACCAAAACCCCCGTCCATCCACCTGGATCTTTGTGGTTATTACCCTCTGTATAGTATACCACTGGTTCGGCCAGTTTATGCATACCTAACATTGCTGGTAAATCATTCAAGCAACTCAGAACAACGTCCTTGCTATTCAGCAAAGCCTCATCTCCACCATAACCATCAATAGTGACATGTTCTCCAAAATGTTCCATATGAGCCTATTATACAAGTTTTTATCTAAGTAATAAAGTCTCTATTTCTCTACAATCACCTTTTTTATTTCTGCATATCTAGCTACCGTCTTGAGGATATTATCTGTATTCAAGTCAGAGACAAAGTATACTTGTTTCTCCAGTGATGTAT
Organism: uncultured Bdellovibrionales bacterium; assembly: GCA_964357915.1. Taxonomy (GTDB): domain Bacteria; phylum Patescibacteriota; class Minisyncoccia; order Moranbacterales; family UBA1568; genus UBA1568. Next base: position 1,955 of record CAYHND010000045.1, read on the forward strand.
CCTGCATAAAATCAAGGAGTCCTGCCAGAGCTCCCACCGCTACAAGAAAAAGGGTAGCATTAGTACCTTTGTGATTCTCATGAGGTACGTCCATGTAATAACAAACATCTTTATCATCGTAGCAAAGCCAAGCCCCAATGCAGTCAGAACCTGTCAGTGGGGTATGCACATTATCTTCCAGAATAAGCTCATGATCAGCTACCTCCCTCTTATTACCAGCCATGTGCACTATATCCACCAAACGAGCAAATGATTCTTCATGGATAGCATACACAAACTTACCTGGCACACCTAGATCATATGAGAGCATGATAATTTCATCATGAGGCACTATCATGCCCCTGGGATAGCTCTCTAACTTTTTAATCGGCTCTAGATACCTCTTCGTATCAACAGTGGTCGATAAAGCATTGTTTTTAAGCTCATGAAAAGCACCTCCCTCATGACTGTATCCCGTATTAGCGGTAACAGACTCGTACAAGAACTGTGCTCTTGACCATGTAATAAAAGGCTTATCTCTTGTTACAGCTGCTTTACCTGACTCGTATTCTATTTCAATAAACTCTTTTGGTACACCGTATTCTGCCACCAACTTAAGTACAAAATGATTGATAATACCTGGGTTCATACCAAGGCTTAAGACATGTTTGGCATTAGTATACTTTTTACGTAATTTTGCAATTTCCTCAACAAACACATCCACTGCTGGCATGGGATTGAGTGCGCAGTTAAGGTAACTGGCACCATGAGCATCGGCAACGGCAAGAAAAGGCTCCGTATCTGCATCGGTATTATCCAACACATATTGAATCTTGTACTTCTTAATCATCTCCCCGAGGACTTCTTCACAATTCTCACGCGTAACTTCTTCTTGAAGGAATGTGTAGTCCAACCGAACATGGTCGTGATACTGGGAACTCGTAAAAGTATTTACTCGATCAACCAAAACAAGGCTTGAGAAATCAGCCCTGTATTCTTCTATTAATTGCAAAAAGGCACCGCTCACCCCTCCAGACGCTCCAAGTATCAGAAGCCCCGGCTTTTGCTCTGTATTTATCATAAATAATCCATCATCTATCTAGAATTATACCCACAGTAAGACAAAATAGAAAGGGGGTGTCTGCAGCAATGCCACAAACACCCCCACATCACATCTCTCATAGCAGGCTCATAACCCACTCAGCCAAAGCTGCACGAAATTCACGAATCCACTCCAAAGCATCTGCTAAGAAAGGAAGGTAAACTCCAAGCCACTCGATCGACTGGATAAGCCAATAGACCACTATGGTCCAATACACATGAGCTGCTACCATCGCGAGTAGGAATATACCCCAGTCACGACGTTTCATACCACCGAAGCGATAAGCTCCTTCACGGAAGCACACCACTACGACAGCCGGGTTAGCCTTAACGGTGAGGAAGATGAACATTACAATATTCACCGCCCAGATACCCTTACTGCCCCAAAGCTTATGGATCCTCTCTTTTTTCATCTTCAGCTTTTCAAACTGAAATATATCCGCTTTCATCCGATCGTAAAGATAGATAAAAGCGAGGTCAAGAAAAAACGACAGGAAGGTCATGAGCAGAGCGCCCCGAATGACCCCGTAAGCATCTATGACATTCGGGTATAAAATGTAATCCCATGGGTTATCAATTTGATCCATGAGTAAGATACCCGTAGCCATACCACCCGCCATAATGACGATATCCTGGAAGAGTGTCCAGGTTTTGCCTACGCGGGTCTGCAAAAACTTATGTTTAAGCAGTGCGAAAAAAACAGCAAGCGTGACCATCGTCACACCAGCTTTTTGGTGCGACAGATTGTTCACGTTGTGATCCTTTCAAAGAACTCTGTGCAGAAGCAAAATTACCACTGCAACATACTATTATACACCCAAAACTCCTAAAAGTCAAGGGTGCCGTCATGAGCTTGTTTTATACCTTTTTAGAGGGTATAGCCTGTTGGGGCAGGCGATGTGACAGGTGTAGTAGGCTCTACTACTGGAGCTGGTATGACCTCTGTGGTAGGCGCTGCTGGTTCCATAACTTCTTCAGGAACTTCATTGATAACTGCTTCCTCTTCTCCTTCCATAACCTCTCCCTCGGCTTCACCTTCTTCTGTTATAAAGTCCCCTGGGTCACTACAATCACTCTCTTCTGCTACACTCGTCTCATCATTACAGGTCACTATTTCACAGCCCTCTTCTCCAACTGGACAAGTGTAGGCTTTATCACAATCCCCTTCTACTTCAACATCACAGGCTGGTATATTATTAGCCAGTCGGTACATGAGACTATAGTAGGTGGTATCTTCTTCTGGATCACCAGTACACTCATCAGCCTCAGGGTCACACTCGTATACAAAACAGCTCTCCACTGCTGGATCACAAGGAGTCTGGTATTTCACCAAAAAATTATTCTGTACCATGTAGCGATAGTAAGCCACCCCCACAGAGGTGAGCACCAACAACACAAAAACTATCGTCAAAATCTTTGATGTATTCATACAGAAATTATACCACAACTTATCTTGATGCTACCCCAAGCTAAAGCTCCTTCTAGCAAGTTTGAAACTCAACCTCTTTTAAGATATCATCATGATAAAGGACTTTTAATCTCAATTCTATGGAAAAAATGATTGAATGTGAGTTAATCACTGGTGAAAAAAAGCTTGTTCCAGCGAATGAGTTAATATTTCGCCCTGCTGTATACGCTATTATCGAAAAGAATGGCCAATTGCTTCTGGTAAATACTAAAAGTACAGGAAGGTGGTTTTTTCCAGGTGGCGCTATTGAGAAAGGAGAGCTCGTGGAAAACTCCTTACATCGTGAAGTCCTTGAGGAAACAGGTATTGAGATAGGTGATATATCTTTCTTCACCCTCAAGGAAAGCTTCTTTTACTATGCACCCCATAACACTGCTTATCATTGTCTTAATTTCTTCTTTACCGCCTCTCCTCAAAGTGAATCTCCTGTAAACCATAAACAGAACGACCAAACAGACGAGGCAGACAAATATGAATGGGTAGATATCAAGAGTTTAAATACTTCTGATATGCAGAGCTTTGCGGGTGAAGTTTTGGAAAAATACAAAGCCTTATAAGAAAAGTCCTCTCTGCATCAATGATGCAGAGAGGATGGGTTCTTCATTACTATGGAGCCGTACGAGGATCTCTTTGTCGTAAGTGGAAAAGCTCATCTGGTGTTAACCAACCTTCTCCCCAATAATAATTAACCTCTACGCGAGTACCATCTTCTTTTTCTAACCACCCTTCAAAAAACTTCTCTGAGGGCTGAAGACAGCCAGACTCCCAAATCCAGAGATTTTGCTGACCTCCAACTTCTTGATCAAAAACTCTCGTGTTTTTGTTAGCCCCTTCTATAGCTAGTCTCTCTTGATCATTTAGCCAGTCTACTAACTCTTGAGTAATACTTCTTCTTGCCTCAAAAGAGATTCCTCGCCAATAGTGTTCATGCTCACTTTTATAAAGTAATAATGACATGACTTTCTCCAAAGAACAGGTGTTATTTCAGGTAATAACACAAAACCCCTTCTCATCGTGAGAAGGGGTTAGTTTGATTCAAACATTACAAATCAACTCAATCCTCTCTCGCGAGAAATTGAGTCATGGTGATTAAGCTTATTTATGACACTCTGGTAACCTCCACCAGCTCCTTTGAGCCATCTGGCCACACGAGCGACTGTCGTAGAACTGAGGCCTGTTTTTTGGACAATGAGTGTATATGAGATGTTTTGCATGAGCATTTCTGCTGCCTGAAGACGCTTCCCAAATTCCTCGATTTCTTTTTCGGTCATTAAATCACGTAAAAAGAGCCCTGCCTCTTCTTTTGACTCAAGAGACAAAATAGCTTCCAAAAACCTCTGATTTTCCTTGTTTTTCCAAATCAT
>CAYHND010000046.1:0-1651 GCA_964357915.1 uncultured Bdellovibrionales bacterium
AAGAACCAGCCACTTGTCTTTCCAATTTGCGACGGATATCCTCGTCTTCAAGGGCGGCTAGGATAGGGCCGAGATTGCCATGGAGAATAGCTTCCAGGTTGCTCCATGATTCTTTGATGCGATGGTCAGTCACTCTATCTTGAGGGTAGTTGTAGGTACGGATTTTTTCACTGCGATCCCCAGTACCAATCTGGCTACGGCGAGCGTCACCCACTTCTTTGGCCTGACGATCGACTTCTTGTTGGAAGAGACGGGAGCGGAGAACCTTCATAGCGCGTTCGCGGTTTTTGATTTGAGATTTTTCATCCTGACAGCTGACAACGAGGCCAGTAGGAATATGAGTGATACGGACAGCGCTGTAGGTAGTGTTGACTGACTGACCTCCTGGGCCCGATGAACAAAAAGTATCAATACGGAGATCGCTTGGATTAACCGTTATTTCCACGTCTTCAGCTTGTGGTAGAGAAGCAACGGTGGCGGTAGAGGTGTGGATACGACCAGCTTTTTCGGTTTCTGGAACGCGCTGAACACGGTGCACGCCAGATTCGTACTTCATGTGCTGATACACTGATGTATCGCTATTGGCTCGGTTGACCTCAAAAACCACTTCCTTGAAGCCGCCAACAGTAGTTTGGTTGGAGTGGAGAAGTTCTGTTTTCCAGCCGACGCTTTCAGCATAGTGAGTGTACATTTTGTAGAGTTCAGCTGCAAAGAGACTGGATTCATCACCGCCGGCTCCAGCTCGGATTTCTACGATAATATCTTTGGTATCGTAGGGGTCTTTGGGGAGCAGAAGGCGTTTGAGTTCACTATCAAGGACTTCTTTTTCCTCCGCTGCAGCCAAGTTGCCTTCGAGAGCCAGACCCTTAAGTTCCTCATCGGCCGTGGCGTCATTTAAAATCTCGGCATTTTCTTGCATGCTCCGTTCGAGGAAACGAAAACGAGCCACTCGATTCATGATGGTATCGAGCTCAGTTTTTTTACGTCCTAACTCAGCAAGCTTTTTGGGATCATTAACTACCTCAGGATCTTCGAGAGCCCGAGTGACGTTTTGATATTCAGTTTCGATATCAGCGAGAAAATCACGCATAGGAGTAGTATAGGTAGCTTAGCATATAGAATGAAAGAAAAAACCGACCAGGATATGGTCGGCAGGTATTTTTTGGTTGGAAAGGAAAATAAAAGGGGATACCAAAAAATACCAGCGTGTACCGCTAGGCAGCTTCTTGGGTAGCCACTTCTTTCTTGGTTGCCTTTGTAGGGGCCTCTTTCGCGCCAGAGGCGGACAAGCTTTCAACAGTCTTTTTCTTCTTGGAAGCCAAAAGTTTCTTTGCATCAGTGGCTTTAGCAGTCAGACGCTTGAAGCGATCTACACGACCACCAGCGTCAATAAACTTCTTCTTACCAGTGTAAAAAGGGTGGCAGTTTGAGCAGATTTCGGTAGACATCTTTTCTACAGTTGAACCAGTAGTCAAAACAGCACCACACACGCAAGTGACGGTGGCTTTGGTGGAATATGTTGGGTGGATACCTTGTTTCATAAATATTGTGACAAATGTACCTGGGAGTCTAACATAGAGAGGGAAAATTGACAAGAGGCCAGTCTTTGCTATACTTGGATCTGTATTTCAGGTTCTCCGATACCTACTAT
>CAYHND010000046.1:1751-5754 GCA_964357915.1 uncultured Bdellovibrionales bacterium
AATAGGTGGTGTAATTCACATTAAGGAAATTCATATGAATAATGAAGAGCCAAAAGAGGAGGCAGCTCCTGTCCAAAATGCTGTCATAGAGGCTAAAGTTGACCACTTTGGTGGTTTTGATTTTGAAGCTCATGAGCTTACTCTTGAAGGGTTGCTCAAGGCCGGAGTGCACTTTGGTCACCTGAAGTCACGTCGTCATCCGCAGATGGATCCATATATTTTTACCACTCGTAAGAATATCAACATCTTAGACCTTGCTCAGACCGAGGAGCGCCTGCTTGCAGCTGGAGAGATTCTTTCGGGCGTGGTCAAGAGTGGCAAACCCGTTTTGTTTGTTGGTATGAAGAAGCAGACTCACGATACGATCTTGTCTCTGACAGCGGCCGTAGGGGAGTCATTTGTCATCGATCGTTGGCTCGGAGGCACGTTGACCAACTGGGCTCAGATTCGTGGTCGTGCTAAGTATCTCAAAGAAATGCTTGCTGATCAGGCAGAAGGTGAGTTCAAAAAATACACAAAGTTTGAGCAAGCTAAGAAAAACGAAGAAATTGAACGGCTTGTGAAGAAGGTGGGTGGTATTCAGGATATGACCGAGATGCCGGGCGTCATCGTGATTGCTGATGTCAAAGAAGCAGAACTCGTTATCCACGAAGCTCGCAGAATGAATATCCCTCTTATTGGTATTGTTGATACCAACACCAACCCAAGTAAAATTGACTATCCAATCCCAGGTAATGATGATGCGGTGTCATCACTCCGCTACATCTTCGGATACCTCGGAAAAGTCACTCTAGCAGCCAAAAAGGCTCGCAAGGAGGAAAAAGAGAAAGCAGTCTAAAGTAATTTCCCCACTAAAAACAAATTCTATGAGTCAGATGGAACTCGTAAAAGCACTTCGCGAAAAAACAGGCGCTGGTATTGTCGATGTCAAAAAAGCCATTGATGAAGCGGGCGGTGACCAGGAAAAAGCTCTTGAGATTCTTCACAAGCGTGGTCAAGACAAGGCGGCTAAGAAAAGTGATCGTGACACTCATGAAGGTATTGTCATCTCCTATGTCCACTCCCACAAAATTGGAGCGATGATCAAGCTCTACTGTGAGACAGATTTTGTTGCTCGTAATGAAGATTTCGTTGAGCTTGGTCGTGATATTGCTATGCATGTGAGCGCGCTTGCGCCTCGTTATGTACGTCCAGAAGATATGCCAGCAGAAGAGGTAGAAAAAGAAAAAGCTATTTGGAAAGAGGAACTCGAGAAAGAAGGTAAGCCAGAGAACATGATTGAGCAGATTCTTTCAGGTAAAGAAGAGAAGTTTCGTAAGGAGCAGTCTCTTTTGGGGCAGCCTTTTGTCAAAGATCCAAGTAAGACCGTAGGAGATCTGTTGACCGAAAATATCCACAAGATTGGCGAAAACATCCAAGTAGGGGCTTTTATTCGCTATGAAATGTAAGAGCTTATCTGAAAATACGGTCTAGTGTACAATAGAGATTGAGCTTCTGAATTGTTATTACTTATTTCCATGTTGTATCTCATCGTCCCGCCGATTATTATAGTACTCACCCTAGTCCTGCTTCTCTGGTATCTCTCCAAGAAGGCGAGTGACCCTCTTGTCAATGAGCGAGTCTTGGCAATGGATGATGTGCAGAAACGAGCCCGTTTCCGAGGGGTCCACGAGTGGGGACTTCGGAGTCTTGAGAAATTTGCCCAGCGTTCGAAGAATAACTCTCTTCGTATGCACAATGCTCTTCACTCATGGTTGCAGTCTATTCGTGCGAGCCGTAAGAAAGTAGAGGAAGATAAACAACTAGAGCAAGAGTTGAACACTGAGCAAGAAATAGAAGAAGAGGTCACATTTTTTGATACCAGAGAAGCGACCAGGGAATCTATCCGAGAAGAAGAAACCGTACAACAGGAAAATGGATCAAGCTTCGCTCAAGAGTCAGCACGTACCGATGATGTTTCTCGATTTGCTATCCCTCTCATACGTCGTCACAAGCGTGAGAGTCAGTCAGAAACTCAACAAGAATCAGTAGTGAGGAGAGGAATATCTCAAGAGGGTGTCACAGAGAGACCAATGGTTAGTGATCGCGTAGCTCTGCCTGATGCCAAGCGTTCAGGTATGCGAGGTAAAGCCCCAGAGGAAGACCTCATTGGTCGCATAGCAACGAACCCTAAGGATTTTGAAGCCTATGAAGCTCTGGGAGACTTCTATATGGAAAACGGCAATATCAAGGATGCCAAGGAATGCTATCGTCAGGTACTCAAGCTCAGTCCGGTACAGAGAATGGTCAAGATAAAGATTCGTCGACTTGAGAAACTGTTGACTCAGAAGGGGAATTAGAGATTAAGCTAAAAAAGACTTGCCCTCAGGTATAATACCCGGTATGCTGGCAAAGTGCTTTTTGTTTATTAGCCATCTTAGCTCAGTTGGTAGAGCAACGGTTTTGTAAACCGTCGGTCGTCGGTTCGAGTCCGACAGATGGCTCAGAAATTGTTACAATTTCAAAAGATGGGTCGGTGGTAGAGCGGTCAATTACAACAGACTGTAAATCTGGCGCCTTACGGCTACGAAGGTTCGAATCCTTCCCGGCCCACACTGAAGTTTTTACCCTCCGTGCGAGGGTAAAAAATTTAGTATAGTTAGCGGAGAATGATTCGAACAAGAAAAGGGTCGGAAAAACATTTGTTTTTCTGTTGGAGGAGAGCAGTGAGTCTGCGAGCGCTGAGAACCGTGGGTTCTTAGAAAAACCGATAGGTTTTTGTTCAATCCTTCCCGGCCCACCAGAAGCCGTTATAGCTCAGTCGGTAGAGCGCATCCATGGTAAGGATGAGGTCATCAGTTCGATTCTGATTAACGGCTCAAAAAAGTGAAGACTTGACGAAAGGGAACTTTTCCCGTAGAATAGGGGAGTTTTATAAGAATGAAATTAGGAATTGTATGGGACACATCAAAGACACAATGGCAAAACTGAAATGTAGCGAATGTAACCGTATTACGCATTATACGACTCGCAACAAAAAGAAAGTCAAAGAAAAACTTTCTCTTTCAAAATACTGCAGCTTTTGCCGTAAGAATAATATTCACAACGAAAGTAAATAGCAAAACCTTCTGCCTTCGGGCAGATTTTGCTATGATGAGATGTGACACGGGGGTGTCGTATAGTGGTAATACGCCGGTCTCCAAAACCGTTAACGTGGGTTCGATTCCTACCACCCCTGCTAAGAAATTTTTCCACGGCTTACTGTGGAAAGGTTCTTTAGTGTAAGATGGGTCGCCATCGTCTATCGGTTAGGACATCAGGTTCTCATCCTGGAAAGCGGGGTTCGATTCCCCGTGGCGATACAAACAATAAAAAATCTCCTACCCCTGTAGGGGATTTTTTATTTTGTACCACCGGAATCGAACAAGAAGGGGGTCGGGGAAACATTTGTTTCTCAGTTTGGGGTGACCGTAGTGAAACGGAGGGCTAGAGGGCGGAAGCCCTATAGAACGCATTTGCCAATAGGCAAAGCGTAGGTTGTTCGACCCCCCGTGGCGATACAAGTAAAAGCAAAAAGTGCTACTATAGAGGTAGCGCTTTTTGTTATCAATATAAGGTATAAGAATATGCAGAATAAAGGTTTACGGGCGTATATCCAAGAGGCACAAGAAAAAGGTGTTGCCATAGGGCACTTCAACTTTTCAAGTTTTGATGTAGCAAAGGCTATCGTGAAAGCGGCTCAGGAACTTGATGTGCCAGTTATCTTAGGTCTTTCAGAAGGAGAGCGTGATTTTGTGGGTATATATGAAGCCATGGCGTATGTGAAGGCTGTGCGAGAGCATGTGTATGACAAGGTCTTCCTCAGTGCGGATCACACCTACACCTGTGAGCGGGTAGTCGCAGTAGTAGAGGCTGGATTTGATATGGTTATTTTTGATGGTGCATCAGAAGAATTGGAAAAAAATATTGAGAAAGCGACACAATGCAGAAACCTTATCACAGAAATGAATCAGAAGCGTGGTAC
>CAYHND010000047.1:0-4076 GCA_964357915.1 uncultured Bdellovibrionales bacterium
ACGCTGGAGACAAGCTCACAACCGAAGAGAAGCAACCAGTTGAAGACGCCATCACAGAGCTTAATAAGGTCAAGAATGGAGATGATCTCGAAGCCATCAAAAAAGCCACCGAAGAACTCTCTACCAAGGCCCAAGCTATTGGCCAGAAGCTCTACGCAGCTGCTCAAGAAGCAGAGGGAGCTACACAAGCAAGCGACCAGCCAGCCGGTGAGCCAGAAGCTAAGGAAGCTGAAGTTGAATCAGAGGCTCCAGTTGAAGGAGAAACTAAATAAGAGTACGATAAAAGCGGGGCATTTTAGCCCCGCTTTATCAATAAAATTATGAAGAGATTAATTGAAATTTTCACACAAATAGTTGCTTTTATAGCTACCTTAATAGGTGGGATTTATTTTCTTAATATTATCTTTACTGAATTTCCAAAAGTATGGGTGGCTGCTAACTCTCAGTTTTTTACAGCAATACTGACGCTCGTTGTTGGCTTTATTGCTTATTTTTTATATCTAAAGCAAAAAAATGATACCAAAAGGGATATTGCAAAATTAATCCTTCAAGAAATAAGATTTGCTGAAAATGAGATTAGGAGAGTAAAACAGAGAGGTAATGCTGACTATTTTCTGTCAAGAAAATTACTTCCTACAAATAGTTGGCATAAGAATATTCATATATTCATATCAGATCTTGACCAGAGTCAAGTTGATATGATTAGCGAATTCTATTCAAGGGCAGAGTTTCTGGATTATTTGATAAAAACTATATCTGATAAGAGGGCTACATCAAATCCTCAGCAGATAACCTTAATAAATCCAACAGGAGATCCAAGTCAGGTTCAGTCAAGTATATTAATAGATCCAGCACACACTCTTTTGAACACCGTAACAACTCAAGAGATTGAATACATATATAGCTCAACTGCTGTTGATGTTTTAAGAAAAATTTCAAAATAATAAACTATGAACCCTATATACATCGTTTTCCAAGCAGGTGTTGATCAGGCAACTTCTACTCAACTCTTGAATGCCATTACAAATTCAATTAATGCAGGTGTTTCCGAGATAAACTTACTAATATCTTCACCTGGAGGAAGCATTTTTCATGGTATGAGCATAGCGTCATTAATTCGGTCTTCTTCAGTCCCTATAAACACTTACAACATTGGTCAAATTGACTCCATAGCAGGTGTTATATATGCTGCTGGAAATAGAAGATTCGCTCGAATTAACAGCTCTTTCTTGTTTCATGGCGTTACTGCTAATTTCTCAGGAAATTTGAGTTTCCCAGAACAGCAACTTGCTGAAAGATTAGCAAGTCTTAAAAGAGATCGAGAGAATATAGCTAAGGATATTAGTCTTTATACTGGTGCAGACTATGAAAAAGTGGATCACTTAATGAAAGAGTCTAGTATTATTTCAGCGGAAGAAGCAAAAGAACTAGGGATTGTTGAAGAGATTGCTGATATAAAAATTCCAAAAGGTGTCCAAGTGATTAATATCTCAAATTAGTGAGACCAGAAGCCTAAAGCCAGATGAAACTTATCGCAGCAGCTCTCCAAGACAATATCAAAAAATACGAAGCCCAATTCGGTAACGTGACCCCCTCCGCAGAACCCAAATCCTCCATCGGCTTTCAAGCAGGGGAATAGATTCTTTCTGTTGACTTTTGGTTAAAACAGAGCTACTTTCTAGTCACGTGTCCTAAAAAAGGAGAGGTTCAATGGCCACTACCATTACCGTACTCTATATCGTCGTCATATGCCTTGGCCTCTTCCTGTGGTCCAGCTGGAAGAAGTCTGGTGAAGCTGGCTATCGCAGTGCTCGTAGCCGTTTCCAATATGTCGCTATACAAACAGGCATGAGTTCCAAATATCTCCTCTACATCGCTATCGCGATTCTTGCGGTTTGGGGAGTCGTCACAATCTTGGACCTCATCATAGGCTGGCTCATGGATTTGGTTCCCCCCAATATCGACCTCATGAAGCCGGTACAGCCAGAATAGCCAAACACGTTGCCGGTTTACTCGAAGGGTGAGGAGTATGTGTACTCCAATCCCTTCTTTTTTATACCAATGAAAAAGGCGCCTCCACAAAATGTGAGGGCGCCTTTTCCAAACGTTGTTGGTTGTGATTAGACTAGTCGGCATAGAGACCGCCATGGAAAAGCCTGGTCGGTCGAGAGAGCTCATCAATAAGCTCCTCCGTATCTCCATTGAGGAGAATAAGAAGCGATTGACGAACCACGTAGCCAAGCTCTTGAAGAGGGATTTTCTCATCACTATGACCACTGACCCGTTCGGCCAGTTCGTAGAGCACTCTCGCCAGTTGGTCGGGATTACTCTGCTTGAGGTCCCGGCAGTCAATAGTAATTTTACGCAGAGCCATCTTGAGGCTCATACTCTGATAATGACGCTTTCCTGACATTTGGTACTCCTTTTGATCTGTCGTTTAGTCATGATATCGATAAAGAGGTTTTTCCCCTTCAACATTACGAAAGCCGATGGCTTCATAGAATTTGCAAGCGGCTACATTACCCTTAGTAGTTGTGAGTTGAACATAATCACATTGATATTCGCGGGCCAACATGATAGCCCGCTCAACGAGGATTTTGCCCACACCGCGACGACGCCATTCTTCCGCCACAACTACATCATCAATAATGCCACGAGTTTTGGTAGGAATACGCTGTACGGTAAAGGTGAGGCAGGCAATAAGTTTCTTCTGGTGAGTCACCAGAATGAAAGCTCCTGTATCCACAATGAACTTTTTGAAATTGAAACCGGACTTAACGGGAGTGCCCAGCTCTTCAACCAATTCCTTGAGGTCATGTGTGATTATCCGCTTGAAGGCATCCAGGTTGCCAAGATTGACCACGTTCATAACATGGATCTCGGCACCATCTTTGAGAATATAGTTGGTCATCATTGAGAATAACCCCTTTGTTAAGTTGCTTTGCTTATCGATAGCTAACAACATTTTCTTGCTACTGTCAAGACTTATTAAAAAAGAGGCCAGCTTCGAAAAGAAAACTGGCCATGATTGGATTCAATCAGTTTAGAGCTTATCTAGCTCGGAAAACACTTGTAGTTATTTCTGCCATACAAGCCTGTCTGGGTACCGGTAAGTTTGAAACCGATACTCGGATAAAATTGGTTGGCAGCAACCAGATTGGGGTGGACCTCGAGTCTCACCTCCGTACATTTTTGGAGCCAAGCCAGACGGCAGGCCTCCATCATCAAACTCCTGCCAATTCCTCTATGGCGATGATGTGGTTTGACAATGACGTCACCCACTTCTCCATAGATACAAGAATAGGTATGGACGACACTCAACATGGCGGCGCCCAGAAGATCATGATAACCGATGGCCAACACATAACGACTGCCAAAATTATGAAGCAGGTTGTACGGAGTCAGCTCTTCTTCTACCGCGAATTCCAGTTGGCTGAAAAGTTGCGGCAGCTGATCTACATATTTGATATAGGCCGATACATCAGCGTCTGTGGCGATCACACGAAGATGAAAATGTTCCCGATCTTGCAGTGTTTCACCAACACCTACCGAATCAACAATATTTTTCATGACAATCTCCCTCTTTCGATTTTGGGGGTTGGTGGAAAACCAAGGAACTGGCTTGTAACTCTGGTCTAACACACAACTCCAAAAACAGTCAATTAGATTGACAAAAGGCTAAATTTGGGGTAATTTCTAGCCACGCTCTTTGTCATAGAATCCATTTCAAATCGGGGAGAAGAGTATGTTGACCATGTTCAAAGGCATGTGGGCCATGTTTTGGCGTCTCATCCTTGATGATGAGACATTTGAAAACTTTTTCGCTGATAAGGACAACTTCACTCGACCAAAAGAATAGGGAGACACTTCATGGCACAAACGCCAAAAAACAACTCGCTACCCGCTGTCTTGATTGCCATATTGCTCGCTCTCCTCATATGGGTCGGCATTCCGCTTCTCATTAATTCAAACGAGAAGCTCAGCACCTTGTATGGATCAGAAAAGGTCCAACAAAAACGTTAGTCACTATTCCTGAAAGGAAACTGGGGGCTGTTCGCATAACTGCGGGCAGCTCT
>CAYHND010000047.1:4176-5727 GCA_964357915.1 uncultured Bdellovibrionales bacterium
TCACGACCTCTTGATGATCTCGATGATGTCCTTGACAGTATCGAGAAATTATAGTATTATGAAACGTTGTATTCTTAAAAATCTAAACTAATCACAAGCTAAGGGGACTTCTCGTGACTATTGAACACGAAATAAGAACTAGAAGAATCAGAGATGCCAAACGCACAGGTCAACGTCTGCTCGGCATTGCTCTTTCTCTAGAAACTCTCTATCTGTTCTACTTGGTATTGAGACATGAAAATGTCTTGTGGATGTCTATGACTTCCGGTGTAGTGGGGTGGTTTGCCCTAACCAACTTCATTGATCCGAGCAACCGTATATTACTTTGGTTGCTTGGCTTCTTGGCATTTAGTTGTGTGCTTGCTTTTATCCACTTCAACTGATTTTTCTCAAGAGGAGAATTGTAATGGAAAGAATTAATTTAGTTTTGGGGATTGCCATTTTCGGCCTCTTCATGATCCTCTGTCTAATTCTCAGCGGACCAAACAAGGGGAGGAAGTAACATGGCTGAACCAGAATTCGAGAAAACGGGAGCTGAAGTCGATCGCTTGATCAGGAAAGTTCCTTCTCCTATCTCAGTGGTTGTCATAATTGTCGGTCTTGGTGCGCTCTGGATTATGGGCTGGTTCAAGACTGATACTCAACTATTCAAACGCCAAGACGGCGATGACTAACTGGGGGTAACAAAGAATGGAATTCCATTCTTCAAAGCCGCATTTTCAGCCTAACAGGGCGAAGTGCGGTTTTTTGTTTTTATAAGCAATTTGACTTAGACAAGCTGTTGGGTGTGTAATTGAAGTAATATCGGTGATGGTTTCATCCCTGGGCCTAAATACGCCGATATTCCTGCACGCCCTTTTGCCCTCGAGCAACTGTGGCGTGCTTTTTTGTCTCCTTGCCGGAATCAAGGCTTCTGTGCTACGGTGATATGTCATAACAAACCTATGGACAAGCAAGAAATCATCATCCAGCTCAAGAAACTTTTGGCTCAAACTCAGTCTTTTGCTCAGACTACCTGGGTTCGCTTTCAAAACATCGAATACACTCGGAAAGAATGGCTACTTGTTTTTGGTCTAGCTATGGTAGTCGGCATAGGCTGTAAGGCTATTGCTATCAATACAATCACTATTGGCTACGAAGATTACAAGATTATGGCCAACAGCTCCTCTGTGACACCTCAATTACTAAATAAAAGCTTCCCGCAGGGACCTCTCTGTGAAGAATAATCTATACAACTATGCATACACTCACTCCTGAAAAAAAGAAGCAACAAAACCTTATCGCTCTCGCTATTGTCCTGGGTGGATTGTTTGCTGGTAGTTTACTCGTCGACTTTGTTCAACTGGCTACCGGTAGTGGATTTTCACAGCACATCCTTCGTAAACTCTCTGTACTCGAAACCAATGGTAAGACTTGGGTAGCCTATGAGGAACCCAAAATCACTCTCGAAGTCATCACAGATAAGAATTGCCTCACTTGCAATACCGAAGAAGCCCTCACTTGGCTACAGCGTCTCGTGCCTACTGCTGAAGTGGTAGAAATAGATGAAGC
>CAYHND010000048.1:0-5666 GCA_964357915.1 uncultured Bdellovibrionales bacterium
CTGAAACGCTTCAGCCTCACCCAAGCAGGTGTCATCATCACTGATAGCCATTCCACTCCAATGCGCAGAGGCGCTAGTGGTATCGCTGTTGCCTACGCTGGCTTTCATGGCATCAAAGATTATCGTGGCACTCCAGACCTCTTCGGACGCAATCTCCAAATGGAACAAGCCAACATCACTGATGCCTTGGCTTCCGCAGCTGTCCTGGTCATGGGAGAGGGTGATGAACAGACTCCCCTAGCTCTACTCTCTGACCTCCCACACGTTACTTTTGCTCCAGAAGCTCCTGACCAAGCGGAAATTAATGAGTTTTTCGTACCCCTTGCAGATGACGTTTTTTTTCCTATTTTTGATATGACCAAGCTCACTCCAGGTGGCAGGGTTGACAAATAACAAGCCTTCCTGTACTATCTTTTGGCGACCCAAGGAGTGGCTTTCAGCCACAGACTCAGGGAGGCTGCCATCATCGTTTGGCAGCCTCCCTCTTTTTTTATACTCATTTCTCTGCTATACTGTAGTCGTGGTGGGATGGACGTTGAACTAAATAACTGGAGCGATGCAACATTATATGCATTACCTTCTCCAGCTTGGCCCTTGCCAACATTTTATTTTTTCTCAACCTTCCTTCCCCCACCCCTCTCTCCAACGCGAGAGTACCATTCTCATTTAGAGTAGCCCCTAACGCAACGCGTCCTGGGGCTTTGAGTTTTTATTGGAGTAAAGCCTTTTTTTTGGTATTATTTGTCTATGAACAAACAAGAACTTCCCAAAGCCTACAACGCCCAAGACTGGGAAGATACCCTCTACCAGACCTGGCTTGAGAGTGGTTTTTTTAATCCTGATGTCTGTATTGAGAAAGGTGTGGCTGCAAGTGATGCCGAACCCTTTAGCATCGTCCTTCCCCCACCCAATGTTACCGGCACCCTCCATACTGGTCACGCTACTATGCTTGCCATCCAGGATGCCTTTGTACGGTTTGCTCGTATGCAGGGCAAGCGTACTCTCTGGCTCCCTGGCACTGACCACGCAGCTATTGCGACGCAGAGTAAAGTAGAGAAACTTCTTTTTGAAAATGAAAAACTTACTCGTCAGGATATTGGGAGAGATGAATTTCTGAAACGTGTTGAGAAATTTGCTCAAGCCAGTCACGACACCATTGTGCATCAGACCATGAAAATGGGATCTTCATTGGACTGGTCACGCGAAGCCTTTACTCTTGATGGAGCGCGTCATCAGGCAGTCAATCTTGCCTTCAAGACTCTGTATGATGATGGACTTATCATCCGTGGTGACCGTATCGTCAACTGGGATCCTAAGGGTCAGACCACTATCTCTGATGATGAAGTAGTCTATCAAGAAGAGACAGCTAAACTGTACTACCTCAAGTACGGACCTTTCGAGATAGCGACTGCCCGCCCAGAGACCAAATTTGGAGACAAGTACGTGGTCATGCATCCTGAGGACTCTCGTTACAGTGACTACACCCATGGCCAGAAACTGACCCTCGAATGGATCAATGGACCTATCGAAGCTACCGTCATCAAGGATGATTCTATTGATATGGAATTTGGAACTGGAGTCATGACTATTACTCCCTGGCACAGTGTCGTGGACTTCGATATGGCCGAGCGTCATGGTCTTGATAAAGAACAAATCATCGATACGGAGGGTATTCTTCTGCCTATTGCCGGAGAGTTTGCTGGTCTTCATATTCGAGATGCTCGAGAGAAAATCATTGCCAAGCTAGAGAACAAAGGTCTTGTCACCAAAATAGAAGATAACTATGTTCACCAAATAGCTACCGCTGAACGCACCGGTGAGACTATCGAACCTCAGATCATGCGTCAATGGTTCATCCTCGTCAACAAAGAATTCGAAAGAAATGGTAAGCTCGTGACCCTCAAATCCCTCATGCAGAATGCTGTAGCTGAGGGTGACATAGCTATCCTGCCAGAGCGCTTCCAAAAGATTTACTTCAACTGGATAGATAATCTCCGTGACTGGTGTATCTCACGCCAAATCTGGTATGGCCACCGTATCCCTGTCTATTATCGTGAGCATCCGTCGAACGGTGGTATCGAAACTCTTTGTAGCCTTGTACCGCCAGAGGGCGAGGGCTGGACCCAAGATCCTGATACCCTTGATACCTGGTTTTCATCTGGACTGTGGACCTTTTCTACCCTCGGCTGGGGCTCTGATGATACACAGTGGGCGCGAGAAAAAATCTATCACCCTACTACACTGATGGAGACGGGTTACGACATCATCTTCTTCTGGGTGGCTCGTATGATTCTGATGAGTAAGTATCTCCTTGATGAAGTGCCTTTCAAAACGGTCTACCTGCATGGACTCATCCGTGACGCTGACGGACGTAAGATGAGTAAGTCACTAGACAATATCCTCGATCCTCTCGATGTTATCAAAGACTACGGGGCTGATGCTCTCCGTCTCGCTCTTCTCAGTGGCAATACTCCCGGCAATGATGCTCGACTTTCTGATGAAAAAATTATCGCGCAGAGAAACTTCGTCAACAAGCTGTGGAACATGAGCCGCTATGTCTTGGCGATAGAGAGTTCGGGAGAAACACTCATTGCCAAAACTGTCTCCGACACCTGGATCCTAAGCCGCCTTGATGAAACCGTGGCAGATGTGACTGAGAAACTCGCCAGTTACCAGCTCTCCATCGCTGCAGAAATACTACGTGATTTTACCGTTAGTGACTTTGCCGATTGGTACATTGAGATTCACAAGATTGAACAAAATGATACTGTCCTCAAACACGTCATGACTGAACTGATCAAACTCTGGCACCCTTTTATTCCTTTTGTAACTGAAGCCCTATGGCGTCAGTTTGAAACCGACAACCTTCTTCTCGTCACCAAGTGGCCAACTGTTTCTCAAGAAAAACGAGAAAAAGTTAATTTCACTCCTCTACAGAACCTTATCACCAGAATGCGTAACATCCGTGCGACGTACCGCATTGGCTATAAGACTTCTCTCGAAGCCACTCTTTTCACTTCCAATCCTGAAATCTTTGAAGATAATCGTACCCTGATTGAAAAAATGGCCAGCATCAATTTCAGCGTCACCAAAACTGAACCCTCACAAACGCCTGGCACCATCCGTCTGGTAGAAGCTGACTTTACTCTCTACCTCAATCTGAGCGACATCGTCGACTTTAGTGCCGAACAAGACCGTCTTATTAAAGAACTCGCCGAGGCCGAAAAGTTTCTCCAAAGTCTTTCTTCTCGTCTCGATAACCCCAATTTCCGTGACAATGCCCCTGCATCAGTAATAGAGGTCCAAGAAAAAACTCGCGGTGAAGTTACTGAGAAAATCACAGCCCTCACACAAGCTCTCGAAGAAGTTAAAACCATTCTCTCAAAATAATGCCACTCCTCACTCTCTTCATCTTTGGTCTCCTTGCTTCTCTTGGTGCCCTCTTGGCAGAACTGCTCGTAGCTTCTTTCTTCATTGATGCAAACGCTCTTAATACTCCCTTCGTACCAAACCATTTCTCGCTGTTGTTATTTGCCCTCATTGAGGAAAGTCTCAAGATTGTCTTCTTCCTCCAAGCAAGCCGTCGCCTCATCACCCTTCCTCGACCCCTGACGACTGGTATTGTCTACGGTCTGGGTTTTGCCAGTCTCGAATACTTCGCGCTCTCCCTCATGCACAATCTCCCCGCTGGCCCTATTTATGGCATCCTCGTAGTCCATCTAGTGACTTCCATCCTCCTGGTGAAACTCCTTCCCAAATATCAGGGGAAGAAGGCGCTCATCAGTCTGCTTGGACTGCTGACAGCCCTTCATTTTGGCTACAATATCCTCCTCTAGAGCCAGTTGCCTGTCTGTCTTTTTTACCCTATACTTATATACATATAGGTACTCAGCCTCTTAATTTTCATATTCTAAAGCCCTATGACCAAACAAAAAAAGAGCTTTTTTGAGCGACTAACGGGCGCCGAAACTCTCGAGACTAACTACCAAGACTCCGTCCCTGTCTATAACGAAGAAGAAGAAAATATCGTCTCTATGCAAAACGAAACAGAAACACATTCATATCCAGTCCGCGAAGAGTCCGCTTGGGCTCCGAGCTACACCCCGACTGAGCCTGACAACAACGAAGGCCAGTTGACTATCGACGTCTACCAAACCGAAAACGAAATCGTCATCAAGTCCACGATTGCTGGTGTCAAACCAGAAGACCTCGACGTTTCTATCAACAATGACATGGTCACCGTCAAAGGTGAGCGCAAGAACGAGGAAGAGGTCATGCATGGCAACTACTACTACCAGGAGTGCTACTGGGGTGGTTTCTCTCGCTCAGTCCTTCTCCCTGTCGACGTTATCCCAGATAAGGCAGACGCCTCTCTCAAGAACGGCATCCTGACTATCCGTCTTCCGAAAGCTGATACCACCAAAACCAAAAAAATTCAAGTTCGCGGATTCTAATTTCATTGAGAACTATCGTCCTGGTTTTATGCAAAAACCGATTTCCTGGTAATGGTAAATCGGTTTTTGTCTCTCCTATCACATGAATCGTTTTTTTCTCTCACTCATACTCAGTAGCTTTCTCATTATCGGCAGTAGCAGTATTGCTTCTGCCGCTACTCTACCGACTCTCAATCTTGATCTTAATGGTAAGACAGAAGTAGTCCCCAATGCCACTGTAGAGTCCTGGGTGACTCTCGATACTCGGACAGTGCTCGGCTCTAAGACACTCTCTGAGATAGAAAACACCGGCTACTGCCCCGTTTCTTATTCCTTTTGTGACCTCGCGATGCAAAGCAAGAAACGTCTTTTTGTGCATACCGAACTGACAACTGATATTGATAAAGCCAAAATAGCTACCTTTCTCTCTGAACTGGCTCTTCGTACTGATAGCGACCCCAAGGACGCGGTATTTAGCGGTACGGAGGATGGCACTATCACTGTCTCTCAGAAAGAGATCTATGGCTATGCCATGAAACAAGATGTAGCACTCACGGTGCTTACCGAAGCTCTCCAAAACAGCAACCACTCTCCCCTTATCGTCAGCCTCCCGGGCGCCCTCACTGAACCAAAGATCAAAAGCGCCGATATCGACAAGCTCGGTGTCAAAGAGCTCATCGGTACTGGTACCACCAACTTCAAAGGTTCTCCTAAGAATCGTATATACAACATCAAACGCGCCCTCGAACAATTCCAGAGTATTATTATTGCTCCCAACGAAGAGTTTTCTTTTGTTCACTATCTTGGGGAAGTCGACGGTGAGCATGGTTATCTGCCAGAACTGGTCATCAGGAACAACAAAACCGAACCAGAGTTTGGTGGTGGTATTTGTCAGGTCTCAAGCACAGTCTTTCGCGCCGCTATCTATAGTGGTATGAAAATCACCGAACGGCGCAATCATTCCTACCCAGTTCAGTACTACAAGCCCTACGGTCTCGATGCTACTGTCTACGTGCCCAAGCCTGACTTCAGATTCCAGAACAACACAGGTCATCACATCATGATGCAGTCAGAGATTGTCGGTGATACCCTCAACTTTAGGTTTTTTGGCACTGATGATGGTCGTACTACCACGCTCGACGGACCACACATCCTTTCGCGTGGCGGAGATGGGAGTATGAAAACTATCTTCACTCAGATTGTGAAGGACAAAGATGGTCAGGAAATGATCAA
>CAYHND010000049.1:0-5430 GCA_964357915.1 uncultured Bdellovibrionales bacterium
TTCCAGGGTCTCTGTACCAGGGTTCTGAAAAGAAGACCATTAACTCTGGTATGCGTTACGTTCTTGGCGAGTACTACGCTCGCATGGAGCAGAAATGACCGTTTTGGGAGGGCACACCTTTCCAAGACGGTTTTTTGTCTCTAGAATAGTCTTGAGGAGGCAAAACCTTATACACAGACATGTTTGAATTTCCCAACCAACCAGAAAAGCAAGAAGAACCCATAAGACCAGAAAAAGACTGGGAGATTTTACCTAAGCAAGCAGTAGAGGTAATAAGTACCCACCTGAGTAGAGCTGTTGAAGCTCATGATATTACTGGTATCAAAGAGTTATTTAGTCAGCCAGGAGTGCTACGGAGTTTGGTGGTGGAGCGTGGAGTTCATGATCAGAATCTAGAACTTCTTGAGAGAGGTTTTGGTGTTTTTGTGCAAGGGGATGAAAAAATACTTGAGACACTGACACGTCATGAGCTGCCAGAAGCAGTTCTCTCGGAACTTGTGGCTTCTGCATATCACCGACGCGATAAAGAAGCTTTGTATAGTCGCATTGGAAGTATCACAGAAAACGAAGGAGAAAGCTTATCACAAGCAACCATACTGCGGGCTCAGCATGATTTGGCGAGTTGGAAGTCAACGGTTGAGGGTAAGAAAGATGAAGCTCTCCAAATAAATAAGGAAGTGCTTACCGCTATCCGCGAAGGTGGGCTCGTACTACCAACGTTGGAACAAAAAGTACGGTACGGTATTGCACACAATAAATCCGGACTCAAGCCGGCGGCTATCATAGGAGACTTCCAGCATATTCAAGAAGGTTTTCTTCAAGCGGGGGATGTATTTGATGCCATTCGAGCCGAGATAGAGATTGCCAGTGCCTCGATAGAACTTGCGAGGAGACAGGTAGCTAATCCAGTCAGAAGAGATGAAGCATATATGCAGCTTGAGGTGGCTGAGCGAATTGCTGAGAAGGTTTCAGAGGAAGCTTTTGAAATGGGATATGCGAATGCTGAAGTGCTTGCCAATGAACTTTTCGTAAAGATTTACACAGAAATGAAGAATCCTGATAAAGTGAACGAATTTCGTCAAAAAGCCGACTGGCTCAGAAAACGCTACAACTTTGGCTCAAAATAGGCTAGAAATAGCCTATTGACTTTTTGGCCAGAAGATGCTATTATACTACGTCACCTCTCTAAGGAGGGTGGGCTGCCCGTAAGGGTATTCGTATAGGCAAGGGCCTAACACAATGTGGAAACCTTTCGGGGTTTCGTGGTAGTTCTTTGCCTCCTCACTTTCGTCACAATTAGGTGACAAAAGATACAGGAGATTAACAATGAAGATTGAACTGCGTGGTGGCTGGGAAGCCGAAATCGTCGAAAGCGATGGAGGTAATGACATCGTCATCTCCAACCCCACATCCGATGGTGGCAAAAAGTTCTTCGAGATCACCAGTGTCGGCGATCCATATGGCGCCCCACGCGTCATTCAGGAACCGGCTCTCGGCATTCCTGCGCGCGACGCTGGCATCGAGCTTGATGCCAATATTGTCGGCTTCATCATTGTCCAGGACGGCAAGGTTGTCGAACGGGCGTCACTGTCGAACCTGACCTATATGAAGGACTCCAAGGTCGAGGTCAACCTGGCCGGTGAGCTGATGATCAACGATGAGCCCAAGGGGTTCATCCAGATGCTGCTCGCACCGGACAAGAACCGCCTGATCGGCTATGTGGGCTATGTCGGCCCGAACAAGCCCGAGGTGGTCGCCATCGAAGAGATGGAAACGATCGCACTGCGCTTGCTCGGCTAGTCGCCGATCTGATCGCTCAAGCAATCGTTGAGATGGGAGGGGATGTAAAAAGTCTCCTCCCACTCACACAACATGCCGTTTTCTAGAAACTTCTAGGGAGCGGTTTTTTGATACCTAGCTATTGACCCGGGTGAAATATGCAGAGTATTGATGATTGCAAAACCGTATTTCACTGGGTTGACAAAAAGATGAAAAAGTGATATATATAGAAGGCAATCTTGGACGAACCTGTTCACAGATTTATAGAGGAGCAGTTCCAATGAAGTATGAAACAGTTTTGCGACGCTTGATGGATGCAGCTTATGCTGGCTTCAATTCAAAGTCGCAGAATATCAGTCTCTGTGTCAATGGCGCAATAGACGCCATCATAGCTGAAAGCGGCGATGTGACGAAGAAGCAAATCATCTCCAATCCGTTTATTATGCGGGCTGAAGGTCCGATCATGACGGCGACGATTTTTTGCCGATCAGCGAAAGGGTCAACCTATGGTGACATCGTCGCCGCGGGCCTGATACGGCTGCGGAGCAATCATCGGGTGCTCGCTTACAAGAGCGATCAGCTCGGTTGGCCAGACATTGACCAGTATCAACTGAAATATGTTGAGAGTGCTGGTTTTGCAGGACACAAGCCCACCCCCGCCTTCACTATCGGCGATCTATCGCAGACCGATCAGGCACTGCGGTACTTGATGAGCTGCTGGGCTCTTACGGGATGTCGTCCCGAATATGCTTCGGACAAGCCCGCGCCACTCACCGATGATTATTTGGTGAAAATGGCTAAGCTTCGGTATCCAGTCGCTCTTGCTGTTGGTACATCGGTCTGGCCAACTGACAACACACTCGAACAAGCCCTGCGGCCACGTCTGATGGCTGGAGGCATTCGTTCACCCGGTATCGTTAAACTGGGGAATTTCTCTTCTTGGGGCGGGGTAATATGACCTCGACGATAGTATGAGTAGTCTCCCGAACGAGGGATCGAAATTGCCGCCTGTATCTCTGATGCAGGCGGCTTTCTCTTTGCCCGAGAGCTCAAAAAATGCTATTATCAAGCCTACTAAAGAGTTAAGACTTTTTTCTATGAAATTACTTGTTTGTGGTGGAGCTGGCTTTATCGGCTCAAACTTTGTGAAATACATGCTTGAGACCTACCCAGATATTACCCTGGTGAACTATGACAAGCTCACGTATGCGGGTAACCTCGAGAACTTGAGCGACATTGATACCTTACCTAACTACACGTTTATCCAGGGAGATATTGTCGATCTTGAGCGCCTCAATGAAGTAATGAAACAGCATGAGATTACTCACGTGATCAACTTTGCGGCCGAAACCCA
Organism: uncultured Bdellovibrionales bacterium; assembly: GCA_964357915.1. Classification (GTDB taxonomy): domain Bacteria; phylum Patescibacteriota; class Minisyncoccia; order Moranbacterales; family UBA1568; genus UBA1568. The sequence goes on from CAYHND010000049.1 coordinate 3,134, forward strand.
CGTGGATCGTTCTATTCATGGCGGAGCCAAGGAATTTGTCTTGACTAATACCCTCGGTGTACAGATGATCTTAGACGCTGTCCGAGAGAATGGAATTGAGAAATTTGTAAATGTTTCTACCGATGAGGTCTATGGAGCGCTTGAACTTGATGCCGAGAATCTCTTTACTGAGGACACGCCAATTATGCCGAATATGCCGTACGCGGCTGCTAAGGCAGGAGGGGATTTAATGTGCAATGCTTACTTTGTTACTCATGGTGTACCGGTAGTGGTGACCCACTGCTCCAATAACTATGGGCCGTACCAATTTCCTGAGAAATTGATTCCATACTTTGTTTTCAAGCTGATGGGCGGTGAGCAGGTACCGGTCTATGGAGATGGGCTTAATGTCCGTGATTGGATACACGTTCGTGATCATGCTAAGGCGCTTGATCTTTTGCTTCGTAAAGGTAAGCCGGGAGAAGTCTACAATATTGGTTCAGACAATGAGCGCAACAACAAAGAGATTACGCATATGCTCCTCAAGATTCTTGGTAAGGATGAGAGTAGTATCGAGTACGTCAAAGACCGTCCGGGGCATGATCGTCGTTACGGTATTGATGCCTCTAAGATCACGGCACTTGGTTGGACACCTGACTATCCGCGTGAGAAATTTGAAGAAGGACTGCATGATACGGTGCACTGGTACTTACAGAACACAGACTGGGTAGATAACTTAAACAAACGCAAAGAAGAAATGAATTCTTGGCAGGAAAGTTTTCTTAAGAAGTAATATCTAAAACTATGGACTTGATATACAAAACTTCACAAGTCAAAAGCATCCAGGCACCAAACTTCATCATGCATCCAGCGGAGCTTAAGGACTTCATTGATTTTGAGGTCAAGCGTATCTACTACATCACTGATACGACCGGTGCTACCGGTGCTCACTGCCATCTTCAGGAAAATGAACTCTTTGTTCTGATCCAAGGAACTTGTACAGCAGTGGTGGATCAAGGAAAAGGACTAGAAGAAATCCCGATGGTAGCTAACGATACTCACTATGTGGGTAACTACGTTTGGCACCATTTCAAGGACTTTTCAACTGATGCCGTCCTTCTGGCACTTTCATCTACCAATTACAATCCTGACCGCAGTGACTATATCGAGGATTACGATGTTTACCTCGCAACCCGTAAGGAAAAATGCGGGGTCTAGACAATTGACTGCAAAAGAGCACCCCTCTCGGGTGTTTTTTTGTTTGATTCCAACCTTTGGATCAATCTGGTATAATGGGTTAGTTAGTCTTTGAATATACATGTATGGCAGAAAAAGTACTTGTTTTGGGAGGTAAAGGAATGTTGGGTCAGGAATTGACTGATTTGTTCGTGCATGACCCCAACTATGAGGTGACTTCTTGGGATAGAGAGGATATTGATGTGACTGACTTTTCACTTCTTCGAGAAAAACTAACAGAAATTCATCCGAATATTATTTTCAATTGCGTGGCCTACAACGCAGTTGATTTGGCCGAGGAGAATGATGAAGAGTACGCGAAGGCTCTGCTTTTGAACCGTGATGTTCCCGGCGAGCTCGCTACGATCGCCAATGACCTTGGCGCTACCCTTATTCATTTTTCTTCCGACTATGTCTTTGATGGCACTATAGAAGAGAAGAAGAGTGGCGGTGGTTGTGGTAATAGTTCTTGCTGTGGCGGTAACTGTCATGGCGGTGGAGAAAAAGGTTACGGCGAAGAAGCTTTTCCAAACCCCACTTCACGCTATGCTGAGAGCAAGGCAGCTGGTGAGGAGCAAGTAGTCATGAACGCTAAGAAGTACTACCTCGTGCGCCTTTCGAAATTGTTTGGCAAGCCAGGGATTTCAGAGGCCGCTAAGCGCAGTTTCTTTGATGTTATGCTGGAAGCCGGTAAGAACAAACCAGAAGTGCAGGTAGTTGATAGTGAGAAGAGTTGTTTCACGTATGCGCCAGATCTCGCTATGGCCGTCAAAGACCTTATCGAAGATGGTGACCAGTATGGCATCTATCATCTCCCGAATACTGGTGCTGTCACGTGGTATGAGGCTGTACAAGAACTCTATCGCCAAGCGGGGCTCACAACTACCATTACCCCAGTCACGCCAGAAGCTTTCCCACGACCTGCCAAGCGCCCGGTATTTTCTGCGCTCATCAATACCAAGCGCCCACCACTGCGTCGTTATGAGGTTGCTTTGGCAGAGTATCTTTCTGATAAACAATAGGCCACTATGAAAAAACCATTCCTCCAAAAACAAGATCCGAAAATATACGAGACTATTCTG
>CAYHND010000050.1:0-5414 GCA_964357915.1 uncultured Bdellovibrionales bacterium
CAAGAGACAAAATAGCTTCCAAAAACCTCTGATTTTCCTTGTTTTTCCAAATCATAATATCACTTTATCTTAGTAAAGTACTTTTGTCAAGAATGGACTGCTTCCAAAGAAAATAGCGAGATCTACCCTATTCATATAGCCTCATTCTTTAAAAGTTTCTTCAACTGATAATGGCTGTATTCCAAGGATTTTTTTCATAAGACCATTATCCAGAGAAGTATCTGGCAACATCTCCCCTTCCTTTCCAGGAGGGATAGTGCTTGGAATCAATAAATCTATAGGCTGTCCTAAGGCGAGTAAAACATCTCTCGAATATTCATAAACACTTAGTCGTTCTCCAGCTACATGGATCAGTAGATTTTCTTCTCTCGCTCCCGCCTTTAAAATCGCTTCAGCCACTTGCTGAACCCCTAAGGGGCTCTTGTACATATCAGTCAATCTTTCCACGTTCTTTCCTTCACGAACTTCTTGTAGGAGAGCCTCTGTACGTGCATCTAATTGTCTTAATGAATATCCGTATATGTAGCTCGGACGTACAATAGCGTATCTTTGACAGGTCACTGTCACAAGTTTCTCACAGATCAGAAGGTTTTTCCCATACAGAGTTATTGGATCGGGAATATCGCTTTCTTTGTACAGCCCTTTCCTTCCAGAAAAAACACCGTCACTTGATATATAGATCACTTTTGATTGAGTAAAATACTCCAAAAAATGGATCAGTTTCTCTGCCAGTAACTCTCCATCCTCCACAAACTCCAATTTTGTAGGAAGAAAGATGAAATCATACTTATTCTCAAACTTTTTCTCTACATCGTCCCGAAAAAAGTCATACTGTATAGAATCAGAAAACTTCTGATGAGTGTAGTATGTAGAATCTACAGATGCACCTAAAGGATCAAGTCTTGTTTTCAAAACAGCTCCCAAAAAACCAGTCCCTACTATGAGAATCTTCTTACTCGTATATTTTTTAAGATGAGCTTCTTCCATAGAGTGTTTAGAGCATTTATTCTCAGTTTCAGTAAATACACCTAATGGGCGTACCTTATATTTACAGCAAATTCAAATAGTCCAATCCGAGATACCCTATCTCAATATCTGTCAGCTGGCCAGAGCGCAGATGCTCACGGAACTCTGCCAGTGACATAAGGACTACTTCTGTTTGTTCTGTGGCTGTATTCTGAATCTCGCCTACTTTCTCGCAATCAGTAATCACAATGCAGTTTCTCCTTCTGGTAGAGTAGCCACAATCCAAGGCCTGGACGACCAACTCTGCCTTTCCAGCATAACCAGTCTCTTCTAGTAGCTCTCTTGCTCCTGCTTCTTCAGGTGATTCCCCCTCTTCGATACCTCCACCAGGAAGCTCTAGCAGAATTTCATATGGTCCTGGACGAAACTGCTTAGCCAAGATCACCTCCTGATTCTTAGTAAGAGCTAGCATACACACCGTATCCTCCTCTTTCTTCAGATAAAAATCAACCACGCTGCCATCGGGTAACTCAAAATCAACCCGCTCTATCTCTCTCCCATATTTCTTGAAAACGGATTGTCTGCTCACTACTGACCATTTCTTGAATTCCATAAACTAGATATTAAAGATTTGATAACCCTGAAGCTCGTAATACTTTCCTTCTCTGGAAAGAAGCTCCTGATGAGTTCCTTTCTCCACTATTTTTCCGTTATCAAAGACGAGGATCTCATGGGCATCCTGAATGGTTGAGAGACGGTGGGCAATGACGATAACCGTAATACCTAAGTGTTCGAGGTTATGAATAGCATCCTTAACCTGTCTTTCAGAGAGCGTATCTAAACTTGAAGTCGCTTCATCCAAAACAAGTATTTTTGGTTTCCGGATAAGTGCCCGCGCAATACCAAGACGCTGTTTCTCACCACCTGAGAGCTTAACCCCTTTTTCACCCACCAGAGTATCTAATTCTTTTGGCATTTGGCGGACACGCTCTGCCAAAACCGACAATTCCAAAGCTTCCCAAACTTCTTGATCGGTATAAGAGTCACCCATCAGGATATTGGCTCGCAAACTCATGTTAAAGAGTTCTACATCCTGGGGAACTATGGCTAGAAGTTTTCGATATTCACTTTGTTCAAAATCTCGAATATCAATCCCGTCTAAGAGAATTCTGCCCTCAGTCACATCATAGAAGCGAAAAAGGAGCTTCACTACCGTAGACTTTCCTGCACCCGAAGGACCAACGAGCGCGGTTACTTTGCCAGTATGGAAAGTCACTGAAAAGTCTTCAAATTGACTGATTGCCGTGCCACCATACTGAAAGCCCACCTTATCAAAAGTGATACTTCCTTTGGAATTTTCTGGAATTGACTGGGTGATATCCTTATCGATTACCCGCTCTTTCTTCGCCATAGTGCGATAATAATCTGATACTCCTGAATAAGCGTTAGCAAAACGGTACATGTTCTCAGAAAGCGTCTCTATACCGCTCAAATAGACAGGGGTGAGAGTTAAGAGAAAGAGAAAGGTCTCATTCGAAATAGCTCCTTGCCAATAGAGGTATATAGCAAAAAAGATAACCAGGCTTGCCTGCCAATATACAACCGTACCACGAAGAAAAAGAAAGAATGCGATTTTATTTATCCTTAAACCCCATATTTGAACAAATTTTCCAAAATTCTTTGCCCCCTCAACTTGGTAGTGTTTTTCCTGGCTAAAGTACCGGATGGTGCGGATCTGCGAAAGGGACTCTATGAAAAAAGCGCCTGCTTTTCCCTCTTGTTCAAAACTTTCTTCAAAAGCTCGGTACACAACAACGCTCATCAAAACAGCCATTATTGCCACCAGTAGAATACTCAGCAGGAAAAGCCAAGCTACTGAGGGTAAAAGAATAAAGAAATATACTACTACAAAAAGCACTTTTGAAATGGCCGGCGCTGACTGATACATCAGAACGTCTATCCCATTCTGAATACTATCTATAGCTCTCTTAAGCTTGGCTAAGTACTTACCTGAAGATTCATTTTCATGCAAAGTAATATCAAAAAATAAAAGTTTGTCGTACATGGTTCGATACAAAGACTTCATTTCGAAATTTGTAAATTTGACATTATACTTTAATGCCAAAGAATCAAAAAGTGCAGTCAAGACAAATACCCCCAGGAGAGAAACTCCCCACGGAATAACGCTCGCTAGTATAACTCGATCTAAAACGGGATTTTCTAATAAAAGAGTAAATATCTTAGAAAAAACATAAGGCACAGCAAAAAGACAAAGAGCATTCAGAGAATAGAAGAGTAACGCTACAAAAAAGTAGATCTTCTTTTCCTGAAAAGCGATCTTGGCTACTGTCTCTATCTTGAGGATAAAACTTGCTTTATTCTTTGCTTTTAGAGCTTTCGGCATATTGGGTATTTAGAGAAAAGGATTTTCACCATCAAAATCAAGGATGGGAGTCTGATTGTTGATCTGATCTTTAGTAATACCGTATTTTTCTACATACAAGGTATCTATCGCACAAAAACGAGCCTGGCTATAATCAAATTCTAGCTTCTGAGATACCTGCTTCACTGCTTCTTCAGACTTTCCTTCAACTTCAACAAATGGCTCAAGGAATGGCCACTCATCAATAGTTACTTCTACACCATTAAGCTGCCAAAGCTCACGTTTCGTTACCTGATAGGCTTTTTCTCGACAACCTAAACTCCTTACTAACTCGCAAGCCGTCTCAAAGTCATTAACTCCTAGATCGATCTCTTTTTGATTTTCTATTTTCTCACCATCAACAATCTTGAGGGTAATCATAATTTTATCTCCCTCATCACGCACCCGCATCCAGCCACCATTAATTTCATGCCCGACTGGTAGGTGGTAGACTCTTCGTCGCTGAGTATATTCAGCGCGCAAAAGACTCGCTCCAACTTCTTGGAGTTTCTTGCGGACAACGTCCTTATCAATGTTAGGAAAAGTAGCTTCGTATTCTATGTCCATGCCTTTTGAATATCTCTTATTATAAAACTATACCATATACCAAAAAGAGCTCTCTAGGAGCCCTTTTTGAGTCTTATTAAGCCTGTTGAACTAGAACAGCTTGAAGAACCAGCCAAAGGCGCTGAGGCGGTCTTTTTGACCCCCTACGAAGGTTTCTAGCTTAGTAGTCTCCATCTCTAGATCAGTCACCTGAGCAAGAAGAATGGCTCGTACTTCAGCATCTTCTATCTTACCGGCTGCTTGAGTCAGCACTTCTATACGCGCTTTGTTGGCTGCAACTTCCGTCTCCAGTTTCTCTATCTCGCTACCCTTGGTACCGAGCAGGAACTGAAGGATCTGACTACGCTTATCAATAGCTTCTACTGAACCGCTAACTTTCTCGACAGAACTCTTCTGAGCAGTAGCAATAGTGCGAATCTGATCACCCAACTCATCTCCCTCGATCTCAGCTACATCGTTAAGATCATCATAAATATCTTCTACCTCGTTCTCATAATCATCATCATAGCGTTCGTCAGTACCACCTAAGGCATAGCTAGCGCTCTCGATACTACTCTTTAGACGCTTCACTTTGCGCTCTAGTGGTTCCAAGGCTGCCAAGGCATTGATCTGGTCTTGACCACCTTTAGCGAGATTCTCCTTCAAAGTAGCAAATTCTGCCTCAAGGGCGGAAAGAGAAGCATTGAAAGATGCTGAATCACCACCAAGAGCTTCATAGAGAGCTATCTTGCCTTTGGTCTGAGCAATACGCTTGGCTATCTTACTCACATCTTTCTCCATATCACGAGAACTTTTGACATCCTTATGACTGGCAAAGTGAGCTAGTTTTTTGACCTCACGAGCAATACTGCGCAAAGTATCGTATGATGTTGTACTCAGAGCTTTCTCAGCAGCACTGAGTTTCTCTTTGGCAAGAGCAAGAGTTGCTGTAGCCTTGGTCACATCAATACCTTCGGCCTGAGCTTCAGCGATGCGCTCTTCGGCATCAATAATATCTTCGCTGATGTCCTTAAGAAGATCGGACATCTTGTCATCTTCTTCGTTTTCTTGTTCGTCTTCGTCTTCAATCTCAGTACCGTCATCGTCATCTTCTATTTCTCGACGATTTTCAGTCTGCTTGCGAAGCCACTCTGATTTTTTCTTTAGTTGTTCACGTTGAAACTCAGCTTTTTTCTTAGCTACTTCCTTGGCTTTCTTCTCAGCCTCTTTTTCTACCTCATCCTGATCATCGTTTTCATCCTCATCTTCGTTCTCGTCTTCATCTTCATCCTCGTCATCATTACTATCTTCATTATCGTCCTCGTTGTCATCCTCACCATCCTTGGCTTGGCTGACCAAAGCAAACATGTGACTCCCTGAAGAAGTGCTACTCAGTGCTAACGCAAATCCCGAAAGGGAAAATATCGCTATCAAAAGCGCGGTGAATAAACTTATTGATCTACTTTTTGTTTTTGGCATA
>CAYHND010000051.1:0-5074 GCA_964357915.1 uncultured Bdellovibrionales bacterium
AGTTGCTCTGGGTCTACATCGTAGATAAGGTAGATATGACAGTCTACATCCGCATAAGCTCCCGGATGGGTACTTTTGCGCTGCTCAAAGGTCTTATAAAACTCGTATTCATAGTCATTGATATCCATAGCAAGCTCTTCTTTCATCTCACGGGCGAGTGCTTCATCAGAAGTCTCATCGCCCTCTACCCCACCACCAAAGGTACTCAGGCTGTCCGGCCAAAGAATACTCTCTATATTATCTCGATGTTGCACCATCACCCCTCCCGTTGTGGTCAGAAGTAATGCTCCAACATAGTTTTTTTCACAAAGCGTCTCATCCATAGAGGGTTACACAGTTTCTTTTTATTGAGGCTGAAGCACCAAGAGGCTCGCAGCAAAGGTGCCCCTGAGGCTTGCACTGATAGAGTTTACGAGTGGGTAATTAATTGAGCCGGTCTGACCACCAGTTGCCAATAGCCCGCTACTCGAAATAGCTATACAACGATTCGTGTCTTCACTCGTGTTGCCATAGAGAGTTGAATAATTGAGGGTGGTGAGAGTACTGTTAAACTTCACAACAATAGAGTCGTTTGTTCCGCTGAGAGTACTATCAAGAGCTGAGGCTGTCGTAGGGAAGTTTGATGAAGCCGTGTTACCAGTGAGCACCACTTCGTTGGTAGCTGTATTGTAGGTAATTCCCTCTCCTTCATCCCGACCACTGCCACCAAGGTAAGTGGCTGCAAGTAGCGTTGTGCCATCGGCCGATATCTTGGCTATGCCGATATCACTCGTTCCCCCACCTGAAGCTGTCTGATACACTCCGCTCGTAGTAGGATAGTTCGTAGATTTCGTCAAACCCGTAACGTAGGCATTGCCACTTGCATCAAGAGCCAGCTGGTGTGTTTCCAGTTCTTCATCACCAGTCCCACCAAGAAGGGTGCTCCAGTCAAGACTGTAGTCAGCATTAAATTTCATGAGCGCATAGTCATACCCACCAGCACGAGTCGTATCGTAGGCTCCAACGGTAGTGATGAAGTCATCAGCATTGGTAGATGTATAGAAGTAGGCTTCATCGCTCGCGCTCAAACGAATACTTGGCGTGATACCATCCTTGGATCCGCCGTCAGTGCCACCAATATAGGTACCGTATAGTTGGCTTTGTCCGTTACTTGAGATAACCAAATAGGCAGCATCACCAGCACCAGTGACTGTAGAGTCAATCGCATCACCCGTGATATACGAACCAAGCGAGGCGCTCAGGTTGGTATACGCTACGTGGACATTGCCACTCGAATCAACATCAATATCTCGGATGAATCCTGGGCCTGTTTCTCCTACGTAGGTGGACCAGAGAAGAGCGCCGTCACTATCAAATCTGGCGATAAAGCCATCCTGATCACCATATGAACTACTCCCATCGGAAGTGTCGCCAGAGAAGGTCGTTTGTAGGACACCCGAGGTAGTAGGAAGCCCGTCACCTGCTCGGCCAGCTATATACACCGATCCATCAGGACCAAGTTCCAGCGCGTAGGCACGGTCATAATTCGGGCCACCAAAATAGGTGCTCCAAATCAATTCACCGTCTGACCCGACTTTCATAACAAAGTTATCCATAGGACCGAAAGCTCCAGTGCCCCCACCACCACTATTGAAAGTTGAATCATAGGCATTGAGCGTTGGGAAATCACTGCCTGGAGTACCTCCTGCTATATACAAATTACCTGAAGAATCATATTCCATGTCTCGTGTCTGCTCATAGAAAGTAGCCCCTACTCCAGACGTACTATCTAGAAAAGAAGCCTGGATTACAGAATAATTAGTGCTGACACTTGCCGCAGCCGTTGTAAAAGTCTGATCTGTAGAATAGGTGATATTGCCCTCTGCGTCAGCCGAACGTACTCGGTAGTGATATAGAGTGCTTGGTGAAAGACCTGTGAGACCCTCGGAATGACTCGTTGTCTGAGTGGTGTTGAGTGTGGTGCTAGAACCATAGGAACCGGTCGTGCCGTAATCTATTTGGGAGTCTCCGTTTTCGTTGGTTGTCCAGGTGATGGTAGCGGTTGTGCTCGCTGGTGTACCCGAAGAAATAGATGAGAGGACTGGACCGGTATTATCGACGGTGACCGTGATGGTGGTGGCGGTAGCGGTATTGGTAGCGGTGTCTCGAGCCACAGCGGTGACGGTGTGGCTACCATCGGATACCAGAGTGGTATTCCAGGTAGTTGAATAGGCTGAAACAGTATCCTCTGCCCCCTGGTTACTTCCATCCACCTTGAACTGAACGCCAGCTACGGCAATGTTGTCAGAAGCGTTAGCAGTAATAGCATACGCCGTTCCGGAAACCACCTCACCCTCAGTTGGAGCGGTGACAGAAACAGTTGGATTAGTGGTATCCACCGTAAAGGCTGTAACAGCTAAAGCACTACTCGCATTCAGGGAAGCATCGGTCACCGTCACGGTACAGTTGCTGTATGCTCCAGCTGAGAGGGTACTGAAGGTAATCGTGTTATTACCACTACTCGCAGAAGTGGTGGCAGAGGCGCATGAGCCACCATAAGAAATGGTTCCTGCTTCCGAAGAACTGAATGTGTAGTTTGGTGTCGTATCATTGGTTGGGGTAGTTACCGGAGTAACCTCAGCGAGTGTCGGTATTGTAGTATCGATAGTAAAGGCAGTAACTGCGAGAGCGTTACTGGCATTGGACGAAGTATCTGTCACTGTCACTGTACAGTTACTGTAGGTGCCTGAGGAAAGCGTTGTAAAGGTAATGGTGTTATTTCCGCTCGACGCTGAGGTTGTAGCTGAACTACATGAGCCACCGTATGATATTGTGCCAGCTTCGGTAGAACTGAAAGTGTAGCTTGGAGTGGTGTCACCCGTTGGGGTAGTTACTGGAGTGATCTCGGCCAGTGTCGGGGCGGTAACATCAATCGTAAAGGCCGTAACAGAAAGTACGTTACTAGCATTTGAAGCGCTATCGGTCACTGTCACTGTGCAGTTGCTATACGTTCCAGCTGAGAGAGTGCTAAAGGTAATAGTGTTACTACCACTGCTAGCAGAAGTAGTAGCGGAAGTACACGAACCCCCGTAACTGATCGTTCCTGCTTCCGAAGAACTAAAGATGTAATTCGGTGTGGTATCAGAAGTAGGTGTTGTCACTGGAGTTACTTCGGCCACCACAGGAGCTGTAGTATCAATAGTGAAAGCAGTAACTGCGAGAGCGCTACTGACATTCGATGAAGCATCCGTGACAGTGACGGTACAGTTACTATATGTTCCCCCAGACAAGGCACTAAAAGTGATGGTATTGTTGCCGCTCGACGCTGAGGTTGTAGCTGAACTACATGAGCCACCGTATGAGATAGTTCCTGCCTCTGTTGAGCTAAAGGTATAATTTGGTGTTGTATCACTGGCTGGAGTAGAGACGGGGGTGACTTCAGCCAATATTGAAGCGCCAGTATCCACTGTAAAGGCTGTCATGCTCAAAGCGCTACTTGCATTGGACGAAGCATCTGTCACTGTCACCGTACAGTTACTGTACGTGCCGTCACCGAGGGCATTAAGGGTAATGGTATTGTTGCCACTTGATGCCGAAGTTGTTGCCGAGGCACACGAGCCACCATAGGAAATGGTTCCCACTTCAGATGAACTGAAAGTGTAGCTTGGGGTGGTATCACTCGTTGGAGTAGTAACCGGCGTGACTTCAGTGAGTACTGGGGCAGTGGTATCAATAGTGAAAGCAGTAATAGAAAGAGTGCTGCTCGCGTTCGATGAAGCATCAGTCACTGTCACCGTACAGTTACTGTAGGTGCTAGCCGACAAAGTACTGAAGGTAATCGTATTATTCCCGCTTGTTGCTGATGTAGTGGCGGAAGTACAAGATCCCCCGTAAGAGATAGTTCCTGCTTCGGTAGAACTGAAAGTGTAGTTTGGAGTGGTGTCATTGGCGGGTGTCGTTACCGGAGTAACCTCAGCCAACACAGGAACCGTGACATCACCTCCAGACGTATCGGTTGTGAAGGATTGGTCACCGGAGTAGGTGCGCTCCTCAGAATCATCTTGAGAACGCACTCGATAGTGATACGTCTGACCCGAGTCCAATCCAGAGATTGTGATTGAATGATTGTAATAAGAAGCCTTGTAGAGTGGGCTACTGAGACCATAGGCTACCGTAGTACCATAATCCACTTGTGAGTCAGCTTTTTCGTTGGTTATCCAAGTAATAGTAGCGCTTGTGGTAGTTGGGGTGCCTGAAGAAATACTTGAAATTACTGGTCCAGTATCATCATTATCGGCACTATCATGTTCTGCTGTTCCCCCATGCTGTTTTTTCTTCTTTTTGGCCTCTTCTTCTGCTACTACTCTATTCTCTCCTCCGTTTGATGATGAAGAAACAGACGTACTTGGCTTTGGGTTAGAGCTGTCCACAAATTCATCTGAAGACTCAGAAGTAGGAGAAGGCTCGTTATCAGAATCAGAATTCGTTTGCCTTCCTTTACTTATTTCATCTTTCTTAGAAGAATCTACACTTTCATTGATATTCGGGATAGGAGGGGTCTTCTCTTCGTTATAATAACTGGTATACAAGAAATAACCTCCTCCGATAAGAAGGGATCCCCCAATAAAAATACTCAAAAACCGTAACCAAAACACTGGCATGTAAGATATGGATTATCTGCCGTAGATTCAGTATACCTTACTCTTACCGAGACCGGAATTGAGCCAAAAACACAAAATCCGCCTTACCAGAAGACGGATCTTTAAAGATTTTCTCTTCTTTTTTACTTTGAAGCGCTGACGATAGTCGTGAAGCCTCCGTAGATCATACGTTGCATATCAAAAGGCATATCCTTGCCTTCCATCATGGCGGCCATTCTAGGGTCTTTCATCATCTTCTTATTCACCTGATCCCGATGCGCACGAGACTTGTAGGTGATCCAAGAAAACACGACTACCTCACTCGGCTTGAGCAATACGCTCTGCGGAAAAGAGGTTACTTTCCCCTTCTTCACATCGTCTGCTACACATTCTCGCACCGACAGAGCTCCGAGCTCGAGGAATATGGGAGCAGCTTTGGTAGCCATCTCTCGATA
>CAYHND010000052.1:0-4720 GCA_964357915.1 uncultured Bdellovibrionales bacterium
TTGATTTTGATATTTGGTTTGGAATAAGCAAAGTTCTGAATGTCTATGGCTACTTCTGACTGACTGGTCAAATCTATTACTGCCTCCGCTGTTCCTATAGCCTCTTCGCCGTGTCCATCCATCCCTGGAGCATCCTTATGTTCACTCTCCTTCTCCATTGCTGGAGTATCCGTAGTAACTTTCGATTGTGATTCTGGTTGAGGTGCTGAAGACTGTCGGGCCATAAAGACTATACCGCCAATAACCACTACTGCAATGATTATTATGAGAATTCTATTCATAAGAATACTTTACTGATTACGAGTTACCTATGCTTCTTTACTTACAGTATATCAGAAAGTTGAAAGGCCGCCCCAGTAAGTAACTTTGGGACGGCCAGTGATTGGGATTATTTGAGCACTACTTGGTGCAGAATGGTTTTGTCGACCATGTACCACTGTTTCTCATGTGTCCACAGCAATTCGCCAACTTCCACCCTTCCGATTTCTTCGCCCTGATGAGCATCCATAAGGGCTAACAGCGGTTGTAGTTGTTCTGAAGACAATGGCTCCAAAACCCTACCTAAAGAAGTGTGTAGCCACTGTGACTGGTTTTGGGGATAGGTGGTAAGGGTGCTTTTGAGAATATCTCGAAACTCATCTACTACTCCCTCTTCTGGCTCAGCATAACCAGGCACAACGATAGTACCATCAGGAGTCATAAAGGGATAGGTGAACCTAATGGTGAAGGGAGGAAGTGCTTCAGCAATCGGTAACGAAGCTTGGATCGAAGCTTCTATTTCTTCTTGCGCAAAAAGCTCACCGGGTCGTTGGAACAAAAAAATCTCCACGTGACGATTCGGTAACTCTACCCCGTAGGCCAGTGGGTTTCCTAGTAGACCCATAAATTCTTGCCACAAGTCCTCCAGTGTCTGCTGAAACACTGCTGGAAAAGGCAAACAGCCAACTATGGCATACGTATCAAATCTTTTAGGAACGGGTACGCCGTCTTGCAGAAGCATAGCTCCTTGTTGGTCAGATTCAAAAAAGAACTGTGACTTAGCAACGTCACTAGCCCCAAGAGATTGTTGTTCTAGGGTACGCTTCCATACTTGATGGTAGCGTTCCGCAAGAGGAAGTGATGGTTGCATCTTTATTCTCCTTAGAGGGTATTCAGAAGATACGCTCAGTAAAGCACATTCCATACTCGGCTTCAAGACATCGTTGACTTTTTGTAAAGAATATGAGATTATGATACTTCTCTTCCTTCTTGAAGAGATACTCAACGGTCCCTTAAAGGAGGAACTCTTATGAAAGAATTTACCCCGCCCTCAGTTGATGACATACAGGTTATGCCAGCAGCAGGTCCCTGGCCAACAAAATCTGGCGGCGAACTCATGGTAACCATGAAAATGCCCCTGCAGGATGTGCAGGAAAAATACCTGGCGTACGATCAGGCAGAGCTCGACCCTCTCCCTCAAGACATTCGCGGTCTGCGGATATACACCGTTCGCAAACTTCCCCAAGAACGTATTGGTGGAATGGAATGGCACCGCGTTCGAGAGGAGATGATTTTTGTTCTGGAGGGTTCTGTGCTGTGGGAATGCGAGGATCTCTATGGAAACAAACGATCCTACACCCTAGACGGTGGTGCGGGCATCTGGATGCCGCCCTTCATCCTCCACACCTACACTGTCCTGGCAGAAGGTTCCGGTCTTCTCGTTATGGCCAACACCCTCTTCATACCAGACGACCCCGCTACCCACGATACGTATTCACTGGAGGCATTCAAAGAGCTCCAGAATCGTATCTGAAGGGACTGACCACAACCTCACAAAGGGGGCGAAGCGAATGCTTCCCCCTGTTTTTTATACACAAGAAAAACCTGCTCATGCCCCTCACTTATTGACAAATTGGGGTTACCCCCTAGGCAAATCGCGAAATACGTATACAATTACTCTTGTAACCCCTAATGTCAAAAACATGGCAGCAAACAGCGCATTCATGAAGCCGATGAAAATCAGCCCAGAATTGGCGGTCGTAGTTGGTGACGGGCCAATGCCCCGTTCAGAAGTAGTTAAGCAACTTTGGGTCTATATCAAAGGAAAGAATCTCCAAGACCCGGAGAACAAACGCAACATCGTCGCAGATGAGGCACTGAAGGCGGTCTTCGGTGGAAAAGAGGTAGTCAATATGTTTGAGATGACCAAGCTGGTCTCCAAGCACCTCTCATAAGCTGAACCTCCTTATACAAACAAAAACGTTCCGACACAACATCGGAACGTTTTTGTTTTACCTAAAACTGAGACCTCTACTGAAGAGTCCATCCTCCATCCACTACTATCACCTGCCCCGTGATGTAGCTGGCTCCCTCTGAAGCCAGAAACGTAGTTACACTGGCGATGTCTTCGGGAGTGCCTTGTCTTTTTAGTGGTATAGCTGAAAGCATAGCTTGTTTTTCTTTCTCATCCATACCTGAGATTCTTGCGCCTGGTGTGTCTATAGCTCCAGGTGCAATGGCGTTCACAGTAATTTGACGAGGAGCAAGCTCAACCGCCAGTCCCCTTGTCAAAGCATTCATTCCTCCCTTAGAAGCTGAGTAGTGAGCTAACCCTGCAAATGCTATTTGAGAAGCAATGGAAGAAATATTAATAATCCTCCCTCCCTCTGGAAGAAAAGGCACAGCCTCCTTACACATCAGAAAAATACTCTTTAGATTTACATCAATAACTTGATCCCATTCGCTTTCCTGCATTTCTAAAAAAGATTTGAATGGATAAATCCCAGCATTATTGATTAAGATATCTACTCTGCCAAACACTTCTTTAGTTTTTTCGTAAAGCATTTTTACTTCTTGAGCTTTAGACACATCACACTGTATAGGAAGAGCTTTACCTCCCGCGGCTTCAATCTCGGTAGCCAGTTTCTGAAGATTGACTTCATCAATATCTACAATTACCACATTCTTTTTCTCTCTACCAAAAGCCAAGGCTATTCCTCTACCGATACCTACAGCTGCGCCCGTGACAATGACCACTTTATTTTCTGAAGACATAAGAAGTATCTATCTTAATTATAGGTTTATTTAGAACGATGAATGCAACCAGCCCAACAACAAGGTCTACGCATTCCTGATTTAAGCTTCGAGAGGCCGACCTCAATCCGACGTTGTCTTGTCTCTGGTTTCTTCGCATCGAGAATCCAACAGATCCATTCATTGCGCGCAAGCGGAGTAATATCTTCCCAGAGAACGTGCGCCACCGGCGTGGCCATCAGTGCTTTCCGCCAATCCGCTGGCACCGTATGCACAACACCATTTGATATTATTTTTTTGACCATATTTTATAAAAAGTATCAATGTCTCTAGTAGACCAGGCCCTAAATCAAACCTATCTTACGCCGGTAGATCACGCTCAGTACCCTTCGGGTACTGGAGTTGTGGCTGACCCTACTGTGTATGTCCCCCACACACGCTCCGAACGTACCTCAAATTCTCTTTGAGCAGCTGGAAGTTTTACAGTGAGGATGTCCGGTAGCATCTTTTGCACCTGATCAAGTACCTCAAGGGCAATGCCTTGCATACTCCAAGCAAATCCTTGAGCATACACATTCGCCATATTATCGTCAGCCGGTGCGGGAAATTCTTTTCCGTCTCGAAGAGACGGGGTGATTTCAGCTTCTTCAAAAGTCAGGTGCTCATCAAGAAGTATTTTCAATTCGTTCAATGCGGTTTCGATATTTTCAGGATGGTCAAAATCAGCCAAAGCTGCATCAATTTTTTCGAGCACAGGATCAATCTTGTGATGTTGCACTGTGAGTGTATCAAGAGCCGACGCAAGGTCGGGATGCTTACTCCTAATGTCTGGAAAAATATGAGTGTCTTCCATCGTGTGATGCCCATGAAGCGCTTGTCGATAGCTCTTTTCCCATTCCTCACGTACAGCCGGAGCGTGCGAGGCATCACCAGCTTTGATTTGTGCCACAGCCCCAATGAAGCGCGCTATGTCACGCCGAAACGCATGGTGAGACATAAGAAGCATAGTGGCCATGGAGGCGGTACCGTCATCATTGAGTAGTTTGGGAGGCTGAGACATAAAATTGAGATACGAATTATTAAAACGAGCCAGTTTGCACTTCTCCCGCGCGTTCATAATTGGCAATGATGACGCCACTGGGTGAAACTTTGCTATCGGTCAATTTGAAAGCTGCTGGGATTGTACCCCCAGCAAACAAACGTTTTCCCTTACCAAGTGTTATGGGGAATATTTTGAGCCAGAATCCATCTATCAAATCGTTCTTGAGCAAAGTTTGGATAAAGTCTCCACTGCCATGTACTTGCAAATCAGGGCCATCTTCGGATTTGAGCTTTTTTATTTGGTTTACCACATCACCCGTGAGGACGGTAGTATTTTCCCAGGTTGGTTCAAAGAGAGTGTGAGAGGCAACATATTTCTCTACTTTGTTAAATGTTCCTCCAATACTGTTATCTGAATGTTGAGGCCAATATGCTGCAAATATGTCATACGTTTTTTTACCTAACAATAAGTCGAATGGCTGACTCATCTGTTCAGTCATAACTTCACCTGCAAAATCATCGAAGTATGGGACTGTCCACCCACCATACTTGAAGTCACCGGAGGTATCTTCTTCAGGCCCACCTGGCGCCTGCATGACGCCGTCGAGTGAAATAAAGCTGAGGACAATAATTTTTCTCATAGCAATATTTTGAGCGTTTACTCCAT
>CAYHND010000053.1:0-4708 GCA_964357915.1 uncultured Bdellovibrionales bacterium
CCTTCTTAGCAATACCGACCAAGAGTCCGGCAATTGATTTATCAAAACGAGCAATACTCGGCGCCATTGCCTCTAATGGATAACCAGAAGCAAGCTCTTCTACGTTTAGCCTGAGTTCTGACTCTGAAGCTGATTCTGTATCTTTACCGAGCGTATCTTCAGTTTTCTTGCCACAAAGACGCTCTCGCTCCTGGAGCGCTTCTTTGGTGGTTTTTTGGGTAGCTTCCTTAATATCACGGATATCTCGTTTGAAGTCACAAATGCCTTCTGATTCTATATTTAGCACCACTGGAGCCTCCACTGCTATAGGCGTTTCCGCTACCAGTACTGGCGCTTGATTGGGTAGTGCTGGGAAAGCACTGAAAAAAGTAAAAGACAGAGCTGTAAATGAAGAAAGCCATTTAGAGCCAGATTGCTGTCTATTGAATTGTTTTGAAATGATATGCCCTCCCAGGCGTCGTAGTTGACGACAAAAACTTAAAAAGTTTTTTGAATACATAGATTGGCCACTCTGTTTTGCAGATCAGATTCCTCCCAGATACTGAGCACTCCTGTAAAACCGATAGACTCTCACCTTCCTGTAGAAACAGTGGGGCAAAAACCTACCTCCAGACTGGCATTAATGAACTGCGTTTCTAGACTCTGTTTGAAAAAACAGCCATTGGAACGCAAGGGAAATTATAGCAAAATAATCAGAATAGGTCAATGGCTTAAACAAGCCATGATTCATAAATATCCCTTGTATAAAGCAAAAAAGAGGCTTCCGCCTCAGTGCTTTTTGGCTTGTTTTCGTTCCTACTCAGCCGGAGCCTCATCCATAAACTGCCGGTAGTACATATCCACATCACTGATCCACTTCTTCACGCTCTCTCGAGAGTGACCCTCACAGCTAAAGCCACACTTCCACACTACCAGTTTCTCTGGGGTATTGAGCTGTTCTGACTTGATAAGTTTATCAAGACGCTTCGCCACCGTATCCACTGCATCTTGACGACTATTGAAACAAGTATGACCTCCGGTTCCCATCATCCTGCGTACACCACGGTAGCCCCAGTAGTTATAACAATCTTGCCCATCAAGTACAGGTACTCGCTTGCCCCAGTTGCTTTCTTTCTTGGCAATACCAATGAGGAAAGCAGCGGTGATCTTATCTTTCTCGAGAATATACGGCAACATCTCTTCTATCGGATAGCCGGCTACCATCTTGCGAATATTTTCTTCATACTCGGCTCCCTCTGCTTCAGAGAAGTACTCGAAGAATATATCTTGACTGGGGTCATACTCTACACCTGCGGTATTGGATTTCTCTACTGCGCCAGTGAGAGGTTCTTTCTCATTCGCAAACACTCCACCGCCGAAGTACTGTGTCATCAAAGCCATCGACAGAATACCAAAAATCACTCCTCCAGTGAGTGAGGCATAGACCATTTTTTGTGGTTCGAGGTTAGGAATATAGCGAGCAAAAACACGCCTGAAACGACGTCCATAGAGCTCTCCTTTACGGACAAACATCCAGAATCCTTCGGCGACTGTTTTTTCCCGCAGACTATTGAGAAGGTTTTTGCGTTCACGATGAAGACCATCAAGAGTTTTGATTTCCTGCTGTTTGGCATACAAAAAAGCCTTCCGACGTTGTTCTCGTTCGAGGACATACTGTGGAATAGCCTGGCTATTGACTCTATTTATTTGGATATCGAGACTGGCTTTTTTCTTTGGGGCTAAATGGTACGTCTCGTACTGAAATAACTCTGGTTTCATGCGGATCAATTTTTGGTTTTTTACTGACTGACTGTTCCTGCTGCTTCTTCTTCGGTTAGAGTAATACCTACTTTTTCTGCAAAAAATTTCTTGACATCAGGCTCTCCGACGAGGCATTTGTTGCCTTCAGTGTAGATAAAGGGCACCCCTACTTTGCTTGGATCAAGACCGCAGGCTTCGGCTTTGGTTTTCATCTGAGCGCTGTTGGTACGGCTGTGCCAGACTTCCTTCTTGGTAAAGGTGAACTTGGAAGCAACGTCATTGGCCTCGAGAAATTCATTGATACGCTTACAGTGTGGGCATTCTTCTCCAAAAAAGTAGATAGTGCTGGCATCTGGGACACTAGCTATCTCCTTTTCTTTTTTCCCTTCAATAACCGCCCAAGCAATGATACCGACAATGGCAACAAGGGTACATCCACCAACTATCCAGATTTTTTTTGATTGCATAGTGTATCTATAAGCTGTTCAATTGTTCTCTATTGTAGCATGTTTTGAGCTCCAAAACCAGACTAAACCAGCTCCAAAAAACATACCTAAAGAAAGTAGTTGCCCTCTAGTAAAAGTATCCCATAGAAGTGCTACACCCGGGTCTGGTTCACGAAAGTATTCAAGGATAAAACGCACTAGACTATAGGAAACCAGATACAGTACCGTCAGTGTACCGGGTTTTGCTACTCGCTTTTGCCAAAAGCCAAGCCACAAAAACAAGAAAATACCTTCAAAAAAAAGACCGTACAAGGTGGCTGGATGACGCAACACTGTCTCGCCTGGAAAATACACTCCGAAAGTACTCTCGGTGATACGCCCCGGCAACTCCTGGTTGAGAAAGTTACCAAGTCGCCCAAAAACAGATATGACAGGGGCAATGAGAGCTAGACGGTCTGTCAGTGCAAAGAGAGCTATCTTCTTCTGGTATGACCAAATCCCCAGTACCACTCCCACGCCCAAGAGCCCGCCATGAAAACTCAGTCCCCGAAACGGGACAAATGTCTCTGTAGCAAAATCATACGGAAGAAAAAGTGTTCCTGGGTGGTGCCAAAAGAAAACCGGCTCGTAGAAAATAGCAAAGCCTATCCGTGCACCTACCAATCCTCCAAACAGTAGCCACCAAAAAAGATCCTGCCACAAAGCCGCGCTCATCAACCTGGCCTCTCTATTTTTTTGTTCAAAAGAAAGCGTTACTACGAGAGCCGCTAGCCAGGCGAGCAAAAAACAAAGAGCATACCAGTGTATCTGAAAAGACCCAATCGTGATGGCGATTGGGTCGAAAAGTTCCATGATGGACTGCCAACGGACTACCATAGAAGAATCTCTTAGCTTTCGTTGTATTCTTTGAGTTGTTGCTGAAACTCAATACGGTAGATTTCACCGAGAGCCATGAAGAGTGAGACGACGATAGGTCCCATGATAAAACCAGGAAGACCGAAGAAGAAAATTCCTCCGATAGTGGCGAAGAAGATGAGGAGCGGATGCATCTCGGTGTCTTTACCCACGAGCTTCGGACGAAGAATATTATCAATGGACGATATGATGAGGGAACCAAAAGCCAAGATGAAAATTCCTTGCCAAATATCACCCAAGAGAAGAAGGATGATACCGGCTGGAAGCCAGATGATACCGGTACCCACCATCGGGATAATAGAGAAGAAAACCATGATAATCCCCCAGATAGCGGGCGATGGTACTCCCGCAATAGCAAAGGCCAGTCCTCCGAGAAGTCCCTGGAGCACACCTATCACCAGGTTGCTCTTGAGAGTGGCTCGACTCATAGAAACAAACTTATCTATCAAGAGTTTATCCTGTTCGTTTTTCAACGGACTCAAGTCCATCATATAGCGCAAGGCTCTTTTGCCATCAGTCAGGAAGTAGAACAAGGTAAAGAACAGAATGAAAATCCAAAGAATGAAACCAGTGATGCTCTGGTAAGCGGTTTGTAGAAAACCAATAGCGTTGGTGCTGAAGTTACTAATATCAGAGAGCATCTTCTCTTCTGAAAATGTTTCTTTGTTGACCAGGAAATTCAAGCCTGGTGTATTCTCGGCTACGGTGAAAGCGTTGTTCAGCAGACTCTGGACATTAGCTTCGTCGTCTACTTGAGAGTAGAGGTTGTTCACTTCGTTGATAGCTAGAGACACGACGATAAAGAGCGGCGTTACCACCACCACAATGGCCAAAAGACAGGTGAGAAGAGCGCTCGATACCTTGTGTCCTCGGAAGAGCCTCTCGAAAGCATGGTACGGACGCTTGAGAAGAGTGGTGAGGATAGCAGCGGCAATGATAGCCGTGATAAAAGGCTTGAAGATGAAAAAAACAGTCAGTCCTACTCCAAAAAGGAGCAGAAAGAAAAAATAGACATTGAGGGATCGGGCTTGCATGGATCTGTGTAATACAGTTTAGAGACTATCCTTATTATACTCTTTTACGGCTTGTTTTGAAAATACCAGGAAAGACTGCTCCCCCGTCAGAATTTGGGCGTTTACGAAGAGTGTCTTTTCTTTACCCACAATCTTGCGAGCATGGGATGGCCTGACAGCTACTACCAAGCCATACTTTTGCAAAAACCAGTCCTTGATGGCTCCTCTCGTTGTGTAGCCTCTTGGTAAGTTAAATGGTCGATACGTCTTGGTAAGGCTTGAGAAGTATTTCTGGTGTTTTTCATGAAGAATCACTGTGGCGTACTCCGCCTCACTCAAAGCAAAAATCTCTTCTTGTTTCTTTGTTCGTATTTCTTGCTTCCCCTCTTCTTGTAGATAGAAACACTTCGATGCTAAGGGACAGGTATTACACTTTGGTCTTCCCGTACAAATACTGCTCCCAAAATCCATTAGAGCGGCATTCAGTACTTTTCTTTTGGTTTTGAGGTGAGTCTCGAAAAACCGCGTATCTAGGTCGGCTTTCTTATCGCCGTAGAAGAAACGTCCGATAACTCGCTTGAGATTGGTGTCCCA
>CAYHND010000054.1:0-4584 GCA_964357915.1 uncultured Bdellovibrionales bacterium
GCCTCCCAGTATGTGCCGTCACTTTCTCCAAAAGAATTGGTGGTGTCAAAGTTAAAGGTTATAAAGCCGTTATCATGGAAGGCTTGTTCAAGCTTCAGGATATGTGCCTGACTCTTCAATCCGCCATAACCATGCTGAATAACTGCCGTCCCTCTCACAACACCTTCCGGCATATTGAGTAGGCCGACTATTTTCTGTCCTTTGCGATTTTTGAGAGTTATCTTTTGCATATGTTTATACCAAGTCTCTTAGCTATTTCCTTTGTATGCCGTCACCTCAATTTCTATCATACAGTCCGCCTTCACAAACCCTGTAACTTCTACTAGTGTACTCACTGGTTTACTATCTTGGAAAATCTCATCCCGTATCGCCGAGACCACTTTAGCATCACTTATGTCTTTCATAAAAATTTGTAACTTAATCACATTGCTCATCGTCATTCCACCATCCCTCAAGATCTCTTCGATTCGAGAAAAAACAACTCTTGTCTGTGACTCTGTATCACCAGGAGCAATAACATTGCCGTCAATATCTTGAGACAATTGCCCAGTCACAAACATAAGCTCAGCCTCTCCTAGGGGGATAATTATTCCCTGACTGTAGGCTTTAGTGGGAATTCTTAATGATTCAGGATTTATTCTTTTAACTCCACTCATAGTACAAATTTACATCAATGTTAAGCTAATATACTCAGTATACCAGGTTCGTAAATAAGACCGCTACACAAGGCGAAAACTTACCTTTATCTCCTCTCCTGCGTGAATATCTTCGCGTATGCGTACATCTTTCTTGAGAGCGAGGAGATAGCTCCCTTCTTTGGTGGGGAAAAGAGTTGTTTTCCATATTGTTTTCCCCAAAGTGACTTCTACCGGAATAAAGCTAAAGCCTACCTTCTTAGTTTTTAAGGCTTTTATTTCAGCAGACATCTTCTTATCTACAGAAACAAAATACCAACTTGCTGGCTCTACCGTGTAGACAAAGACTTTGGCTTTGAATGAATACTTGGATTTGGGCTTTGGCATATTCCTCTAGTCTAAAACTTCAAATACTTTTTGCTTACTACTCTCACCAGAGCGAAGCGTGACACAACTCTTAGCTATACCAAAATGCTTGGCTAGAATTTTGATAAGAGCTTGGTTGGCTTTGCCTTCTATGGGAGTCGCTTTGGTACTTACCTTATAATGCGTCTCATCCAGACACTCTACTTTCTCTATCTTGGCATTGGTTTTGGCTGTTACAAAAATCCTCATACACTTACTTTGGCTTTGAGGATTTTGTAAAGTTCTACCATCGCTCGGGTATCAAGCTCACAGTAACGAAGTAGGTTTTCACGAATTATTTTACGGCGTTCGTCAGTCATATTACCGTTGACAGTCTTCTCCCATTCAGAGAGCGCCATGGTGCCATTCTGAATCTCGAGTGTCTTGTAGGTCAGTTCTGGCAACATCACCGGAAGAACGTTCTTGATAGAAAAACTGCCACCAAAAGCCGGATCGGCATAGTATTTGGTGAAGACCTTCATCAGGTCAAACACCCGCGCGTTCATACCCAGGAAGAACTCACTCAGTTCGGGGTGAAGTTCTGCTAGTTCTTTGTTTCTCCCCTTCTCAAAACTCTCATACCAGACCACGATATCCCCCACCGGACCCACTGTATTAGATAGCATAGTGACCAACCCCTGAGTAGCATCAGCAAAGTCGTGTGCCAAGTACTCAAAATGCTCGAGTGTCCCGTCAGCCTCGAGCTTGTGCACCGAGACCTGAAACACTACTGCTTGGTTGGCTTTGTAACCTCGCAAGAGCGGTATTGGCGAAGCGTAGGTCTCGTAGTCAAGAAAATAGATGGGGAAGGTGAGCTGCTCGAGTATTTCTTTGATAGCCTGACTATCAATCATAGGCTGACCTGATTTTACCAATTCTACTTTTTTCTCTTGGATAGCGGTCAGTTTGAAATCTTCTGGGATAGCCTCAATAGCAAATACACCCATCTCGAGAAGGGCTACGAGTTTCTTACCGCTCACTATATGGTGCACTGAATACGCTGGCACATCAGGGTTAAAGAAAAAGAAAGTATCGCAACGCTGGCCATTGGTTCGGTAGAGACAAGGACAGGTCTGATAGCTAATAGAAGTCTGATCAAGCTCCTTGAGAGCCTCTTTCATTTCTTCCACCACTTCTTCTCTGATACTCTCCACTGCCTTAGTGACATTTTCAAAAACAAACAGTTGGGTGAGATCAAGCGTCTCACCTAGACGATAGTCTTTATTGATATAGATAATGTAACTCTCGCCAACTCTGTCTCTACCAAGCACCTCTTCTGCCACAATGGTTTGAAAAGTCACGTCTTTGAGGTGATTGTGCTTAAGGTCGCTCTTGATTTCGGTGCTGGCCTTCACTTCATAGATATCCCATTTCTCGCTATCGGTATTCCACTTGAGAATATCAATCTTAGCAAAAAGTCCTTCGGTGGTTTCAAAAGTCGCCTGAAACAATGTGCCCTTGTCTGCTAAGAGTTCTTCAGTCTTAGTGACTAAGACTGGGTTACTCCCCTCAATGAGTATTCCTTCTGGAAAAAGTTTTTGGACATAGGCTTCTACTTCATCACCGTCCTTGAGAATCTTCTCGAGGAAAAGAGAAAACTCTCCCGGCGTATAGAGCTCGGGTTTGTTTTTCTTGAGCCACAGACTTTTGTGACAGAGGAGGTATTCTTTGAAATCAGTCTTGGTGAGAGTCATTTTTCACTACTTATTTTTTCAAATAGAAATCGAGCGTGTAGATCCAGTTCTCATCATCATCTTCGCCGTTTTCACGGTTCATGACTTTTTGGTTGAACAGCCAGGCCAGATAGCCTGGATCTTCAGAGGCGACTTCTTTGATGGTGCGACCTGTGTATTTGCCAAACGTAAATGTACGAAACAAAATCGGCTGCGATGAAAGGGCTATCATTTCTGTGATAACCTTTTCTTCATCGCCTAGGGTTTCTACCATCTTAGCAAAGAGAAATTCAAACACAGCCATCAGCACTCGCACATCACCAAGAGCACTATGTGCCGCAGCCTCAGGCACATCAAGATCAAAAAAATAGCGCAGATACTGGAGAGCGTAGCGTGGTATTTCGCCCTTCTCATCAAAGGCGTAGGCAACCTTGAAAGTATCGATGTATTGATTGACGAGCACTCCTTCACGTTTGAGCATCTCAATATCAAAGCGAGCATTGTGAGCTACGAGGATATTCCCTGCTTCTAGAATCTGACCGAGCTCCTTCTTCATCGTCGACTCAGGGAATGGTTCTTTGTCCGCTACCATACGGTTGGTGATATGAGTCACCGTCATAGCGTCTATAGAAATAGGCAGTGGTGGCTTGAATAAAGCTTCTGCTTCAGTACCTTGGAAGCTATACGCCACCTGACATAGCCGGTCTTCGGTGGTCAGGCCAGTAGTCTCGGTATCGAGAAAAATGAGGTTTTCTTTGGTCATAGGAGTAAATATATGCTTAGTATAGCATGTGGGTAAGATGGTATACTGGAAGTACAGTATTAAACAATGTATCACTATGGAACAATTCCAACTCCCCCTCACCCCTGATGCTGAAGCAAACAACAAGCGTATTAATGATGAAATGCAGGCCGAACTCGCTCCTGATCTTGAGACACTCGCCCGCCCAGAACTCGAGGCACTCTACAAGCAAGAGGTTGGCGTGAACCGCTGCCTTGGCCGTACCGATGATGAAGTACGAGCAGCTATTCGTAATCCACAAGAAGAAATCGCTCGCCTTCGTGAAGTTGACCGTACCGATCCATGGAAAGATACTAATCCTTCTGTCATGAGTGGTAAATAGAGAGCTTATGCACAAAAACCTGCTCTCTATTTTACTCGTCAGCCTCCTGCTCCTCGTGGTTGCTATCATCTTTTTTCCAAAAGAGAAGCAGAGGCCTATCCCTACTCATAAGCTCCAGCCTTTTGTCGACACCTTGTAAAACTCCATTACGGGAGTTAACGAGTTAGAATAAAAACTGCCCCGCATGTGTTTTGCACACGCGAGGCTGTTTTTGTGTTCCGTTTTCATTGCTGTTTAGGGCACTATGTTGATGATCTGCTCCACAGCATGGTAGATGGTTCCCAAGAAGAGAACTCCTCCCAGAATAAGGAACAAAATAGTGGGCTTATCGATGAGCCCTTTCTTCACTTTTGCCATTGACTCCTCCTTCCACTCCTCACTGTGACCATACTCCACAACAAAGCCCAGGTCAACTAGCCCTTTTCTTCCCTTAAGTTAGTTTTCATGAAGAAATGTTTTACGAAAATCCTTTACTCCTTCGATATACGTTTCGGGGCGTTCATCTGTGAGATCATCCGTATACTGCCAATTCCAGCAAAGTTCTGGACGAACGTCAAAACCAAAGTATTCTAGTACGTGCTGTTGAGTTTCGAGGACTTCTTTGCCTCGCCAGTTTTGACCCACGAGGATAATGCCACAAGTGATGTCTTTGATGATATTGTCTTCACCGAGAGTCGAGTGACGATTCTCGAGCCAGGTCAAACGCTCAATTAATTTCTGATAGACAGCATTGGTCTGCCCCCAGCG
>CAYHND010000055.1:0-4349 GCA_964357915.1 uncultured Bdellovibrionales bacterium
GCATTGACTGGTAATCCTGTGCGTACAGATATTTTGGATGGTAGTCGAGAGCGAGGCTACCAAGAATTGAGCCTTGATCCAAGTAAGAAAACCCTCTTTGTGATTGGAGGGAGTCTGGGTGCTACCAAACTCAATGAAGCGGTTCTTCAAATACTGCCACAGCTCCTCAAAGAAAATATCCAAGTTGTCCATCAGACAGGCGAAGAACATCTGGCTCGTATCGAGAATGCCGTCAAAGAATACGGTATTACCCCGGGATCATCTGGCTATGTACCCAAAGCCTTTTTGTCGGGAGCGCTCTTGGGAGACGTCTATGCCTTAGCTGATATTGTCATATCACGAGCAGGAGCTGGTTCTATCGCAGAGCTCGCCGCTCATGGCAAGACGTGTATTCTTGTCCCTCTTCCGAGTGCCGCCAATGATGAACAGAAGAAGAACGCCTATGCCATTGCTCATATCGGGGGAGCCAGCGTACTTGAGGAACCCAACTTAAGTGAACACATTCTTCTCCAAGAAATCCATGAACTTTTGGCGGATGAAGCTCGCTCCAAGCAAATGGGTGAGGCTATCCGCGCTTTCTATCATAAAGATGCCGCTGAGATGTTGGCGCAAGGAGTGCTATCAATGATCAAGCAATAAAATGCAACTAACTGATTTCCAGAAAATTCACCTGATTGGTATCAAGGGGGCTGGTATGACAGCCTTAGCAGAGTTGTTGGTGAATCAGGGGAGCGAAGTGACCGGGTCAGATACAGAAGAGATTTTCTACACAGATGCTATTTTGGCCAAATACAAGATAGTTCCTCATGTTGGCTTTCAGGAATCCAATATTCCAGCAGGCACTGAACTCGTCGTCTACTCTACCGCTTACAATAAAGAGCAGAATACTGAGCTCGCCTACGCGCTTACTCTTGGTATCCCGGTTCTGAGCTATCCAGAGGCAGTGGGTTTGGTTACAGAAACTCATCAGACCCTGGCTGTCTGTGGTACCCATGGTAAGACCACGACGAGCGCTCTTTTGGCTCATACCCTGAAACTCCTTGGTGCTGATCCATCGGCCATTATCGGTAGTCGGATAGCTTCGTGGGGCGGGAGTGCGCTTCTGGGGACTGGTAAATACTTCGTGTTGGAAGCTGACGAGTATCAGAACAAGCTAGCTCACTACCTTCCATTCGGAGTCATTTTGACCAGCGTTGACTACGATCATCCTGATTTTTTCCCTACGGTAGAAAGCTACACTGAAACTTTTGAAACTTTTGTCAGACGAATCCCCCGGCATGGATTTCTAATTGCCTGTTCTGATAGTAGTGATGTGAACGCAGTAGCTAATCAGGCTACCTGTAAGGTTGTCAGCTATGGATTTGTGGCCGGCGCTGACTACCAGATTACAAGCTGGCAGGCTAGTCTAGATGGTGAATATCGACAGAACTTTGAACTTATCAAAGGTGAGGAAAATCTTGGTAGGTTTGAACTGCGTTTGGCTGGACGACACAACGCTCTCAATGCTACGGCTGTTGTTGCTCTTCACCTAGAGCTTGATTTTGAGATAGGGTCTATCCGTCAGGCATTGAAAGAATTTGAGGGGACAGAGAGGCGTTTTGAATTTCTTGGAGAACGCTTTGGAGCTCTTATCTATGACGATTATGCCCATCATCCAGAGGAAGTTCGTACTACTTTGAGGACTTTTCGAGAACTCTATCCGACTCGTACCATCCACGCTATTTTTCATCCGCATACCTTTACTCGTACCAGAGCTCTTTTGCCGGAGTTTGCCCAGAGTTTTGATGATACTGATAAGGTCACTCTCCTTCCTATCTACGGTAGTGCCAGAGAAGTACAAGGTGGAGTCAGCTCAGAAGATTTAGCCACTGCCATTAATCGCTTTATCCCCAATAAGGCCGATGTTTGTCTCGACTCCATCCCTGTGTTAGTAGAACAATTAGAAAAAGAAATAGGAAGGAATGATCTCATAGTGACTCTCGGTGCGGGGAATGTCTGGGAGATATCGCACGCCCTTACCAAAAAACCAACCATCAAATAAAAAATCCCGATTAGACTTATCAGTCTAACGGGACAAGCAAAAACATGGCACTCAATATCCAACAAAACTATCCCTTAGCGCCACTCACCACCTTCCGTATCGGTGGGCCGGCTTTGGCCTATACAGAAGCGCATAGTGCTCAGGATGTTTCGCTGGCTATCGAGTATGCCAAAGAACACAAAATCCCTGCTTTTATCTTTGGCGGTGGAAGCAATGTCCTCTTCTCTGACAAAGGCTTCCCTGGCATTGTGATCCATCTTGTTGCTAAAGATATTACTGTCCAGGGCGACAAGCTTGTGGCAGCGGCTGGAGCCAAACTCCTTGATGTTGTCTTGGCCGCTGAAGAACACGAACTAGCTGGGTTAGAGAAGCTTTCGGGTATTCCCGGATTCTTAGGTGGAGCGGTACGAGGGAATGCCGGTGCTTTTGGATCTGAGATTAGTAGCTGTCTAGTATCAGTGACCGCCGTCAACCTCCAGACGGGTCTGGTCAAAGTTTTTCAGAAGGATGAATGTGAGTTTTCCTATCGCAGCAGCTTTTTTAAGCATCATAAGGAATGGGCTATTCTAACAGCCGAGCTTTTGTTTCAGGAACACAAAAGGAGTGATGAACTAGCGGCTATCCGCAAAGAGACTATTGCAAAACGAGAGGCTAAGCATCCTCAAGACGCGTTCTGTGCAGGATCATTTTTTATGAATCCTCATGTTACTAACCAGGATCTTCTTGACGAATTCGAGAGTGAGACTGGTCGACCATCCAAAGACGGTAAACTTCCCGCTGGCTGGCTCATCAATCACGTAGGATTGCGTGGCAAGAAGATTGGTGGAGCCCAAATAAGTAACCAACATCCTAACTATCTCATCAATACTGGAGAAGCTACTGCTGAAGATGTCATCATGTTGACGTCGCTCGTGAAGACTAAAGTACGTGATGAGCTCGGCATCAGACTGCAAGAAGAGGTTCAAATGGTTGGATTTTAGAAAAAAATTATGAAAAAAGCTATTATCCTGCATGGGATGCCAAGTAAAGAGCGGTATGATGGTAATGAGGCTGGGAAGCATTGGATTCCTTGGCTGAAAGGTGAACTAGAATCTCAGGGCTATGTGGTGTACACGCCAGAACTTCCTGAGCCATACGCACCTGACTATGCTGCCTGGAAGGGTGCATTTGAGCAGTTTATTATCGATAACGATACAGCACTCATAGGACACAGCTGTGGTGGCGGGTTCCTGGTGCGTTATCTATCAGAAAACGATATTCAGGTAGGCAAAGTAGTATTGGTAGCACCATATCTTGATCCAGATGATGACCATATACCAGAGTTTTTCGACTTTATTCTTAAACGCAACTTAGTTGCGTTTACTGCTGGAGTAACTGTTTTTGTCTCTACAGATGATGATTCTGATATTTTAGAGAGTGTTAAGCAAATTCAGACCGAGTGTGACGATATTAAGGTTCAAGAATTTACAGATAAAGGTCACTTCATCTTTAGCGATATGAACACGAGAGAATTCCCAGAGCTTTTAGAAACAATTTTGGAGTAAAATAAATAATAATTCTAATACATAAGACCATGGATCAAGAACTCGAAGCGCGACTTAAAGCACAAGACGAAAAACTAGACGCCATCTACGTATCAGTAGAGAGGACTCGTAAGTACTTTCTTTTCACAATGGTGAGCACGCTTGTTTTTTTCCTTGTCCCAATCATTGGTCTAGCTTTTGCTATTCCCGCAATGCTGAATACGCTCAATGAAACCACTGGCCTGATAAATTCTTTGTAAGTATAAAAAAGGCTTGTAAAAGGCACAAAAATAGTTTTTTACTTTGCCGAAAATAGAGGACAAGGTATACTATATGTATAAATCCTAACACTGTACTCTATGAAAACTCGTTTTCTCTACAAAGGTGATACCAAAGACGACCAGTCAACAGCATATATCGTAAAAAAACTAGAGCGTCTAGAAAAACTCGTAGAGGAAACCGCGTTATTTGAAATAGAGCTGAGTGAAGAAAAAGATAACACCTTTCGGGTAGAGGTGATGGTTAGTGTTGAGGGAGAGCTTTTCCGAGCCGAAGAGACCACTGCCAGTATCGAAGGTTCTATTGACTGGGTGGTAGATGAGCTAGAGGGTCAAATTACCAAAACCCATTCCCGTGTACGAGATCTCAACCTGCGCGATGAGCGTTCTGTGAAGAAAAAACTCGTAGTTGATGAAGCGGCTCGATTTTAGATGAGTTGCTGCATTTTTCAGAGGGAAAATGAGTGTTTCTGATACTATCAGGGGGCTCATTTTTCTTTTTGACCA
>CAYHND010000056.1:0-4292 GCA_964357915.1 uncultured Bdellovibrionales bacterium
AAAGTTTTTAAAGTTGAAGTAGATAAAATTTTTACTATACGTTATGAAAAGTAATTTTACACTTGAATCAGTCCTAGCGGGAGGTACAGTCCTCGCACTCCTTTTGTTAGTAAATCCTGGAGGGTGGTGGATGCCTGATATGTTTGTGATGACACTTGTTTGTGTAGCGGCACTTCTCTTTTTCTTGTTTATGGGGTTTGTCTTTGCTGAGAGTGTCCATGATGAACGAGAAGAATTGCATCGCTACATAGCGGCTCGCCTTGGATACTTAGGAGGAGCCAGTGTTCTCATGGTGATGGTTATGGTAGGAGAGTTTCGGCATACGCATAACGATGATCTGGTGTATGCTCTTGGGGCAATGATTCTGATGAAGGTCATCGGTATGATATATGCCAAGAAACGTTACTAAACAAATAACCGAGGAAAGGAGGTGAACGAATATGGATAAAAAAATAATAATTGGAATTATTGTTGGAGTAGTTATTCTTGGTGGCCTGTATATGGTGACTCAGAGTAATAAAGACGACAAAATGATGGAGCAGAAGATGGAAGCTGAAAAAATGGCAGAAGATAAGATGATGAAAGAAGATGCTACGGGAAAAGACGACGCCATGATGGAAGGTAAGGAGGGTACTATGATGGATAAGGCAGACGACCAAGCTATGATGAAGATGGGTGGACAGTATATGCCCTATGATGCATCGAAGCTCGCTTTTGCCAAAGAAGGCAAAGTAGTTCTTTTCTTCAACGCTTCTTGGTGTCCGACTTGTAAAGCTATTGATGCAGATATCAAGGCTAGTATAAAGGATATTCCTGCTAATACTCTTATCTTAAGCGTGGACTATGATTCTTCTAAGGATCTAAAAGTTAAGTACGGGGTGACTACTCAGCATACCTTTGTACAGGTAGATGCGAACGGTAACAGTCTCAATAAGTGGGTGGGTGGAAACACACTGGAAAAAGTTCTTGCAAACATCAAGTAGTTAATGATTTTCTGGTGAGGGCGGGGTCGCGAACCCGTTCTTCTGGAAAGACACATAATGAGAATTTGGTGTATGCTTAAGGAGTGAGATCCTGGATGAAGGTGCTAGGGTCTATGTATACTGAGAAACGTTACTAAACAAATAACCTAGGGAAGGAGGTGAATGAACATGAATAAAAAAATAGTACTCGCAGTTCTAGCCTTGGTGGTGGTGCTTGGAGGAATCTACCTGGCTACTCGGAGCAGTCAGAATGACAAAATGATGCAAAAAGATGAGTCTATCATTAAGGGTGAAGAAATGGAGCTT
Organism: uncultured Bdellovibrionales bacterium; assembly: GCA_964357915.1. Lineage (GTDB taxonomy): Bacteria > Patescibacteriota > Minisyncoccia > Moranbacterales > UBA1568 > UBA1568. The sequence continues at coordinate 1,290 of CAYHND010000056.1, forward strand.
AAAATGAAGCAGGACGCAGCTACAGCCAAACCAGAGGATGGAGCTATGATGAACGAAGATGGCTCTATGATGAATAAATAGAGTATTTTGCTCTGAATAACAGCAGAGAATCAGTGAGAATGATTTTCTGGTGAGGGCAAGAACATTCTTGCTCTTCCAGAGAACCAAGTCTTTCACATAAACTGTATATAAATGATATGCTCGTATTACTTTTCTTTACTTTCTTATCCGGTATCGTTACTATTTTTGCTCCGTGTATATGGCCTATCCTACCGATAGTGCTTTCTGCGGGAGTGACAGGGGGGAAGAAAAAGCCATTAGGATTGGTGACGGGCTTGGCAGTCAGTTTCATCTTTTTTACTCTGGCTTTGGCAGCTATCGTCAAGATCATTCCTTTTGATCCAGAAGTCTTGCGGTATCTGGCGGTCTTTATCATCGGCTTCTTAGGGCTGGTACTATTGGTGCCTTGGTTTGGAGATAAGCTGGAAGGAGCAGTGAGCAGGCTGAGCGGTATTGGTGGGCGTTTCACCAGTGGACGAGGAGATGGTTTTGGGGGAGGTTTTATCACCGGAGCGGCCCTTGGTCTGATCTGGACGCCTTGTGCAGGGCCAATTCTCGCAGCGGTAGCCACGGTAGCGGCGACGCAAGCAGTTGGCTATCAAGCCTTTTTGCTCATTGTAGTATATGTAGTGGGAGTGTGTGTGCCATTGTATATCTTGACTCTTGCTGGTGGGAGGTTGTTGACCCGCACGAGAGCTCTCTCAGCTTACACGGGGGTTATCCAGAAAGTCTTTGGGGTAGTGATGATTCTTTCTGCGGTGATGATTTTTACTGGCTATGACAAGAAGCTTCAGACGACTATTCTCGAGAAGTTTCCGAGCTACGAGTCATTCTTATATGTTTTTGAAAACCAGGCAGAGAAGACGGGTCAATTAGAAGCACTGCGTACTGGTAAAGAAAGTGTGACCAATGTAGAGTCGAGTATTCTTGATAGTATGACCAAGCCAAAACTCGAAAACCTTGGACCAGCACCAGAGTTAACGGGTATTAACGGGTGGCTCAATAGTGATCCGCTTACACTGAAGAGTCTCCGCGGCAAGGTAGTGCTGATAGATTTTTGGACGTATAGTTGTATCAACTGTATCCGTACGTTACCGCATGTCACGAGTTGGTATGAGAAATACAAGGACCAGGGTTTTGTGGTGATTGGAGTACATACGCCAGAGTTTGCCTTTGAACACAAGAAAGACAATGTAGCTGAGGCTATCAAAAAATACAACATCACCTATCCAGTCGCTCAGGATAATGACTATGCTACCTGGCAGGCATATAGTAACCGCTACTGGCCAGCCCACTATCTGATTGATGCAGGGGGGAATATTCGAGAGACTCATTTTGGTGAAGGTGGTTATGAGGAAACTGAGCGGGCTATTCAAGCTCTTCTCAAAGAAGCTGGAGCTGATCTTGGTGATACAACAGTCAGTACTGTCAGAGAAGAAGTAGAGAGTAGAGGGCCAAAGACTGGTGAAACATACCTTGGGAGTGACCGAGCCGAGAATCTAGCATCTCCAGAAACCGTGACGGGTGTGGATCAGGTCTTTAGCAAACCTGCCAAGCTTTCCCTGCATGAGTATGCTTTTGAAGGGAGTGCCCGTATTGAAGGAGAACGAGCCGTAGTCAAAAGCGGTGGGGCGCTCGAGCTTTTCTTCCAGGGGAGTAAGGTATTCTTGGTGATGAGGCCTGGCGCTGAAGGAAAGCCGAGTCGAGTAAGAATTACCATTGATGGCGTCTCTATAAGCCAAAATGAGTCCGGAAAAGATGTACAGAATGGTCGGGTAGTTATTGATGAAGATCGTCTTTACGAACTGGTGGATTTCCGGGGGCAAAACAAAAAAGCTCTCCTCAAAATCATTTTTGAGGAAGGTGATACTGAGGTGTACGCCTTTACCTTTGCCTGAGTTCAGGCCATTTGCTATACTGAGAAGCAACTATTACTCTATAAAGCTATGCGGAATATCATCAAAGGGTTGAGCCTCCTGTTTCTGCTGGTGGTACTGACTGGCTGTAGTACCGATGAAGTTAGAAAAAAAGAGTTGGTAACGGGTACCGATCTTGTGCTGGACTCAGAAAAAAAAGCGGCCCAAGAAGCAGCTACTAAAGCGAAGGAAGCTGAAGTCGCCAGGGCTCAACAAGCGTCTAAAAAAACTGAAACAAAAGAACCTATGTACAAAGAAGCACCAAGTATGGAAATCGAAGCTGACACTAAGACCTACCAAGCCACGCTTACAACGGGGAAGGGAGATATTGTTATTGAGCTTAGTGCTTTGGCTACACCGATAACTGTCAACAACTTTGTTTTTCTGGCTCGCAAAAACTTCTATAACAACACGCCATTTCATCGCACCATCAAGGACTTCATGATTCAGGGAGGTGATCCAACCGGTACTGGTACGGGAGGTCCTGGCTATAAGTTTAACGACGAGCCATTTACGGGTGAGTACACTAGAGGGACGGTAGCTATGGCGAACAGCGGCCCTAATACTAACGGCAGTCAGTTCTTCATCATGCATAAAGCCACGGCTTTGCCTAAGAGTTATGTTATTTTTGGCAAAGTAACAGCCGGTATGGAGGTAGTAGATGCTATTGCCACTGCACCAACCAAGCCGGGCGGTGAAGGATCTTCACCAGCAGAACTGGTGTATATACAGAACGTGACTATTCAAGAAGAGCTCAAAGAAGAAGGGAAGAAAGACATCAAGAACTAGACGTGCTCACAAACCAAAACAGCCCCAACATAACATCGAGGCTGTTTTTTTAGAGACAAGATTTTTTAGACCTCTTTTTGGCCGTAGAGGATTTTGTACATGACGGGAATAAAGAAGAGCTTGGCGATACCAGAGAAGAGAAGTCCGGCGATGATAGCACCACCGAGACCCTGCCAGATAGGGTCAGATAGGGTAATTGGGATAAGACCGATGATAGTGGTGAGGGCAGTGAGGAGGA
>CAYHND010000057.1:0-4281 GCA_964357915.1 uncultured Bdellovibrionales bacterium
GTGGATTGACCTGAAAACCCAAACGCTCAAGCATCAGGAGCTCTTCCTTCTGACTATTTGGTGCCTGCGCTTTTCCCTCACTATCAGTCAACTCATTGATATCATAGATGAAGGCGCTTAGGTTTCTCTTGGCTATTATTTTAGGATCAAGCTGACGGATAGAGCCTGCGGCCGCATTACGTGGATTGGCGAATGGTGGCTCATCTTGCGCCTGACGTTCTCTATTGATGCGTTCCAATTCCTTGGCAGGCAACCAGGCCTCACCCACAAAAACTCCGTTCCAGGGTTTTGTGAGCGCAAGAGGAATAGATTGGATAGTACGCAAATTCTCAGTTACCTGCTCACCTATGCGTCCATCGCCGCGCGTCGCTCCCATGGTAAGTTCTCCTTTTTCATAGGTAAGAATAATCTTGAGCCCATCAATCTTGAGTTCACAGATATACTCTGGCTTCTCGGTGATACCCTGCTTCAAGAGCATGCGCTCAATGCGCTCGCACCATAACTTGAGCTCTTTGGTATCAAAAACATCATCAAAAGACCACTGGCGGTGAGCGTGAGTCACTTTGCGAAACCCCGAAAGAACCTCCCCACCCACACGACTCGTAGGACTGTTGGGGTTCTTGTACTGAGGGTACTCTTTTTCTAAATCTACTAACTGGTGAAACAAGGCATCGTACGCCTCATCACTGATAGTTGGCGCATCATGGACGTGATAGCTTTTACGATGTTTTTCTACTTCTTCAGTCAGTCGAGCTATGCGCTCTTGCACAGTCTTGGTATCCATTTTTTTGAAGCCTCAAAAGCAGTTATTGGCTTCATTATAGCATGCCTCAGCCTAAAGATCTGAACCACTAGATCCATAATCACGAAGAGAAACAGTGCTCTGGATACTCGCACTATGGGTTCCCTCTTGAATGCGAAGGGCTAGGGTCACCCGACCAACTGTGCGCGGTGAAGAATCAGATGGAGTAACATCAAAACCACCTTGAATAGTGCCCGAACTCACCGTAGTGAAATCGCCCGATGTGAATACAGCGTTATTACAAGCCGATGGCCCAGTTGAACTTTGTTTAGCTACCTCTAGAGCGTTCTGATTGATACGATACTGGATACACAAACCCTGCGAATGCTCATAAAACTGGACTGATTGCACAGGATTATTACCGGTAGGAGCATTAGGATCGACAATAGTACTGGTGCGCAGCTCTTTGGAGAGGATGCCCGACAGATACTGAGCGTTCTCAACATCTCGCTGTAAATCTCTCGCGTAACGATGTCCTGCAAAAGCGCGGGTAAAAATCTGAGAGGCGGCAGTCATCACCAAACCAAAAATAAAGAGTGAGACCATCACCTCTATCAAGCTGAAGCCTTTCTGTCTTTTACCTTTATTGGGATTCATGTAGAGCATAGACTTTTATCGGTTCCACTGAGTAAATTTGGCCTCTGAGAAGATGCATTTATTCGCTAAGGTACATGAACCTGTATTGCCATTAGTGGTGATATACGGAGGCATCGCGCTACCATTAGTCCAGTCCCAAAAAACAAAACTGATGACAGTGGCATTATTGTTGGCCGGACTATAATCAATGTAGATATAACGAGCGAAACGACTCACTGATCCAGTATCAGTGAAACGTTCTCCTAATTCAGGAAAATCGGGAACCCTGAGGTAGTACCTATTATTACTAGGGGTACCCTGACTAGGGGTACACGTGAAGGTCGTGTCATCCGAATTCATCCGACAGTGTTTGTCTGCTTGGGAAAAACCTGCAAAACCTGCGCCCGCGGGAATACCATCAGCTTCTAGGGCAAAATTCTGATCACGAACATTACGAATAAGCTCTACCCCTTCCTGAGCCAGCTCAGCGGCCACAACCGCTTCACGGTTATCGTAGGCTTTGCTGATACTACTGACGATCAGGGCGGTCGTAGCGGTAAGACCGACAGTCAAGACAAAGGCAGCAATCAAGACTTCACCAAGTGAAAATCCCCTATGTATCTTTTTCTTTGTTTTGAGGAAAGCGTTCATGGTGTTATGGACAACTATTGGTGCCAACAAAAGATTTGCTTAAGCCATCTTTGTAGAGACAGGTGACACCAATGGTGGAAGATTTGGTAAGCTGGAAAGCAACGCTCAGGCCAGCAAAATCTGGTCTACCATGAGGTAATCCAAAGCCCATACTACCCGTATTGCTAAAGGTGATTCCGCTACGAAGAGTGTAGGTATTGACAACTGTTTGCTGGTCACACACTCCGGTGTTTGGATTTTTGTAGTAGTAAGTAAAAGTATAATTACTGGAACCACTATTCCAGGTTATATTGTACAAACAAGGATCTGTATTAGTCACAAACTGCTTACCAGTAAGAGCGTATTGCTGCAGTTCACGGAGTACTCCTCCTAGCTCACGTCCAGCCGCATCAACTTGTTTTTCGGTACGCACATTCCCCGTGCCAGTCAAGATGATAGTTGAGACAATGCCAATAACTATCACTACGATGAGTAGTTCTAGTAGGGTAAATCCTCGACGAATGTAGTGTTTATTTTTTTTCAAAATCGTTACGCTAAGTACATTGGTAGTATAGCAAATTTCTACCAAGAAACGAACCAAAAGATGCGTGGGAAAGATTCTATGAGGAAAAGAGTGGTGAGTATGCCAAAGGCCAGAAATGGAGCAAAGGGTACCTCGGTCTTGAGATTCCTACCTTGTAGCACCATCAGACCTACACCATAGAGAGCACCTAGAGCAAAAGATAGCGTCAGCATTGGAAGCACGTGTGAAACCCCCACTACCAGCCCCCCAAGAAGTCCTAACCACACGTCCCCCCAGCCCATCCAAGTTTCCTTGGAAAAATACACCAGGGCAAAGAAAAAGACCCAGGCCAAGGCTCCTCCTATAAGGCTACTCGCAAGTGCCGTGTCAAAGAAAACACTTTGTGGCTCAAATAGGAAGTACACTGCCAAAAGATACGCTATGGTGATGCCATTTACAGCCATCAGATACCACAAAGGTATTTCCATACTGCGGAAATCAGCCATTACAATCAAGGTAAGAAAAATAATCAGTCCAAGTACCCATACCGTCTGTAGGATGGCTTGGTTACTCAGCGGGTCAAAAAAGATAGAACCCGCAAGAGAGAAGAGGATGCCCGTCATAAGCTCTACCAAGGGGTACTGCCAAGAAATATGCGCCTGACAATGACGACACTTGCCACCCAGGATAAGATAACTTAGGAGTGGGATATTATCATACCAGGCTATAGTCTTGTCACAGGTGAGACACTGTGAACGACCACTAACAAAAGACATGTCGCGTTCACCACGAAACAAGACTACATTAAGAAAACTGCCGATGATGAGACCAAGACCGAAAAATATAATAAGATATAACATGCTAGTAGTATAGCTCAGGTATGCCATAAAAAAAACTCTCCACTGAAGCGGAGAGTTTTTTAAATGAGAACTCGAGTCCCCTAGATACAAGTGGCAGCAAATGTTGCTCCACTGGCAGTGATAGTTGTACCAGTGTCACAAGCGGCAGGAACCGAGGTATTATCTGCGGTAGCAGTAATCGTAAATGTTCCAGCACCAGTAGCACCACAACTGTTAGCTCCTAGAGCATAAGTAGCAGTTGAGCTAGCTGTATTAGCTGTCGTGATAGCGGTAGCTAATGTGTTATCATCACAACCGATGAGGAAACTAGCTACTGCGCCCGACACCTCAGCCTTAAAGGCGGCTACTTGTGCCTTCGTCCGAGCATTCGAGAGACTGACGAGAACCACTGATGCCAAGATGCCAATGATGGCGATGACGATCAAGAGTTCGATAAGGGTAAATCCCTTTTGTAACTTTTGCATAGTTATTGTTTAGACTAATAAATACAATGAAACTCTATGGACACAAAGCGAAATCAGCTCCTGCCTCAGAAATAGCAGCGCTGGTACAGCCAGCAATAGTAGCTGCTGGAGTAATACCGGTCACTGAGAATGTTCCCGCACCTGTTGGGGCACAACTTTCTGCTGCAACAGTCCCTGCAGACCAACTGGTAACATTGGTATCAGCCGGAAGGGCTCCCAGTGTACCATCGAGTGAATCATCGCATTGGATAACGAGTCCTCCTACACCGGCGGCTACTTCAGCCTTAAAGGCAGCTTCCTGCGCCTTCGTCCGAGCATTCGAGAGACTGACGAGAACCACTGATGCCAAGATGCCAATGATGGCGATGACGATCAAGAGTTCAATCAAAGTAAATCCTTTGACGTTTTGTAATTTTTTCATATGCT
>CAYHND010000058.1:0-2499 GCA_964357915.1 uncultured Bdellovibrionales bacterium
CGCTATCAAAAGCGCGGTGAATAAACTTATTGATCTACTTTTTGTTTTTGGCATACTGTTAATTTAGACAATTACTTATGCCCTTACAGTATACTCTTCTCTTCCCTTTTAGCGAGCGAGTTATCCACCACTATTTTTGCAGGCCTTCGAAGAGCGCTAGAGTACTGGCTGCTGTCTTTGACCATGAGTAATTCTTCACTCTTTCCAACCCTCTTTTGGAGAGGAGCTGTGCTAATTCAGTTTCTTTGAGTAGAGCTTCCAGAGCATCAAAAATCTCTTGGGGCCGATAGGGATCGACGAGAATACCGGCGTCAACCACTAGTTCAGGCAAAGATGAGCTGTGCGATACAATGACCGGCACCCCACAGGCCATAGCTTCGAGTGGTGGAAAGCCAAAACCTTCGTAGACTGATGGATAGACAAAAACACTAGCTAGGTTGTAGACAGCGGCTTTATCAGCTTCTTCGACAAAGCCGATTAGGTGGATCTTGTCATATACCTTCGAACTACGAATACGCTGATAGAGGGCTCTCTTTTCCCAACCAGGACTACCGGCCAGAACCAGATGATACGGTGAAGTAGGATTTTGCAGTACGAACTCTTCGTAGGCCTCGATGACAGAGATGAGGTTCTTACGTGGTTCAAAGGTGGCAAAAGAAAGGACGTACTTGAAGGGCAGGCTGTAGCGCTTCTGAACGACTAAGAGGGATTGATTATTACGATCAATTACCCCCAAGCGGGTGTCGTAACCACTCGGAATAACGACTACTTTATTCTCTCGTGTCCCATAGGCGTTCACTATATCGCTCTTGGTAGACTGCGAGACAGCTATCACCCTGGTCGCACGTTTGGTCAGCCCTCGGAAATTGACAAAATAGTGCCATAGTCGTTGCTTCCATGAGAAGGTTTCTGGGAAAAGCTCAAAAGAAAGATCGTGGGCTGTCACCACTAGCGGAACATGACGACTGACTCCAACAAAGTTCTGATTCGGAAGAAAGACTACATCCACTCCACCCATCAGCCAATCAAGGGTTGGGAAACGCAAATACCACAGGCAAAAATTAAGAAGTTTATTCGGAAAACGATAGGCCCGCAAAGTCACGTTGTCATGATGAGTGAGGGCTTGGAGTAGGCGCGGAGCCGGTTTCCAGGAATTAAAAAACAAGACGTACTGATGATCACCTCCGCTATGCAGGAGCTCTTTCAGTAATCCAAGTGTATATTCTTCTACTCCTGTGCGCCGTCCCTCCGCCAGACACCGAATATCAATCCCGATGCGCATGTAGTTGTGATCCGTATAAGTAAAAACGTATGAGAACTAACCAAAAGCCAAAGAACAGTCCAGCGAACAACGATAGAGCCAACACGAGCATTCTGTCTGCCCGAGCGTCATTAATGACTGGCTCAGCAGCAATGACTCGAAACCAATTTTCCTTATTGCCTGCTTTGGCATTGAGGTCTTCTGTATAGCTGGTCAGTACTTTGGTAAGACTGGCTCCAATAACTGGCAGTGCCTTAGGATCTGTACTTTCAAAGGTCACTTCAACAAGCTGAGATGATAGTCTCCGCGCCGTAAAGTAGCCAGCAGAGCCTCCTTGTGAAAGTTCTGCATCCTCCATAATATCTTCTGTCACACGCGCCGTACCCAGAAGGCGTACTAATGTGTCTGCAAAACGCTCATCAGCCTGGAGACGGTAGAAACTATCGTAGCTGTATTCTGTCGTTGGTGCGCTCTCCGTCCGGCCAATGGTGATAAGGACGCTCGCCTGGTAGCGTTCTGGCTCATATGTAGTAAACAGAAAACCGAGCAAAAGGAAAAATCCTATCACTAAAGTATAGGTAGTGCGTTCTTTGGCAAAAAGTTTGCAGATATCTCGTAGTTCCATGAGGAGAAAGTTAGATTTTGGCTTGATGTTCGGTCACTACTTTTTCGAGGTAGTCCTTTATTGTAGCCTTGAATCGCTCTTTGTCAAAAGGGAGAGCCTTAGCCTGGATATAGGCAGGATCATACTCAGCCTCTTGGAAACGTTTTATGGCTCCAATAAGGGATTCTTTGGTTTGTTCATCAAAATATTCTCCCATTTTCCCTTCTTCCATATGCTCCACAATATCACCACCACGGTAGGCAATAAGGGGTTTACCCGAGGCCATAGCTTCAATAGCCACGATACCAAAATCCTCTTCCTGAGGAAATATAAATCCGCGACACTCGGCATAATAACGAGGAAGAACTTCCTCGGGTACGCGCCCTAAGAACTCAATCGTTGGTCCAGCCAGTTTTTTCAGACGCTCTAGCTCTGGTCCCCGGCCGATAATCTTGAGTGGAAGCCCAAGAGCGTTAAAGGCCTCGATAGCAATATCATGACGTTTGTAGGCGATGAGGCGCCCTACCATCAGGAAATAGTCTTTGGATGGTTCTTCGGAAAGATAGAATTGCGAGACGTTGACTGGTGGATGGATGACCGTAGACTCCTTGCGATAGTACTTACGAATACGGTT
>CAYHND010000058.1:2599-3995 GCA_964357915.1 uncultured Bdellovibrionales bacterium
GCAAAGTGTCCATGCATAGAATCCTGATCATAAATCAGGGTATAGATAGGGGCATAGGGATAAAGCTCCTGAAAGGCCTCCAACACTCTCTCCGCTCCTCCATACTGCACCAAGTAGTCATGCACCAATGCTATTTTCATGAGAGCGTCTTCTTAGTAACGGATATAGCCCTCGTAGCGTTCTTTGGCTAAGGTGACAATAGTGTCAAAAGAGACATCCATTTCTTCGGTGGTCAGGGTTCGATCAGTGGCACCAAAGGCCAGGTGAAATGAGTAACTCTTCTCACCATCCTTTTCATAGATAGCAAAGAGTTCACTGTCACGGAGGAGTTCTCCGCCGCCCTGTTTGATAACTTCACGGGCTTCAAGAGCGGTCACCTTTTTCGGAAACCAAAGGGTAATATCACGTGTAGCAAAAGGAAACTTCTGCAGTGGTTCGGCTACGATAGATTTTCGTCTAGCGTGTTGCAACTCGTCAAAACGGAGACTGGCTACCACTACTCTGCCTTCTGGAAGAGCAAAGTTCTTCGCAATAGCAGGATGGATTTCTCCCAGCGTACCCACCACCACACCCGAAAGCGTAATATCCGCTCTCCTGGTAGGGTGAAGGAAGTTTACATCCTCATCAACTTCTAGAGGCACTATTTCTATATCACCAATACCCAGTGACTCAAGGTAGCTAATCACTTTTTCTTTCAGAGTAAGTAATACCGGTTCAGTGGTTTTGGGCTTAGCCACTTCAACAAAAGCAATTTCTTGCCACTCAATCAAGGTTTTCTTAGGAGGAAGGAGAAAGACGTTACCGATTTCAAACAAAGCAAAATGGTCAAAATGCCGTAGGTTTTCCTTGGCCTTACGGAGCAACAGAGGGATAAGCGACTGCCTCAGATGGGTATATTCTGGCGAAAGTGGGCTTTCAAGAGTTGCATGGGTGTTTTTGTCCAGTCTGCTCGCCTGGATATCCTTTTCACTGTAGAAGGAATAGGTCATGACTTCATCAAATCCAAGAAGAGTAGCGTGACGCTTGGACTCATACTCTCGCGTCCGACTGTTTTCGGTCTCGCGAAGGGTCAGTGGCAAAAGCGGAGCCTCAGCCGGAATCTTGTCATAGCCTCGCATGCGTCCAATCTCTTCAATCAGGTTCCAAGCATCAGTCAGGTCTGGTCGTCGTTCAGGGATAGTAACTTCAAGTACGGCCTTGTCTGCTTTCTTTTTGACTTTGAGGCCAAGAAGAGCTAGTAGGCGTACGATTTCAAAAAGGGGCACCCGAACACCCAGCACATCATGGACAAGTTGCTCAGAAAGTAAGATTTTGTGTACCTTCACTTCCGCCACTCGCACATCACGCATACCAAAGAGTTTTCCTCCGGCTAGTTCTGTATAGAGGCTAGCTGCTA
>CAYHND010000059.1:0-3977 GCA_964357915.1 uncultured Bdellovibrionales bacterium
AAATCGTGAAGCTCGTATGGCAGACCGCGAGCAGAAAATGGAAGAGCTCAAAGAGAAGCGTGAGGAAAACAAAGAAGAGCGCCAAGCCAAGTTCTGTGAACGCTTTACTGAGCATGCATCAAAGATAGGAGAGCGCATGGACAGTCAAAGTGAGAAGTTTACAGAGCGTAAGGAAAAACGTTCTACCAATGTTGATGAACGTCGTACTAAGCGTACAGAAAATCTTGATGAAAAAAGAGGTGAAGGTGCCGAGCGCCGCGCCGCTATGTATGCTCGTCTCCTTGAGCGTGCCGACACTGATGCCGAAAAAGCTGCCGTAGAGCAGTTTAAGGAGACCAGTGAAGCAGCTGTAGCTACTCGTCAGGCATCAGTTGACAAGGCTATCACTGACTTCCGAACCGGAGTTGATGCTCTCATTGCTTCACGTAAGGATGGTTTTGGAACGGCTCGCGATAGTTTCAAGTCTAAGGTAGATGCTGCAGTGAGCGAAGCCAAGAGCCAGTGCGAGGGTGGTACTGATGTAGCTACTGTCCGTTCTGATTTTATGGCGTCTATGGAGGCTGCTCGTAAGACTCTCCAGGATACCCGTCAGAATACTGACAAGATTGGAGATAACATCAAAGCTCTCGCAGAGACACGCAACGCTACTATCAAAGCTGCCAAAGAAAAGTTCCGTACTACGATGCAGGCAGCGCGTAAAACTTTGAAGACCGCCTTTGGTGAAGAAGAGACAGAGGAAGCTGGTGATTCTGAAGAATCAACCACAGAATCTGCTCAGTAATATGAGTTTCTTGTAGACACCAATCAAAGAAACCTCTACTTTTGAGATACGTAGAGGTTTTTTGATTCGAGGCAACTTACACTAAAGAGCCTTGAACAGAAGCCTTTTTTCTGCTAGAGTGAATCACTATGACTAGCCCTACTAAACGCGTCAACAAGCACCAGAATATCAATCCCAGTGAGGAGATTATAGTTCGTGGTGCTCGCACTCACAACCTCAAGAACATCACCGTGGCCATGCCCAGGAACAAGATGGTGGTCTTTACGGGACTCTCTGGATCAGGGAAGTCTTCGTTGGCTTTTGATACTATTTTTGCCGAAGGTCAGCGTCGCTATGTAGAGTCACTCTCTGCCTATGCCCGCCAGTTCCTCAATACCATGCAGAAGCCAGAAGTAGATGAAATTGTCGGCCTTTCACCAGCTATCTCTATTGATCAAAAATCAGCCAGTCGCAACCCTCGTTCGACAGTGGCTACCGTGACAGAAATCTATGATTACTTACGTGTGCTCTTTGCCCGCGTGGGACGACCGCACTGTCTGGAATGTGGTCGTGAGATTGAGCGTCTGTCTACCGAAGAAATGCTCACCATTGTCCGTGATAAAGTCAAAGTTGCCCAAAAGAAGAAAACTGCCAAGACGGATGCCCTTATCATCACCGCGCCAGTAGTGCGTGGACGTAAAGGGGAGTATTACCAATTACTCTACAATGCTTTGGGCAGGGGGTTCAGTGAGATTTTTCTCGATGGAGCGCGCAAGAGTCTTCGTGAGCAAGTATTGCTTTCCAAAAACAAGAAGCATGATATCGACTTTATTGTCGACGAGTTACCCGTTCTTGAATTCAGCCAATTCCCGGAGACTTCTGGGGAGCGCCTTTCGGAAGCCGTAGAGAAAGCTCTCGAAGAAAGTGATGGTTTGGTACGGGTGCATATTGGCAAAGAAAGCTTCCTCTTGTCTTCTAAATTTTCTTGTCCATACGACGGTTTTTCTTATCCAGAAGTAGAACCTCGTCTTTTTTCTTTCAACTCTCCCTACGGCGCTTGCCCTGACTGTAATGGTCTTGGCACCAAGCATTTTTTTGGTAGTGACCCCTGTGAGACGTGCCATGGCTCTCGTCTGCGTGAGGAAGCGCTTCATGTCAAAGTAGGTGGGAAGAATATCGTCGACCTCACCAGTATGATGATTGACTCTACGTATAACTACTTTGAAACTCTGACACTCACAGAACGCGAAACTCAAATTGCCTCAGTCGTTCTTCGCGAAATTGAAAGTCGTCTCAAGTTTCTCCTTAACGTTGGTCTCAATTATCTGACGCTTGATCGACGTGCCAATACGCTCTCTGGTGGAGAAGCTCAGCGTATCAGGCTGGCTAGTCAGCTCGGATCACAGCTTGTGGGAGCTCTCTATGTCCTGGATGAGCCGACTATTGGTCTGCACCAGCGTGACAACGAACGCTTGATTGAAACTCTGCAAGCCCTTCGTAACCTCGGTAATACGATTATCATTGTTGAGCATGATGAGGATACTATATATGCATCTGACTATATTGTTGATATTGGCCCAGGAGCGGGGGTTCACGGTGGTGAAGTAGTAGTTTCTGGCTATCTCGATGACCTGCTCTTGGCACCCAAAAACAAATCAGGCTCACTCACGTTGGCCTACCTTCGCCATGAAGAAAGTGTCCCTATTCCTGAGACCCGTCGTACCAAGGAGAAAGGTGAGCTCAAGATCCGCGGAGGTCAGTTGTTCAATATCAAGAACATGGATGTTGATATTCCACTTGGTCGTTTCAATGTCATCACGGGAGTCTCTGGATCCGGTAAGTCAACTCTCATGTACGAGATTATTCATGAGAACCTCAAGAATCGTTTTGACCGTCGCTATAAGTCTAATAAGGTAGTCAACTGTAAGTCTTTTGTGGGGAGTGAGTATTTGTCGCGTGTGGTGATGATAGACCAGAGTCCGATAGGCCGTACCCCACGATCGAACCCTGCCACCTATACGGGTATGTGGACTCACGTGCGTGATCTCTTTGCTTCGAGCGAGGAAGCTCGAGTGCGAGGTTGGAAACCAGGAAGATTTTCTTTCAATCGTCCAGGCGGACGTTGTGAGACGTGTGAGGGGAATGGTTTTATCGCCGTGGAGATGCATTTTTTGCCGACCGTGTATGTCCCTTGTGATATCTGTGACGGGAAGCGTTTTACCAAGGAAACACTCGAGATTCGCTACAAACACAAAAACATCTACGAGGTTCTCGAGATGACTATCGAAGAAGCTTTTACTTTTTTCGCCGATATCCCAGCAATTGCTGATCGTCTGAAGACTCTCAATGAAGTAGGTCTGGGGTACCTCAAGCTCGGCCAATCCGCAACCACACTCTCTGGTGGTGAAGCACAGCGAGTGAAAATTTCTTCCGAACTCTATCGCCAGCATGTAGAGCGCACTATCTATCTCCTCGATGAGCCAACCATTGGACTCCATTATGAAGATGTGAAGAAACTGATTGAGATTCTTGATCGCCTCGTCTCCAAGGGTAACACCTTGCTCGTTATCGAGCACAATATGGATTTGATTAAGTCGGCCGATTATATCATTGATATTGGTCCTGAGGGTGGTATCGGTGGCGGTGAGGTAGTAGCTACTGGTACACCAGAAGAGGTAGCCCGTAAAACATTCTCGCATACCGGAAAATATCTGAAGAAAGTCTTAGCCAGGAAGTAGTCTTCGGCCTTGACTAAACCTGTAGATCTGCTATAATATATGGGTTCTGATATGGGTCGGGACACGAGGGAAAGGGGATTCTATATTTATGGGGGATTTAAGTACGGGAGCAGCCCGTCTCAGGGTTGCGTTACTGGTCATGGTTGTCTTGGCCTTTCTGGGTCTCACCATGAGCTATCAGGTAGACAGCAATGCAACGGCATCGCTACCTAAGGAGGTTTCACAGCCTCTGAAGAAATAGCATTTCTTTCCAGTCACTTTTTCACCCTATTGGGGTCGCTTTTCTGGAGCGACCCCTCATTTTTTACCTAATTTTAGCCCCCCTTCCATTTTCGGGGACTTCCGCGTATACTCTAAGCGTCAGGTAGAGAACCATCTGACAGATAAAGGAGAGTGGAGATGAAAGGACTTGTTTTTTTTATGCTTGGATTGGGTGCTATCGGCGGTGGCATGTATGCCGCTAATGTCGGCGGTGTCCA
>CAYHND010000060.1:0-3669 GCA_964357915.1 uncultured Bdellovibrionales bacterium
AGAAGGATAATAAAGGTTACTACCATTCCAAAGAAAAATCCAGACAGCACTACTGAAATAATCTCTCCTACATTTGGGTTCCACTCAGCGAGTGGTCCTGAGAGAATACTTACCGGGACATTCTTGTCTCCAGTTCCAAGAAAGATGCTATTTTTCTCAATCAAGACTTGTGAGATAGCCTGGGAAATCTTTTGAGCTTCACGGTTATCATCATGAAGAACCGTTACTCGAAGAATACCTAAGTCGGCCTCACGTTCTACCTTCACGGTACGACGCCACTCTTTCAACTGGTTGCGCTTGTCGAAAGGAAGTGATTCAGCACTCACCTTACCCGTAGCAATGACTTCACTAATGAAACGATCACTGTACATGACCTCATTCAAAATCTTTCCGATGTAATCAGAAGAACGAGCCAGTGTATAGAAGTCTTTACCGGTCGTGTCACCTTGGGTAACAAGATAGTCAGTTTGTACTTCCGCACGTGGGCTCACAAAAACGAGAAGCATGAATCCAATAGCAGCAAAAACGAGTCCGCTTAAAACGAACGAACCAAGTTTCTTCCACACGAACTGCAAAATCCACATATTACTCATAATGGGTACTTAATGAAATTAACTGCTTATATTACCAAATTTTAGCCAAAATGTCAATAGTCCCCATTAGGTACGTAAAAACCCCTTTCTGAAGGGGTTTTTGCCACTTTGAGAGTTGGTTCTTCCTTAGAACAAGTTGAGCAGTTTGCCAAAGATATCAAAAGTAATGAAGTCCTTCACAGTCACAAAAAGCATCAAGAGGAGAAGTAACATAAAGCCCGTCTGATGAATAATCCCCTCTACTCGTTGATTCAAGGGTCGGCCTTTGATCTTCTCGATCAAGATAAAGAGGATGCGTCCACCGTCTAGAGCTGGGATAGGTAAGATGTTGATGATAGCGAGGTTGATAGAAAGAAGTGCAGCAAACTGAAGCAGATAGGCCAGACCGAGATCACTCATTTGTTTGGTGAGATAGACAATCCCAACTGGTCCAGTAATGTCAGCACCTACACCGCCCTCTCCTCCGAAGAGTCCGCCAATCAGTTTGGCGAAAGCCTCAAGAATAGCAGCTGTTACGGTATACGTAGTGACGAAGGCATTGCCGATAGCAGAAAAAAACGAATACTTGATAGTAGCGGTGAAAGAATACGAAATACCAAGCGCCCCTTCGTTAGCAATCGTTTCTACGCGTGGTGTTCCATGAATAGTCATCTCTTTACCGAAGCGGTTGATCTCTATAGCCACGTCCTTGCCTTTCTGCATACGGATATGACCACCCACTTGTTCGAGCGTGGTAACCGTCTGACCATCCAATGACTCAATAATATCTCCTGGTTGAAGACCGATGTTGGCCGCTGGACTATTGGGAGCTACCGAAAGAATCTGAATCCTGGCATCAGGATATTTAACCCGCTCGCTCTCATCTATAGGCTGAGGCAGGCCAAGCATAAAGACAATAGAAATGAGCACCCAGGCCAGGATGAGGTTCATCACCACACCGGCTAGAGTGACCTGGATACGAACCAAGGCACTCTTTTCAGCAAAACTGTCTTTCTCTGGCGTTTGTGTGATGCCATCTTCGCCTTTGATTTTGACAAACCCCCCAAGAGGAATCCAGTTAAGGGAATAGACTGTGTTATTGGTAGGGACTGGTTTGTTACCCCAGACTAGTTTGTACCTACCCGTTGTATCATCTTTGTATACCCCTCCCAAGCGTGGCGGAAAGCCAAAACCAAACTCTTCAGAATGAATACCGTAGAACTTAGCCGTCAAAAAATGACCCAATTCATGGATGAAAACCAGCAGGCCAAGGACGGCAATAAAAATGAGGATGCTCAACATAGGAATAGCAACTGCTACAGAATTAAACTGTCAAAATCTCTTCCTCTTTTTTCTTACGGAGCACTTCTAGCTTTTGATTGTAGTCATCAACAACCTTCTGAAGCTCATCTTTGCCACTAAACTTATCATCTTCGGTGATTTCTCCTTTTTTCTCACTTTCTTGAATAGCCTTCCAAATATCCTCACGAGTAGTCCTAATGGCAATACGAGCATCTTCTGCTTTGGTATTAAGGACTTTGACCAGTTCTTTACGTCGGTCTTCGGTAAGAGCTGGTAGAGTGATACGAATACCAGTACCGTCATTACCCGGGTTGAGACCCAGGTCTGATTCACGAATAGCTGCTTCGATAAGGGGTAGTGTGCCCTTATCCCATGGCTGAATAAGCAACTGACGCGCTTCTGGAACGCTAATAGCCGCCATCTGATTCAGTGGCGTGCGGGTGCCATAATAGTCCACGCTGATATTCTCAACGAGGCTTGGGTTGGCTCTGCCGGTACGTATTTTGGAGGCTTCGATGCTAAAGTGGTCAAGGGCATTATTCCAGGCTTCGGTGTGACTCTCTAACAATTCTTTGATCATAGCAACAGTTATACTGATAATACCCTTATTATACGCTAAAACTTGCGGAGCGTGAAGAAAATGGTACTTGGCGTAGTCGGGTCATAAAATAGGTGACTCACTCCACGGCCAATCTTGAGTTCCGCTGTTGACCATTTGACTCCCCCATCAATTGATTTGTAGAGGACTCCTCCTGAAGCGTAGACTATCTCATTAGAGTTGACTGGGTTGATAGCTAGGGCTCGAATAGGAAAGCTCTTAGAACTTTCAATGATATCAATAGCCGCCCAGGTCTTGCCGTAGTCAGCGGTGCGAAAAAGGCCGTTCTTGGCACCCGCAAAGAATACTCCGGCTTGTTTGGGATCCTTAGCTAACGTGTACAATCCTTCGGGTAAAACAATGTTTTTTTGGTCAGCTGTATTCTGTACCCGTGTCTTAAGACGAGATTTGGTGTTGTCTTCAAAGGTAATTCCCTGGTCAAAAGAAACTTCCGTACCTAAGGCAAAGATGGTCAACATGATAGTTCTATCAGTCACAAAGATCTCTGTCACTGGACCTGTCGCTACCACGACATTCTTCCAAGTTTCTCCCCCATCAGTACTCCTAATGACCACTCCAGCGCTTGTCCCTGCGTAGACAACATTTGGATTAGTCGTATCCAGGGTCAGAGCTGTAATAACGGTATTTGACCCCGGTTCGGTGTATACCTCTTTCCAGTTAGCGCCCGCATCAAAAGAACGGTAGATTTTACCGGTGTTTTCATAGATACCTGTAGCAAAAATACGGTCACCATTAGTACTATCAACGGAAAGACCGTAGATCTTGGTTGGTGGGAAGGTAATTTTTTCCCAGCTATCGGCGCCATTGGTAGTACGAAAAAGGCCGCTCTTCTCAGTACCGATGTAAATAATCTGGCTATTAGTTGGGTGTATCGCTACTGAAAGCACGTCTACTGAAGAGATAGAGGTCTTGTCATCTATCTTGATTTTGGGTTCAAAAATCTCACCAGCGTTGGTAGATTTGTAGACACTCCCGGTAGCACCACCGGTGCTAGAGCTACCAGTCGGCAAAGTAATGCTACAGCCTGTCAGTAAGAATAAAATTCCGAAAAAGAGAAGTAATCGTTGTATCATAGCTTTTTCTCTATTATACCCCGCTTCAGGGAATAAAAAAAGCTAAAACAAAAACACCTCCAATAAAGGAGATGCTTCTATTTACAAGTGGGTGTGGCAGGGC
>CAYHND010000061.1:0-3517 GCA_964357915.1 uncultured Bdellovibrionales bacterium
TCTTTTTTTAGGTAAAAAAAGCATAGACAAAAGTGTTTTATGCCTTATTATAGCACGAAAGAAGAAGGTGGCAGGCTTAAATAGAAAGACTCCTTTGTTGTTTTAGGGCAAAGTCTACTATTTTTTCAGCGACATTTACACCGGTACTGCTCTGAAATGCTTGCCACTGAGGGGTGTGGTTTACCTCAAGAATCAGATAACCTACGGGTGTTTTGATAACATCTACACCGGAGATATCATAGCCAAGTGCTTGAGAAGCTTTTAGAGCGAGATTCTTCATTTCGGGGCTTGCCTCATGAGTTTTCGTGATAGCACCAAGAGATGCGTTAGTGCGAAAGTCATTAGGTGGAGCAATACGTTCAATTGCACCCAAAACCTCACCGCCAACAATAAGAACCCGATAGTCACTAGTGAGATCAATTTTTTCCTGAAAAAAGTAGTCTTGGCGATGTTCTTTGAAGAAGCTAAGAGCAGTCTCTTTTGAGTGGAGAAGAAGAACTCCTTTACCTTGTGATCCTTGAATAGGTTTTGCAACAAGGGGTAATCCAAGCTGTTCAAGGTTTTTCTCAAATGACTTCAAAGAAAGGGTAGCGAGCGTTTTTGGATGAGGAATGTTGTGTTGAGCAAAGACCGAAGCCTGAAAGATCTTACCAGCCATGTCGCGCCCCCCAATGATAGAGTCGAGCACTACTTTGTTGTTTTTTTGAAAGAGTTGCACGAGCATTCTTGCAAAGTGGATGTTCTTTTGAAAGGAGCGCGGAATAAGAATATCAAATGATTCAACTACATTCACTCCATCTAAGAAAAAAGAGTACCGGTTATCTGTATATAGAAAGAGTAGCTTACTAATACTGCATACTGATGCAGAATGTCCACGTTGCTCAATCTCACGTACGAGGTCAGCTGTATTGAGAGAGTTCTTAGGGCTCGGACCAATAATCAGAAATCGTAGAGGCATAGCTGGTTATCGTTTATTAAAGTAGTTACGTAGAATAGGAACAGCTGGGTTTATAGGGTTCCCCTCATGAACATAGTAATGAACCCCTAAATCTGGGCCACCGTTTATTTCTAAAATAGCCCCATTCTTTTTAGTAAGAGGCTTACTAATGTCATCAATAATGAAGTCGATGCCAGCAATATCAAGTTGAAAAAGTTTGGCCACTTTCAGAGCGAGCGAGATATTTTTTTTATGGATTCTCTCTGTAACATTTCGTGTCATCCCGCCGCTAGAGATGGGGGCCGCTCGATGTAAGATAATAGACTCTCCTTTTTTAGGGACAGAGGTTAGTGTTTTATTTTGAATAGCTAAGTTGAGAGTAAGGGCTTCGTTTATTGAGATAGGTAACAAACGAGAAAGATTTTTTTTACGTGATGCATTTTCTTTCTTAATAAGCTGGTGAATAGAGAGAGTTCCATTACCAACAATAAATGGTGGCAGATACTCAGCTACAGCTATCAGTCTTCCATTAGCCACGAGTATACGGTACTCTTTTCCGTTGACGATTTTCTCAGCCACAACCTTCTTTTTAAGTTTCTTCTGGATGGTTTCTAGAGCAATCAGGGCATCTGAGATTTTTGTGATATTGCTAAAGATACCATGGCCAGCTCTTGAAGCAGATGGTTTGAGAATAATTTTACCGTGCTGTTTGAGAAAAGCTCGAAGATCTTTCGCGGTTTCGATTTCCTTTTGAAAGGTGGTGGGAATGTTATTTTCAGCCATGTAACCCTTGGCGAAAACTTTGTCCACAGCTAATTTCATACCAATATAGCTGGTATACATTGAAGTAGCTCCAAGAAAAAAGAAGGAAGTTTTTCCCTTTGAAATACGAAAAACTGTCCGCTTTTTGTTTTTCCCAAATCCCGCTTCGGCTGTGAAAGTACCAAGAGTAGAAAAGGTGAGGCCTAACTCTTTAGCTGCTTCTCGAAATAGACCAAGTTGACCAAGTTTTTTTGAAGGCATAGTTTAATTCTAATGATTATTTTTCTAAGAGAGGTTTCTACTCACGTCAACGAGAAATTTTTGTAAACTTTTTCGACCGATAATACTTTTGTATTCAAGACGAGATCTATCAATAAGGGTAACTCTTACCGGCACACGCTTGTTATCGATGAGCATCTCAAGTTGGATTTTGACTCGATAGGTGGTTCCGTGAGAAGAGTGAACTGGTACAGTACTGACAGCGTCAGGAATATTTTCAAAAAGCTTCCAACGTTTTTCTTTGGAGAGATCTTTCAAGGTATCCCAATCAGATTCAAGTGCTTGGTAAGCGCGTACAGTTTCTTCGAATCCTAAGGCTTGGGCTATTGAAAAATCAATAGAAGAGGAGTCCGCACCAGTATCAATTTTCGCATCTACAATAATCTCACGCCCATCCTTCCCAATGAAGGTCACTTTTTCTACAGCGCCAATCATTTTTTTTCCAGAAATTTCTTCAATCTCCTCTTCAATCTCACCTCCAAAAAGATTCATACCCACACGAACACCGCGCTCAGTAGTTTTTATTTTAATACCACGAACGCGATCAAGACGCTCTCGCAGACCACTTAGGTTAGCGAGTTGGATAGAGAGACCTGGTCTGGCATTGAGTTCGATGATGACTGGCCCTCGTTCACGATCGAGAGCGATATCAGCCCCAAGAAATCCAAGGCGGGATATTTTTTGTGCCTCTACGGCAATACGAAGAGTTTCCTTCCAATAAGGAAGCTTGATACCAGAAAGTACGAGCTGTGTATCAGGTACGTGTTCAATGATATAACCCTTGCCGATAATAGCTGAGGTAGTGGTACCAGTGGCGAGGTCAATACCGACACCAATAGCGCCCTGTTGGAGGTTGGCTTTACCATCGGAAGCGCGGGTGGGGAGACGAAGCATGGCCATCACTGGTACAGAGTTGTAGACAATCACACGAATATCAGGAATACCTTTGTAGGAGTAAGGCTTGAAGAGTTTAAGAAGGGTTAGGCGTTCTTCAAAGAAAGCGATGTCGGGTAGATTGGCCAAAGAAAATGATCCATCAAGAATGTTTCGAATATGATCTTCTAAGTCAGCAATAGTAATCAGTGATCCATCAGCCTTAATCCAGGCATCATCGCGCCCTTTTTTGCGAGCGTAGACCACTAAGATACCGCCACCACCAAAACCACGATTTGGTTTTAAGGCAAAACTCGATGGTAAGGCGTTCCAGTCAAAACTTTCTAATTCTTCTTGTGAGCGGATTTTTCCGAGTAGCTTGGGCACAGACAAACCATGCTTATGGAGAATACGTTTACACAGGAGCTTGTTATCAGCAATCTCCATTCCCTTTTTACGATTCAGGGGTCGTACATAGTCAAGATTACGGGCATTCATCCCGAGCAATTTCTGACTTTTGTGGAAAAATTCAAACATAACAGTAATGGAAAAAAGCCAAAAACTACAACTGAGAAATGATTTTGCGGAAGCGTAAGTACTCGGTAAAGCGAATACCAGACCATCTACCGAGATTGAAGTTGATAACGAAAGTAAAGAGAATCAACC
>CAYHND010000062.1:0-3512 GCA_964357915.1 uncultured Bdellovibrionales bacterium
GGCTTGCTTTTTGGCTTAAACAGTGCTATAATAGACATACAAAAACAAAAATTTTGATGTCTCAGGCACTATTTACCAATCTAAAAACATTGTTTACAGCGAAGAACGCCATCTTTTCGCTGTTTTTCTTTTCTTTGGCAGTTAGCCCTGTTTTGGCGCAGGAAGCTCCTACTGAGCCTACTCCTGTTCCAGTAGCTGACGAAACAGTGACTCCTCCACCAGCTACGGAGTCTGAACCCGCAGCGCCAGCAGAAACGGTAATCATTCAGTATACCCTCACGTATGCTGCTGGAATAGGGGGAACCCTTACGGGCACCACTTCTCAAACTGTAGATGATGGAGGTAGCGGAACCTCTGTTACCGCCGTCCCTGATGCGGGGTATGTCTTTGTGGATTGGAGTGATAGTTCCACAGCTAATCCGCGTACTGATACAGCCGTTACCACTAATCTCAGCGTTACAGCGAATTTTGTAGAAGAACCGACTCCTGTCATAGAGCCAGTCATAGAAGAAGTTGATGTCAGCGCAGACCTCGTTCACTACACGAATTACCGTTTGTACCAAAAATACGAGAAACGTGAGCAGTATCGCAAGTACCTGCGTTATCGTCAGTTAGCGGGCAAATATCCATGGGAAAACCGTAAGGCTGAAAAAAAGGCTCTCAAAAGCCTCAAGAAAGATTATAAAAAGTACCAGAAGAGCCCTAGTCGTTACAGTCATTTGCGAGCGCGTGCCTCAGACTACACTAACTACGGCAGTCTCAAGGCTGAGTATCTTTCTGTGAAAGCATTTGCTGGTTACGCCAACAATATTCTTTTTGATAAAGAAAGCTATAGTAATTATAAGGATTACGGGACTGAAGAAAACCGCCTGGGCTTTGAGCGCTACAAGAAAGCAATAGAAGAAGGAAAAGTAGTAGCGCCTGAAGAGGATGAGAATGAAGATCTCTCCGTCCTTGGGCCAGAAATCACAGTGGGTATTTTCAACTATGTACCAAATGATCTCAAAAACACGTCAATGAGCCTCAAGGCCAATGTGCCTTTCCGAGTCCTTGATCGTGATGGTAAGGTCCAGGCCACTATTGCCGCTGATACCAAGATACGCGTGAAGTACCTTGGTGATAAACAGTTTCTCGTTTACTACTCTGGCACAGACGTCCAAATAGCTATTGTCTCACGAGAGGTGCGTTTCTCAGCCTCGGAAGAATACAAGGATAGCGTAGTCTTTGACGTCAGTCGTCCAAACTCCTCATTCGATCATTATCGAGGTTCTATCCGTTTGCGCCACTATGATTCACCAGTGACTGATGGTGATCGGATCTGGGTCATCAACAAGCTTCCTCTCGAACACTATGTCTGGGGAATGGGAGAGATCACCGGTACTGGTGCAGAAGAATACAACCGCGTGATGACGACTATTTTCCGCACGTACGGGTTTTGGAAAATCCAGTGGAGTACCAAGTATGCTGCTCAGGGTTTCAAAGTAGATGCGACATCAGGTAGTCAGATTTACTATGGTTATGATTGGGAAATCACACATGACCGCATTCGTACCGCTGCCGAAGTTAGTCGAGGCATATTGGTCTTCTATGATAATGAAGTAGCTCTGACTCCGTACAGCTCATGGACTGATGGTAAGACGAGGCGTTATGAAGATGGTCACTGGGGACACAATTGTGCAGAATACCGCAAGAAAACCTCGTCCACATACCCATGGCTTTCTTCAGTAGAGGACAGTTATGGTAAGAATCCAGATCTAGGTACTTGTGAACTGGCGAGTCGTGGTAATCACATGGTAGGTCTGTCTGCCAACGGAGCGGTCAAAATGGCTCGTGATGGTGGGTATGATTACCAGAGTATTCTTAGACATTTCTACACTGGTATCACTCTTGCAAAAAACTACTAATACTTCTTTAGTCTATGCGTTGGTTTTCCAAAATCCCGTTTGTCGTTTTGGGTCTCTTGATTCTTCTTGCCGGTGCAAGAATTTTTTTCTCTGCCGGAGAAAGAGATGTCATGGAACCAGAATCTGCCGATAAGCAGGAAGTAGAGAGTACTCTTGAATCAGATAGAGATCAGAGTAGCTCCGAAGGAGTACCGCCACAAGGAGTAACGTCTGAGACAAATCCAACCACTACCAAAAGTCCCGCCAAGAAGGTGACCCCCGAAGAGTGTGAACAAGAATGTGAAGGTTTCTCGACATTACCAGATGAACAGGCCTACTGTCTCTCTTTTTGTGGCTTGAATCAAGAAGGTTATCAGGGTAAGGATTGCACCACCCTCTTGGGACCGGAACGAGACTCTTGTTTCAAAGAACAGGCTATCCGAGAGCGCAATCCGGAAACTTGTGCTAGGATAGGTGAGAGTTCGCTCCGCAAAGCCTGTGAAGCACGGGTAGCGGAAGAATTATTTGATTGATATGCAAGGAGAATCAACCTATCAAAAGAAGCACGAAGAGCTTGTCCAAGCTCTTTTTGAGACGGAAACTTTTGAGACGTATCGAGAGAACGCTACCCACGTGAAGGTAGGTATCGTACCACGTTTCTTGGGCTGCATACTGGTTACTACTGGTAATCTTTTTTATGGTAGCAAGCCTTCTTACGGAAAGTTCAAAGCGCTTGAGATTGTGGCTCGTATACCATACCAGTCATGGGAGGTCGCTACCTATATGCTCCTCACGTTTTTCTTTTCCGATGAACAAAAAGCCATTCGTCTTTCTGAGTCATCCTACTTTAGCAGGGTGGCCCAGGACAATGAGACCATGCACGTTGTATTAATGGCGGACTTGGCTCGGAAATATCGAGAAGGTTGGTTTTGGTTACATACAGCGATACCGGTTCTCTTCTCTTTACTGTATTCGGTCTCTATCTTTCTGTTGTTTCTGTTCCATCGTCGGAGTGCCTATGAGCTCAACTATCTTTTTGAAAGCCACGCCTTTGATCAGTATCAGTGTTTCCTCGATATGGAAGGAGCTCGCCTGAAACTCGCTCCAGTCCAATCAGCCTTCCTTGAGTTTTATGGGCGTCATGTCAAAAACGAGTATGAACTTTTCCTCTCTATCAGAAATGACGAGCTCGTACATCGCAACCAATCTATCACTGAACGTGATCGTAAATTAATTGCTAACCGCTAATACCCCATGAACAAAGGAGGACATCCTGTACCGCAGTCTATCTCCGGTCTTCGAGTGAAACGCAGTAGCGCTGGCCTCGGTCTCTACACCAGCCTTCCTATCAAACGAGACACCACTATTATCGAATACATTGGCCATCGTATCCCAGCCGATACCGACGCCACCAATAAATACATTTTTAACGTTAGTAAGAAAATTGACATCGACGGTAGCCCACGTTGGAATACCATGCGCTACGTCAATCACAGTTGTCGACCCAATTGTGATGCTATCAATCGTCGAGGCAGAGTTTTTCTCGTAGCCAGACGAAGTATTAAACCAAACGAAGAATTGACCTACCACTATGGCAAAAACTATTTCAAAAGCGAGTACATCCAGAAA
>CAYHND010000063.1:0-3469 GCA_964357915.1 uncultured Bdellovibrionales bacterium
CGTCACCTAAGGCTTCACCAATCACCCTTCCAGACTGTATAGCACCCATAGCATAACCAGGACGAGTAGCAGAAGTCAGTCTATCACCAGCATAGATAGGGCCATTTTCATTCGTTACTTTCACCGGTACGCGCCCAACGAGGGCAACAGGGTAAGAATTATCCGCACCAGTCCCCAGAATAATACCTGGCTCAGTGGCTACTACTCCCAAAACATCTTTCTGGTATGCACTCTCTGTCTTCTTGACCCCAGCGGTTTGACTCTTATCGATAGCTACTACTTCTCCTGCCGTTAACAACTCATTAGAATAGTAATTTTCCGCAAGATCAGCTCCGCCTGTAAATCCAATTTCCTGACCAGTACTTCCGACAGCTGTGAGACCATCGAGAACCATCTCCAATCGGATGGCGTAGAGCTGGTTGGCCATATAGTCTAATCCCTGTCCAAGACGCGCATCTTCTGTTACTGAAGTAAAGTGTGCTTCAGAAGCCATAAGAAGCGTTCGAGTAGAAAGATCTATGGACATCATTTCATCAGCATTAGAAGTCGCCCAGTCCGTTCCCGTATCATCGGTTTGGCTCGCCTGACTATGATAGATATCAGCAACGATACTCGGTCCAGCTTGGTGGTTATAGCATGTTACTCCGCCAGTATCGCTACCGCTATTAGTACCCACACAAAGCTGCCGAGCTTGTCCAAGAGGCGATTCTGCTGTGTAACCAACACCCGCTATGCTACTTGATGCTCCGTAAAGTTTTTCTGGATCAACTTGGAAGTCTGCACTGGTGTCCATGGTACAAGCTCCCGGAACTGCCGGATTAAATGTCATGGAAGTCGCGGTGTTCGAAGTAATACGGCGAGTAACACCCACGCAGTCGGTGTCTGAGCTTCCTGTAATTTCAACAATCAGTCCAGCAAGTTCATTAGCATACCAAGCCTCACCAGTATCTGTGAGGGATGTCGAGGTCGCTGAAGTAGCATCCGTGACTGTGAGTGTTCTCTTGCTCGCTCGAGGGCGCTCCGTATTGTAAAGACGCCGAACATAGAGCTGAGTCATCGTCGCTTGAGTTGTCGTACCGACAACGAACTGTACATCATCAATCTGCCCATCCCAAAAGTTGAGTGCATTGGCGGCGGCACAGTTGGCTCCCGTGGTTATACTACAAGAGGCTCCGATAGTAACAATTTGGCTTCCATCAAAAGTAGCCGTCTGACCCGTAGCGGTAGAAAGAGACATTCCTTGTGCGTCTATCCAAGAGTCTACATCATTCGCATTTGTCCTCGTGATCACCAGGTGGTGCCACTGGTTATCATTGTAAGCATAGGTTGATGTAGCAGTGATGTCGTAAACCGCTCCCGTTCCACCATCCGGACGAGTCCAGGTCGTAGTAGCATCATTGGCTACCGTAATCGTCCCGTTGGTATTCATATAAGCGATAACACATCCGACGGCGGCGCCAGGAGTAGCATTAACACATTTTTCAAAAATAGTATCCACAGAACCCGTTGGAGCTGTCGCAGAATGCTTAAACCATAAAGAAATCGTCCATCCCACGGTAGACATATTGAAGGCAGTATCCACATCGCAAGTGTTATCCTGGTTGGCATCAGAACACAGGTAATCGTCAGTATTATCAAAGTTAATGGCTTTTCCTTGAACACCATTTACTCCTAGTGTTGGGCTCCCCTTAATAGCCATATCTGTGTTGGCAATAGCAAGGTCTTGGGCTTGGGTACCAGACGTATCATCCATTGGGAGTACCATATCATTGATACCAGCAAGAATCATTAGCGGAGTTTGTCGAGTCGAATTGAAATATTTGACCCAACCAAAAAGTTGGGTGGTATGATCATGGAGCTCTGCCAAACCTAGACTATGCCCTACATAGATAGTATCTTCGCTATCCAATTGAACCGCTGAACGTTCAGAAATTTCCAAATTATCGGGGGCGCCGGCAATAATGTTGAAAGCTGAAGAGGCCAGAGCAGGGCCCGTACCAATGGTTTCGTCCCACTTTCTGGTAAAAGTACCATTGACCTCACTGGCCTTATCGGTATCAATGGTATCCCAGCGCTCCAACTGGTCTTGAGTAGTGTTCAAAGCATAGAGAAAACCTTTTCTCGAAATTGCTACGGCAGTGTAATCATCATCAGTAACATCCGAATACTGATTTAATACTCGGTCTGTCATATTGATTACTGTCACACCAGCATCGGTGGCAAGAGCAACAAAGACTTTCCCATAGCCCGGATTAGTGTTGGTAGCGCCACCGAGAGCGGTCACCGCAGACATACTATTAGTCATCGACACTGCATACACATCGTTTACCTTTTCCCAGTTAGCCTGGGTACCGGTAGGTGAAATCTCAAGCTTCACGTCACTATCAACGTTATAAGCAACAGCTGCATTACGTCCGCTGATACCCACATCGGCACCAGAACGATCGGTACCGTCATAATTCCACATCCTGTCATTAACGAAATCAATGGCATAGAGACCCCCGGCAGCTGAGCCATTAGCTCCTACGTACACTACTCCATTCAAAGCAGTGACACTGGAAGGATCATTATTGGTATCAAGTCCCAAGGCGTAACTAGAAGCATTCTGACTAAACTTCATCCACATGTCATTGGTCGCAGCATCGAAGATATAGAGAGCATCCGTGGTCACGACAAGAATTGCCTTGCGCGGAAACGCTGAGTCATAACAACGATCGTCTGAAGCTATATCACATGGATCATTTGACCCATCGTCAAGTGCTTCGGTATACCACGAAAGATTATCCGTGGTGGACCAATCAATCCAACGTCCGCCATCACTATCCCCGGTAGTGTCGTACACGAACACATCCCTGATACCTGTCAGAGCAGTATGTCGCTCAAGCCCCTTCGATACTACCTCTCCGTAAGAGGTCAAATTCCCACGATTGGTTTCAGAGCCTACTTGGAGAAGACGCTCGGAGCTAGCGGCGTTGCTAATTGCCTGTGTTCCGATACCTACCCGGCCATCACCATCGATGATGAACGGGGTCGTGTCACCTGATTCATCATTCACCCGCATAGCCAGGTTGCCCGTACCAGTCGCCCGATGATCTACGAAAACTGCCGTATTAGCATTGGCCGTGCCGGTATTAGAAACTGCCAAGACATTACCAGTATTAGAAGCATTTGAGCCAGTCAGAGATACATCAGCCAAATTACCCGTGAAAGCTGTAGATGAGGAAGTAATACTAATGCCCTTACCACTCGTCAGACCGTTAGTCGTAATAGCCAGTCCGGTCTCGGTATCGATGACATTCGCAGCGAGGTTAACACCGTTGGCAGCATTTGATGACTGAACCATGTCGAGGACTACTATAGCATCAGTAGTGTGTTGCTGAGTCAGAGAGAGAAGGAAAGCGCTGAGGTTATTACCTCCAGAAGTCGGATTGGTAAAGACCAAGCCATCGTCAGCCGCTGTCAGAGAAAT
>CAYHND010000064.1:0-3395 GCA_964357915.1 uncultured Bdellovibrionales bacterium
ATATGTGTCAATACTCAGTCTAGTCCCTAAGCTGGTACAATAAGAATACCTTCTGGGAGGCTCAAAACTGCCCCTAAAGGCCTCATTATGCGCATATCATACTCAAGCCTCGAAACCTACAAAAACTGTCCCTTGAAGTACAAATTCAAGCATATTGACCGTATTCCAGAACCCAAGTCCAAGGAAGCTCAATTCGGAACTTTGATTCATAGTGTGCTCAATTACGTTCACACACCGACCTTGGTAGTGCCTACTCTTGAGCAAGCTTTGAACTATTTCGTGAGTGGTTGGAAACCAGAAGTGTACGAAGATGAAATAGAAGAACGCAGTGCCTTCACTCAAGGGATTCAGATAATTCAGCGCTATTATGAAAACAATGATATTGCCAGTGCTAACATTGTCGATCTTGAGAGTCGCTTTGCTATTGAGATAGGCAATGCCGAAACTGGTATCCATACCGTCTCGGGTATCATTGATCGTATCGACAAGACCAAAGATGGCTACGAAATCATTGACTACAAGACGGCTCGCAAGATGCCTTCACAGGATAAAGTAGACAATGATATTCAGCTCTCTATTTACCTGAAAGCTTTTCTCGAGCGTTACCCTAAGGAAAAAGCCAACCTCGATACTATTACGGTCAGTCTCTACTATGTGAAGCACGGAGTAAAACTTTCTTCCAAGCGTACTCTCAAAGATCTCGAACGCCTCGAAGAGCAGTTCCTTCATGTTATCGAGGCAATAGAAAAAGCAGAGTTTGAACCCATCCTCTCACCCTTGTGTGATTGGTGTGGGTACAAGAGGATCTGTCCCTTGTGGAAGCATCAGTATAAGGATGAGCGGAAGATGGATAGCGAGGAAGCCAATGTCGCCATTGGTGAGTACATCAATCTTAAGAAAAAAATTACTACGGAGAGACAGGAGCTGACTAAACTCCAGTCACAAATTCTCGAATACATGGAGAATGAAGAAGTGGATCGCGTCTTTGGCGAAGATGGTATTATCGCCAAGAGTCTCCGTACGACATATAAGTACGACGAACAAAAACTCCGTGATATTCTGGAACCTATTGATAAGTGGGAAGCGGTACTCAAGGTAGATGGGGTAGCATTGCGTAATATTCTGGCTACTCTCCCCTCTCGCATTCAAGAAGAGGCTGGAGAGGCTAAGGCAGTTGAGAAACAAAGTGTCAGTCTTTCTGTTAAGAAAGGTAAGCTCGATATAGAAGAAGATTTAATAATAGAAGAATAAAATCCCATTAGACTCAATCCAGCCTAACGGGACAAGTAAACATATGTGGCAATGGCTTGAGAGTATTTTTGGAGTACAGGAAGTGGTTTTGCCGTTGGATCGTAATATAGTCTACAGTAAACCTGGTTGTGAGCACTGCGCTCGTGCCAAGGAATTGTTGGCTTCCAAAGACATCCCTTACGAAGAGCGTACCCTCGTGAATAGAAAAAATAGAAAAGATTTGACTATCCTGATGCGAGCGCGTGGCGTCTCATCTGAATCTATTACCACCCCAGAGATTTGGTTCAAGGGAGAATATATTGGTGGTGCTAATGAATTAGAAGAATACCTTTTGAAAATCTAATTTAGGAGAGAATAAAAAAAGCAGCCCCGAGAGATTTCATTCAAAATCTCTGGGGCTCTGATGCTTTTTGACACGGCCATTACTCTAGACAGCCGCCACGAAGTTCTTCCCACTGGTCTTCTTCCGAAGGGCCAGAGTTTTGTTTTTGGTGGTCACACTGACCACTGTCGCAACGACAACTTCCCGTGACCGCACAGCCGCAACCTGGACAAGTATGCCTGATTACGAATGTTGGTACAGAAACCTGTATATTTGGTTGCTGCCACATTTTGAAACTCCTTTCATCTCAATGTGTACCTCTATTATACACCATAGAAAGGAATTTGTCAACTACAACCTAAGTAAGGGCCTATAGAGGTGTTGGGTTAGTTTTTATTGAAATACGGCAGGGCAAAAATGTGTTCGAGCATTTCTTCGTAGAGTTCCCATAGAAGTGGCCACTCCTTAGTGACTTCTCGTACCCACTCACGCTGGTTATTTTTTTGGAGCACAATTTCTTCGGCAGGTACTTTGAGTCGATGAAACACTTCGCCGCCGTTTTGGATCTGAGTTATCCCCGGCATTATTTTATCAAGCACTTTGATAAAACGAGCTTCAGGTTCAGCCTGCTCCTCATAGCGTTCAATAGCTTCCCCTATCCAAGGAAAGAGGGCGTCGTACTCACTTTTGATACGGAGTAGAGATTCGTGTTCTCGAGAATCTTTTTCAGCCTTGTCATGCAGGCCAAGAGTAAGGGTATCACCAGCGTAGACTTCTACGAAATCATGAATCAGAGCGTACTCGGCCAGCTTCCCTCTATCAAGTTCTGGGGCGCAGAGACTATGGAGTGAACAAGCAATCATGCCCAGCATAAAACTATGGTCGGTATCTGATTCGAGCGTGGTGCCATCAGGATAGGTAGTAGCCCGAAAAGTATTGCCATACTGAAAAGAGAGCGCTGAGAGTTCAACGAGTTTCTCGAAGAGAGGAGTTGTTTTGGGTGAAGGAGTATCCATAGAACCAGTATAAACAAAAAAACCACCCCTTGCGAGGTGGCTTTAGAAAGCTCTTGCTTAGCGGATCAGTTTGACCACCCAGATAAGGACAACTGCCCCAATAAGAGCGACGATAAAGCTGTAGAGGTTGAAACCACTAACGCCACTTTCTCCAAAGGCGCTCATGATATAACCTCCAATAACAGCTCCGATGATACCGACAACAATATTGAGGATAATGCCTTGCTGGCCGTCAGTACCCATAACCATGGATGCTACCCACCCAACGAGTGCTCCAAAAACGATCCAAAGAAGAATGCCCATATGTTTGTAGTTAAGAAGTAAAAATTTCTAAGAGTCTTAGACGCTTGGGTTTTGAGGATCCTGTGCACCGAGTTTGGCGTCTGCCTCAGCGGTAGTCATAGGCTTGCCCATCACAAAGAGCTTGATAATAGCCATAGCGATGAACCAGTAGATGAGCATGGCGAGCAGAGTCGTCCACTCAAAGACTGAGCCAGATACGTAGACGTTACGGAAGACAGCTTCAAAAGGCGCAGTGAAGATACCAGATATGGTATAGATCGTGTCCGTAAAGCCGGCTCGAGGATTGGCTTGAAGCAACTTCAGTACAAAGCGTAGCAGAAGAAAGGCTTCGATAAGAGCAAAGATAGACCAAATGATTTGGGTACCCCTATAGAGGGGTCTTGATGCTTCATTACTCATAAGTATATGTTTAGAATTTTAGCGTAGAGCTTAAGTGTTTCTGCTTGATAGGTTCGACCTGAATATCCTACCAGCAAAACAGTACCTTAAGTATACTCTTCTTG
>CAYHND010000065.1:0-3359 GCA_964357915.1 uncultured Bdellovibrionales bacterium
TGATGGCAGGAAGCATGTTCTTTGGGGGAGTGAGAGGAGTAGAGGGGAAGGGTGTTAGCTGGAATAAGACAGAAGCAAATGGTCTTGCTTATTACTGGAATTGTTCAGGGACATGCCCTTTTGGCGCTAATGGATGGGAGCCTGGACTTACTGCACCAAGCATTACTGTGCGTTATAATGCGGATGTTTACGATGCTGGGAGTGGAGCACCTATCCCCGATGGCAGTAGCTTGAGTCAGGGGACAAGATTACGTTTTCAGCCGCAGGTTCATTCTGCTGTAGATGTTGATTGGTTTGGATCTGGGACTACCAATGACTCGCCTAATGGCCAGTGGATTAGTGCTGCGAATGCACCAGCCTTCGCGTGTCTAGCGTCTGATGAAAGTGGGACAGGTGTTAATGATGGCTTGGGTAATGGTTATAATGTATACACGCCCTACTCTATCAATCCACCAACCAATAGTTTGGATTTTACCGGAACAACGGCCACTCTCACTAATCAAGGAGGAGGGGTCTACAGAATTGACAGTCCAGGAATAATTACAGCTCAGTTCGTCTTCAGTCCTACGTATGGAAAATTTTATTATCGTTATAAGATGACCGCTAAGAGTTTTAGTGCTCTCACTTTAAATCAGTGTTACGGTAATCAGATTGCTATGGACGAGATTACTGCCACGATACCACCGCCATTCTGTATTCCTATCATGGGCATAGTATGCCCTGGTCCTACCTATCAGCATTCGAATTATCAGACAAACATTCCTGAGCAAAGAATAACATTTAACTTCAATGTACCTGGATCCAATAACCCACCAGCCGCGCCAACACTCACTGGAGCCATCACCGGATCTCCTAATACTAACTACCCATACGCAACTCTTGCCACTGATCCTGATGGCGATACTGTGCGTTACGGAATAGATTGGGATAACAACAATATAGTAGATGAGTGGACTATCTTTGTAGCTTCGAACACGAGTGTGGCAACGAATCACTTTTGGCCAGTAGTAGGTACCTACACCTTTAAGGCGCTTACCCAAGATAGTAACGGGGCAAGCTCAGGATGGAGCACTCCTCTGACTATGAACATTCAAGGTGTCTTTCCGGGCATTTGTGGAGCGGCTCAAGGTTTCCCTACCACCAATCCACCAGCCGTGGGTCTTTGTACGGGAGGTACTCCATCAGCGGTTACGCCAATTGTTGCTCCTGGCCCGTACACCTGGACCTGCTCGGGCAGTGGTGGTGGTGCCGCTGCGACCTGCAACGCTCCGTATCTTGAACCCGCTCCCATAGTTGATCTCAAGATTAACGGTAGTGACGGTCCTCTTACGGTTAATAGAAATGCCAATCTCAATATCACTTGGGGTCCTATTCCTAATGCCACCTCTTGTACCGGAACAGGGAACAACTGGAGTGGAAACAAGGCTACGACAGTATCGAGTGATAATCTCGGAGCATCAGCAGCTTCTCTCTATACCCTTACTTGCACCAACTCGCAAGGCGTATCAGCCAGCGATGCTATATCAGTCACTCTACAGCCAACACTCAAGTTGTGTGAAAACGCCTGCGATTCATCTATCGAACCTCCAAGTAGCTTCACCATGGTTCAGGGTTCCACCAAAAACCTTGTAGCCTGTTACAATGATGCCACCACTTGTACTGATCCGACGGGTAACGTCACGAGCACCGCTACGTGGAATGAAAATGGCGGTTCTAATGTAGTGACCCTTTCTGGTTCAGACCCCAAGACAGTTAATGCTAATCAAACGGGAGGAGAAAGTATCTCAGCTACGTATTCGGGTTCAACCCAAAACAAGAACATCACCGTCACCTGTACTGATGCGAGTGCCTGCTCTCGAGACCCACGCTACAGTACCCAGTGTATCAGCGACTCGTTCACAGTTGTGGATGCTTGTGGTCAGACTCAGAACTGCAATGGCACCAAAAGCTGTGACTATAACTGGAAAGAAGTAGCTCCTTAGAAGCGAGAGCCTAGAAGAGTCAAAAAACCCCTTACTTAAGGGGTTTTTTGGCGAGTGAACGGTGGATAAAGGGAAAAGGCCGAGAAGGCGCTTAAATGCTTGACAAGTTTACAGTCTTTCCCTATTATAGAGAGTACGAATAAAAAAGTGCGTCACGTACTTTTTTTGTTTTCCCCAAAGAAAATCGAGGGGAAAAACGTGTCAACTTGTGCCGAAATGCGAGAGGTAAAAATGCGAACTTTCTACCTCTCACATTTCCGCATAACCTCCTTTAACAATCTATGTCTTTTTAGAGATTTTGTGACTCGTCTGGAAGCGGAAAACGAGCATGGGGTTTTCTAAATAGTCAAGAAATAGGTCAAGAAAAAATGCAATTGAACATAATAGTGAATGATATGTTTTTCGAGTATTGTTCACTGTTAACCGATTGTCCGTGAGTGCTGTGCCGTAAAACGTAAAGCATTTGCGGACAAGAAAATGAAGAAAAGGTTACTTAACGTATAGTGTGGATGCCTTGACTGAAGCAAGCGATGAAGGACGTAGGAGACTGCGATAAGTCTCGGGGAGCTGTCAACCAAGCTTTGATCCGGGAATTTCCGAATGGGGCAACCCTACCAGTTTTTACTGGTAATCCGTATCTGAATACATAGGGTACGGCGGCGCACCCTGGGAATTGAAACATCTTAGTACCAGGAGGAAGAGAAATCAATAGAGATTCCGTCAGTAGTGGCGAGCGAAAGCGGAACAGCCTAAACCACCATGCTTGCATGAGTGGTGTTGCGGGGCTTCTAGACTCGGTTGACCGGGGCCGCAAAACAATTCTTAGCAGAACAGTCTGGAAAGACTGACCATAGGGGGTAATAGTCCTGTATGCGAAAAGAGTTGCGCGCGGTGTAGAAGTACCCAAGTAGGGCGGGGCCGGAGAAACCCCGTTTGAATCTGGGAGCACTAACTTCCAAGGCTAAATATTGCTTCAGATCGATAGCGAACTAGTACCGTGAGGGAAAGGTGAAAAGAACCCCGATAAGGGGAGTGAAATAGAACTGAAACACTATACTAACGAAGAGTGGGAGCCGGAACTTGTTCCGGTGACCGCGTGCTTTTTGCAGCACGATCCAACGAGTTAGTTCTATACGGCTGTTTAAGGGATGAAAGTTCCGGAAACAACAGTGAAAGCGAGCGTGAATAGCGCGAAATAAAAGTCGTATGGACTAGACCCGAAGCCAGGCGAGCTACATATGAGCAGGGTGAAGCTTGGGTAAAACCAAGTGGAGGCCCGAACCCACTAGTCGTACAACTCTAGGGGATGACTTGTGTGTAGAGGAGAAATTCCAATCGAGCTTGGCAATAGCTGGTTCTCTCCGAAATAGCTTGAGG
>CAYHND010000066.1:0-3183 GCA_964357915.1 uncultured Bdellovibrionales bacterium
AGTGTGCAAAATGGGGTAAGGGTGAGACGAAAAACGGCTTGTTTAAAGACTCTTGGTGTGACATGTGAGGTCTCTATCTCTCGTGAGTAGATGGCGTATTTGAAGAGGGCGAGGTTAGCGCCACCGATAGCCAGGACATTCAATCCGTAGATGATGAAAGCCAGTTCGTGATTGGGGTAAGTACCGATGAGGTGTGAAGAAAAAGGAATGAAGGCAATCATACAGAGATAAAAAAAGTTCATCAAAATCATGATGCGATCAACATTTCTAGCAATCAGTGAGTACAGTCCATGGTGCGCTAACCAAAACATCGTGAGCACAATAAAGCTCAGGTAATAACTGACGAAGAGGGGAGTGATATCCCATAACGCCCACCACAAATCCCAGTTGCTCACGGCAACTTGATGAAATTCTGGCACTTTGATTTCAATAACAAGTAGGGTGAGTACGATAGCGAAGACCCCATCAGAGAGATTTTCGAGGCGAGTTTTGTCCATAGAGAAATATTTAGACTTCTTATAGAGATAGTATAGAACGATTTTCTCTGATAAGGGAAATAGTAAGATTCAAAGAGAAAGCCCAGGAACCATTTGGTCCCTGGGTCTTCAGTCTAGTGAGGTGTTTATACAGACTCTACCTCGCGAAAATGTTTTGTTTTGGTGACCATAACACCTTCGCGTCCATGTCTTGTGAAGCGGTCTTCCCAATGGAGGAATTCTTCCAGAGAGATACCATAACGCACACAGACTGCTTCTCGAGTGATCAGTCCTGCCTAGACAACTTCTACCACACTCTTCTTGCGTCGAGCAATCCAGTGCAGATTTTTGGCAATCGGTGGCAGTTGATCGAGAGAGACAGGTAACCCTTCATCGTTTTTGGTAAGAACTTTATTCATAGCAATCTCCCTTTTGCGTGCCACTAGCATAGCAGGGAAGTAGAAATTTGTCTAGACATTTAGGCTTTATCTAAGGGGTATTTGACACCTGACACAGAGGTTGTATACTTATAAGTGAAAGTTAAGTAAACAATCCAAGTTACACAAAATCAAAACGATTCTGTGTAACGGGACAAGTAAATTTTATGCAAATACTGACACCTAAACAAAAGATTGTGTTGCAAGCCATCAAAGATTTTTTTGGTGAGCATGGCACTATGCCAACGGTAAGAGAAATTCAAGCGGAGTCTGGTAAGCTGGGTCTGAAACTCAAAAGCTTACGCAGTTTTTTCTTGTACTTAAACGAACTCGAGGCTAAGGGCTACATTGAGCGCACGTCAGAAGACCGAGGAATTACCCTTAAGGGCGTGACGAGTGAGAGCTTCATTGATGTACCGGTATTTGGTATGGCGTCAGCTGGTGCTGCTACGATGTTTGCCGATCAGTACATCGAGGGTTATCTCAAAGTTTCTAAACGCATTGTAAGTAGCCAGGCCAAGAGCCGAGTCTTTGCGATTCAAATATCAGGCACATCGATGAACAAAGCTAAGGTAAATGGTAAGACGATTCAAAATGGAGATTTTATTTTGGTAGATACTAGTTGGAATCATTACGACAATGGAGATAAGGTACTGGTGGCTATTGATGGTATGGCGACAGTGAAGACTTACCGAACCATCGATGGTAAGAATATTGTCCTTCTTCCGGAGTCGACTGATAGTAAACATAAGCCGATTTTTCTCACACAAGAAGACAATTTTGTGATCAATGGCAAGGTCATTGATGTTCTCAAAATGGCACACTAGAATATTTAGAAATTAGTACAAAATAGGAAATCCTACTGAGGCATTTTTGGTAGGATTTTTGATTTTTTTAGGGGGGTCTAAAAGTCTGTTTTTAGTGGATAACTAAGTTGCTCAAAAGTGCCAAAAAATACTATTTACAAAGGAAATACTGTGGTATAATGAACCAGGAATAATGATTCCATTTTCATGCTATTTTATGTAAAAAATAAAAACCGAAAAACAGCATACACATCACTCTTCATAGCCTTAGGCTTGGTGGTGATACTCGGATGGGGTTCTTACCAGAAGCCTGCTTTTGCGCAGTCAAATGTTGACTCGATTCGACAGATTCCACTCGCTGCTTCATTGTTTGACAATACCAATCGTCTCATTTCTCGAGGAGAACACCAAGTTCGTTTTGCTTTGTATACAGTCGACCGTACCAACTCTGATCCGTATCCATCGGATAGCGACACCCCTTTGTGGCAAGAAACGCATACAGTGAATGTGAAGAATGGTATTTTCCGAGTTTCGTTGGGTTCTATCACTCCTCTTCCGGCTTCGATTAACTTTGAGTCGGGTGAGTATTATATTGGTATTCGTATGGATACCGACTCCGAAATGATTCCCCGTAAGAAGTTGGGATCTGTGCCACGCGCATACAATTCTCAGTACCTACAGGGACATGGTGTCGGTACTGCAGAAGGAGACATTCCTGTTCTTGGGAGTGGCGGTAAACTTAGTGTGAGCACTCTTACGACATCAAATGGAAACACCATCAATCTCAATAACCTACTTTCTGAGAACGATAGTATTCTGGATGATATTCATGAACAAGATACAGATACGGGAACAACAGAGAAAGTTTTTACGATAGGACTGGATACGAGTTTAGGAAGTAATAATTTTGACCTTAGTGTTTCTGATTCAGGCGATGCTCCGACGCTTCGCTATAATGCAAGCATTAGCGCTTGGCAGTTTTCTAATGATGGAAGTTCTTTCTCAAGTATCAGTAGTGGATCGAGTGGAGATTTTCTCCCTCTTGCAGGGGGTACTATGACGGGAAGCATTGTGTTCGATTCCTCTCAAGATTTTACTAACCTTATTACCCTCACTACCGATACCGTAGGTAATTATGTGGCTACCATCACAGCTGGTAATGGTATTTCTGGGACATCAAGCGCCGAAGGAGGCACACCGACTATCGCAATTGACCTTCTTGATTCAGTCGATGGGACTGGTTCTACTTCATCCAATTCGGGTCTTGAGTTTCAAGGATCAGGTTCCAATGAGCTCGCTCTTATTCAAGGTTGTAGTAATGGTCAGGCATTGGGCTGGAACGACGGGACAAGCTTGTGGGAATGTACGAGTTATTCAGCCGGACTCTCTGGGAGTGGTACCAATGGGCACGTGACTTACTGGAGCGGCACATCATCACTCGGATCGGAAGCGCAACTCAATGTC
>CAYHND010000067.1:0-3125 GCA_964357915.1 uncultured Bdellovibrionales bacterium
CGATGGCCTCTTCGTAGACTTTTTTGTAAGCTTCTGCCACAGCTTGCCAACTCTGAGCCTCTGCCCGGGTGCGGCTGGCATGTCCCATCAATTTTCGTTCCTCTTCATGGGTCAAGAGATATTCCAAAGCTTTTGCAATAGCTTCTGTTTCACGGGCAATGATAAAGCCATTCACTCTCTCGGTTACCAACTCGCTTGATCCCCCTGTATCCGTCACTACCGCTGGAAGACCGCTGGCAAGGGCTTCGAGGAGAGCATTACTCATACCTTCGTTAGCTGATGGTAAGACAAACACCTTGGCTCTCTGATAATATGCGTTTGTTTCTGTAGAAGGAACTCTTCCTAAGAACCGTACCTGCTGAGAAATTCCCAACTCTGCTGCTCTCTGTCGCAAACGTTCCTCTGATGCACCATCTCCCATAATTTCAAAAACTACCTCTGGATTGGTACCGAGCAATGCTGGTAGAGCTTCGATAATAAGGTGTAGCCCCTTCCTCGCTGTGAGACGAGTGGCACCAGCCGTGATAATCCATTCATCCTCGGCTACCACTTCTTGATTGGGAGAAAAACGGGTCGTATCAACTCCATTGGGGATAATCCCTATCTCTTGCTTTGGTAGAGATCGGAGAGCTAGTTCTTTGAGACCCTGACTATTCGCAATGACCTGGAAAGCCTGTCTCCAAACGCGCTGGATAAGTGGCGTTAAAATAGTATACAAAAAAGAAAAACGCTCACTATAACCCGGCACATCAGCACCGCGGAGCGACACAATATACGGTACTCCAAATTTCTTACCGAGACGCATAGCCAGGACTCCGCAGGGTACACCGAAGAAGGCATGAATGACATCGTATTGATTGGTCTCTAGCAGTTTCTTAGCGTACCAGTAGGCATGCCAACTATAGACGAGAAGATCTTTCTGAGATTGGTGGTGCAAGTTACTACCGTTCTTACCAATGGGAAGAGCGTGGACACAAATACTGTCCCCCAGCCACATCTCCTGTCGTTCGGTGGTTGGTGATGAGGTCACTAGGTCTACCTGAAGGCTCGAGTCTTTGGCATACTCTTTGAGGAGGTATTCCGTAGCATTAGCTGCCCCACCGCCAAGTGGCGGGTATTCATAGTTAAGAAAGAGAACTCGCATACTTGACAAATAGTCTATTTAGGTGTATAATAGGAAAGTGTACCTAAATGCACTGAATCACTTTCCATTGGCTTTAGTATAGCAAAATTAGGCCTAAAAAAGAAAAGTCCGAACCCAGCAATTGCCAGGTCCGGTCTTTTTTCATCAATCTTCATCCTTGATTCAGGATTCTGGCAAGTGGTATAACCACCACTTTCCTCCCCTTACCCGGAGTTCCCGCTTGGAGAACTACCTTCTCAGGTCCCTGCCGTTCCATGAGGGTTACGGCTTCTTCACCGAGATTCATCAGGCGATGCAGAGTCGTCCTATCCTCGGTATCTCCAAACTTCTTTTTCAAGCGTTCGAAGCGAGAGGCAAGATGTCCTTCTTTAGGAGTATTTTCAAATTCCAGCTTCATTTTGGCTATCCTCTTCTCTTTCCCTTACTACGAAATACTCTGCGTGTTCGAGGGGATCGATATCCATATTCATGGTACATCCCTCCTACAAGTGATTTCATAGTACTCTACGGTTTTTTTGGCCTTTAGTCAAGTGAAAAATTATTTCTCTACCTTGAAGACTTTGATATAGTTTTGAGGGTTACTGGCCATAATGAGTTGCCAGGCTGGATCGGATTTGTCGTAGTATTTGTAGGCTACCAGCCCTGAGTTACGCTCCCAGGTCTCGTAGCGTGACCAGTAGCGAATCCGTCCCCTCCTGGTCAGTACATAGTAGTCTGGTTTTACCGCCTCCTGGTCGAAATTATAGGCTGTGAGACACCTTCCCACAAAGAACTCACACACTCCGTAGTAATCTGCCCAGATGGTGATATCCTTGGCCTCTGGCAAGCTGTTGAGATACGCCGCTGCTTCATAGCCACCATAGCCCCAAGCGTCAGTCACAATGTGGGTTTTGGGTAGGAGAAAGTTAGTGTAGTTGAAATAAAAGGGCTTGATACCTACGATACTGATACACATGCCGATAAAGAGAACACCAGT
This sequence comes from uncultured Bdellovibrionales bacterium, assembly GCA_964357915.1. Taxonomy (GTDB): domain Bacteria; phylum Patescibacteriota; class Minisyncoccia; order Moranbacterales; family UBA1568; genus UBA1568. Next base: position 2,121 of record CAYHND010000067.1, read on the forward strand.
CACTATGAGTTCCTTCTTCTGAAACGGCAATCTTCTGCTCAGGTGCCAAAAACCCAAAGCGGAGAGAAAACCTAAGAGAGGATATAGAATGACACTGTACCGAATAGTTGCCAACACATTGGTATACAGAAGGATAGCTTCATACAAGATGACAAAGATACTGATAGTAATCGCAAAGAAGTAATAGCTACTGAGCTTCTTCTTGTGCATTTGAAGGGCTAGTCCCAAAAGGCCGACTAGGGCGACTGGAGTGAGGGCATAGACGACGGGAGTCATATTGAGAAGGACTGCTTCATACCAAGTAAGAGGACGACCCAAGATATCCAAAGCATTGGTCAGCTCTTTTTGGTCAAAGCGCACTACCGTGAGTACGTCCCATTCTGGGAAGGCCAATCGTGCGAGAATCACCAGGACAAAAAGTCCAAACAGCACTACCGGTAACAAAGAAAAGAAATCCTGGAAACGCTGACAAAATCTCCGTAGAACTAGTAGACCTTTGCTCTTCCAAAAACAAGTGTCCAAAAGAAAAGCCAAAAAAGGTAGCGTGCCTAGTCCAAAAAGAAAACCTTTACCTTCCACGGTAGCCAAGAAATCCCCTACCCTGTCTGTATCAAGTATGAGAGCTGGTAGAAAAGCTACCAGAATAACTAGGGCCAGTGCTGTAGAAAGCGCCAGCATCTTGAGGTCACGAAGAAGCGTCTCTCTGGGTGTCGGCAATTCATCATCACCAAGAATCAGGAAACGAAGAATCACCACTCCAAGATAAAAAAGTATGAGAATAAAAGCCACGTATTTAGAGAGCAGAGCGAGGCCAAGAAAAAGACCCGTACAAAAAACTGCTAAGCGAGACTCGGACTTGAGCCACCAGAAAAATGAAAACAAACTCGCGCTCGCCAAAGACCAGAGTAAGGCATCGGGATTGACTATCTGAGTAATGCCAATAAGGGTTGGTGACAAACCAATAAGGATACTACTCCACAGAGAAATCCAAGGATTGGTAATAAG
>CAYHND010000068.1:0-3092 GCA_964357915.1 uncultured Bdellovibrionales bacterium
AGTTTTGAATTGAAGTAAAATTGAAGATTATGCTAAAAGGTTTGTATCAAAAATACTTAACGCTCGAGAATACCCTTCTTTTCCTGGTAGTATCAACAGTGGGACTTTTGGGTTTTGCTTTTGTGTTGGAATATTTCGTAGACTTGGTGCCATGCCCACTGTGTATTATACAGAGGTTCTTCTACCTTCTGATTGGGCTGACTGGATTCTTGGCACTGCTTCCGGCAACACGAAGTCATATGACAGCCAGGTGGACAGGTCTAGGAGTGATACTCTGGGCTCTTATCGGCGGAGCCGTAGCCTTGCGGCAGGTGTTTCTTCAGCATCAGCCACAAACAATGGAGAGTACCGGCTGTGCCGTGTCATTCGGATCATTCTTAGATTCCACCCTCTATGCTCTGGGCGGAAGGGGAAACTGTGGCATTATTGACTGGACTTTTCTGACCTTTTCTATCGCAGAGTGGTCGCTCCTCTGGTTTGTGATATTTCTCTTGATAGGTAGTTGGCTTACGTATAGTAGGAGTAGTAGTAACTAAGATAGATATTTTCCTATGGCCTACCGGAATACACCGACAGTACAATTTCCCGTTGAGCAGTATGAGGTCAATGGGCTCCCCTTTGGGAAACGCTCAGTCTATGAGGGCACCTTGTGGGGTATTCATCTTGGAGAAGATATTATTGCCCCGGTTGGTACGGATGTGCGGGCTATTGGGCGCGGGACAGTCGTCTATTCTGCCCTTCACGCGGGCGATGAACACAAGGGAAACTGGGGCTATATAGTTATTATCCGTCATCGTCACCCTGGACGTAGACAAACTTTTTACTCTCTCTACGGACATCTTGGAGACAGCTTCAAGCGTATCGGGGACAAAGTAGAGCTTGGTGACCCCTTGGGGTTTATAGGGGAAGGCAACACACATGAGAATGGCTTCTGGGAAGCCCATCTTCACTTCGCTATCTATATCGGGCCTTGGCATGATGAGGTATTACCAGGCTATTGGAAGGATGGTGACACTCGAACTCGCCCACAGTGGTGGACAGTCCCCAGTGAATTTATCACTGAATACAAAAAATAATTCCCTCAGCTCATTTGAGCCGAGGGCAGGGTGGTAACATATTCTAGATCTGAGTATAGCGCGTGAAGAGATAAGCGTATATTTCTTCGCGAATTTGTACCATACTCTCAAACCATGCCCAGGAGTAACCCACTGGATCAAAAAAACGTCTTTCAAGGGGAAATTCTTGGAGGAGTTTTTTTCGGTTACGGGAGAGAATGTTTTGGACAGCCTCTTGAATACTGAGGAATTCCTGGTGAGCTAATGGCGGCATACTAAGCCCCTTTCTCTCGCAACCAAAGAACGAGTATTTGTAGTATAGCACCAAAAAAACACCCTTCGACAAGCTCGGGGTGTTTTTTTACTTGTGCCCTCTGAGGGAATCGAACCCCCATCAACGGTTCCGAAGACCGTTGCTTTATCCATTAAGCTAAGAAGGCAGTCATCAAGGCTACTAAGGTACTCTAGCCTAGGGAGAGGCCTCCGTCAATGGTTTTTCTCTTCAAAGGGGGGTATACTAGGGGTATTAATAGCTAATATATATCTTTATGCCAGAAGTAACTACTAAGCAAGTAAAAGCAGCAGCACTCCTGATGCTTGCCATCGCGGCCTTAGCTTTTGTCTATCAATATGGGCGTTCTTTGGATCAGACGTACCCCAACCGCACCTTTAGCGTTCAGGGAGAGGCTGATATTGAGACTCCCAACGACATTGCCTTTTTTACCGCTACCGTGGTTACGGAAGGCTCAGGTGAAGTGACTACATTACAGGGAGAAAACACAGAGAAGATGAATCGTATCAATGCCTTTCTTGGAGAGCAGGGTATAGAGAAGAGTGATCTCAAAACCACGAACTACTCTATGAACCCACGCTACAACTACCCCAACTGCACGAGTGGCAGTACAGCTTGCCCACCACCTACCATCAACGGCTACAGCATCACTCAGTCTCTTGAAGTAAAGGTGCGTCAGACCGACAAAGTAGGAGGTTTACTTTCAGGAATTGTATCCGCTGGAGCCAACAGTGTTTCTGGTGTTAGCTTTGTTACTGATGATGATAGTAGTGCTCGTAGAGATGCTCGAAAAGCTGCATTCAAAGATGCCCGCACCAAAGCTATCGAAGCCGCTGAAGCAGGGAATTTCCGCCTTGGCAAAATGGTGACCTTCTATGAGGATAGTATGAACCCAGTAGAGCCAATGCGAGAAGGTTTTGGTGGTGATATGGCTATGTCAGCCAAGGCTATGCCAGCGCCCGTCATTGAGCCTGGTGTGAATACAGGTAAGCTCCAAGTGACTCTCACTTACGAAATTCGCTAGCAAGAGTACTACTTTTAAGAAACATCAAAAAACTCCCCTTATTACGAGGGGAGTTTTTCTTGGTAGTGACAAAGTGTCTAAGCTTCAGTGCGGTTCATCTTGCACTGCTTGCAAAAGCAATCAGCAAAGAGAAGAAGTCCACCGATAAGACCCAGGTTCTTGAAGAAATTGGTCATTTGCATCTGACCCTGCTCTCCACCCCAGCCCATGTGGAACATAAGAGTAGCTAACAGAGTAAAAACGATGAGCATCCAAGCTGCACAGCTTGTTCGATAGTTGAACATGAGCATTAGCCCTCCGCCAAGCTTGAGGATGATAGCTACGATAGTCGCAAGCGTTGCGATACCAGCCAATCCCCATGGAGTCAGACCCATAGCGACAAATTTAGTGGTACCAGCAAAGTTCATCAGAAACCCTGCTCCACCGACGACATACACGAGTGACAAAAGTATACGAGGCACATGCATTGATACCCCACAACAGTTCTTATTCATCATAGAATGACGTATAAAAAATTAGTTAAAACCCTCCTACATCTAGTATACTCCCTACCCCTAGATTGTAAATAAAGACTTTTAGCGATAGATTGACCGAAGGAAAGTATTTTGGTATAGTGCCGTTACCACTTTGACCAGTGTTTTTTGTTTGGGTGTATAGCTCAGTTGGTAGAGCAGTAGCCTCTTAAGCTAACGGTCGTAGGTTCGAGCCCTACTACACCCAC
>CAYHND010000069.1:0-2938 GCA_964357915.1 uncultured Bdellovibrionales bacterium
ACCTTTCCTTCATGGATTACGCTCGCGCTTGAGAGTTTTACTTCTGGTATTCTCGAAGTGACAGAGATCTCCGTTGCCAGACTGTTTCTGGCACCAGAAACAATCCTTTCTCAAGAGCTTTTAGATATTAGAAGTATTCTCGGTATCAAAATGAGTCTCTGGTATGCAGTACTCACTCTTCTCAGTGTCACTCTCCTCTTCTGGCACCACCGCAAAGCTCACTTTATCGCTCTCTATCATAATGCCCGCTTCCCTCAGGTGTTCTACCATGGTGGTCTCATTTTTGTGGGCGCCCTCCTCGCCTTCCACTTTGAAGATCTCTCCTTACCAACAAGTCACTTTTCTTACCTTGCCTTTGGCCTCCTGACTTGTAGCGCTGTGTTTGCTTGGCTCGCTTCAGTCATAACCAATGATTTCTACGATACCGCTATTGATGCACAGACAAACTCCAACAGGCCTCTTATTACCCAAACAGTTGATCAAGGGAGCTACCGAGACTATGGGATTATCTTTTTTCTTACTTCTCTCCTCCTCGCCGCTCTCGTCAGTAGTCAGGCCCTACTCCTCATATTCGTCTACCAAGTATGTGCCTGGGTCTATTCCGCGCGCCCCTTTCGCCTTAAACGCTTTCCTATCATAGCTACTCTTCTCGCCGCCTTTGCGAGTATCCTCATTCTTGTTTCAGGCTACCTAGCAGTCAGTACCGAACATTCTCTTGCGCTCCTACCCCGTAACCTCCTCCTCTACTTTATCACCTCCCTCACCTTGGCTCTGGCTCTCAAGGATTTTAAGGACATGCCTTCAGATAAAGCTGACCAAGTCTACACTATTCCCGTTCTCTTGGGTGAAGTGTGGGGCAAACGGTTTCTCGGAAGCGCTCTCTTTCTTATTTTTGTGACCAGCCCCTTTATTCTCAATGCCCCTTCCTTGTTTTTCCTCGCTCTCTTCTGTGGCAGTCTTGGTTTTTGGGGTATTCAAAACGGCACTCCTGACCCTAAAAGTTTTTTCTGCTATCACTACTTTTCTCGCCTTCTCTTTGCGCTTGTGTTTAGCTATGGGTTACTCGCTACTCTCGGCTTCTACTTTGGTTTCTTCTCCTGAGAGGACGTCTACCAGTTGTTGCCACTCAGCTATAGAAAGAGCCTGGGCTCGTATATCAGTCCGTAGCTGTAACTGTGTCAGTATCTGCTCGAGCTCTTCTTTTGATTTACCAGTGAGGTTCGCCAGGTTATTGACCAGTGTTTTGCGCTTGGCCTGAAAACCAGCTTTCACAATACGAAAGAAGCGTTTTTCTTCTTTAGCATCTACAAGGGATCTCGGTGTAATTTTGATAACGGCACTGTCTACTTTTGGCACTGGAGAAAAAGCAGTTCGTGGTACAAAAAAGAGTTTTTCTACGGTAGCACTGTACTGAGCCATCACGCTCAAGAGACTCATACTGCCTGGCTTGGCAGTCAATCTTTCTGCAACTTCATCCTGCACCATCAAAATAATCTGACGTGGCTGGATATGAAGAGCCAAAAGTCTACGAATAATGGGAGCGGTTATATAGTATGGGATATTCGCTATCACTGAGTATGTTTTCGTTTGTATATTCTTACTCGCCAAAAGAGTATCGAGATCAAGATCCAGAATATTTCCCTCTATAAGAGTAAGATTTTTTTTGTTTTCACCTAAAAGTATCTCTGTAAAGCGCGGATCGGTCTCCACCGCAATCACCTGCCCTGCCCGCTCTGTTAGAAGAAAAGTGAGCGCTCCGAGGCCTGGTCCAATCTCAAGAGCCACCTCTCCCGCTCCCAAAAGGGCAGCATCAAGAATACGCTCAATGTAGCTCGTATCTTCTAAAAAGTTTTGTCCTAGGGATTTTTTGGCTTCTACCATAAGATTTAGTTAGTAATTTCTTCCATCTTTACATTCACCACTCCCTGTCCCAAAGAAGCAATCTCCTGAAAGGCTACCTTATCAAGGTCGATGATACGTCCGCCTCCAAACGGACCTCGATCATTTATCTTTACGATAACACTTTTCCCATTAGCTGTATTGGTAACTCTGACATACGAACCAAAAGGCAGCCAGGGATTAGCGGCGGACAAAGTGCCGGTATGAGCATACCAGGAGGCTCCACCGCTATGACTTTTACCCGTCTTGACCAAAGTACCTTGTTTGATAATCTCAGTCACCGGCTCCTTGGTAACTTCTTTAGAGAGAATAGTGCGACTCACTTCTTTACCATCATGACGCGCTATACGAAGCTTGGTTGCTAAGACGCCCTTCTCACCTTTCTGTTCTACGACCTTTTTGCGCCAAGAAAGCTCGTCATCTTCTTTCTCTTCAGTCTTGAAAGCAATAGACGTTTCTTCAACTTCTTCGGAAATAGTGACTCGAACAATGACTATAGTCACGTCCGCTGCGAGAGCTGTCTCTTTGGATGGTGTTATGATATCAGCTTCGTTTAAGGTGAGGGGAAGTTCGTCTAAAGCCTCTCCAACACTGGTTGCTTTGGTTGTATGTTCTTCGGTATGGCCATCTATTTCCACGGTAAAGGTTCTTTCTCTCACTAGCTGAATCTGCATACCAGCCGTAAGGGGTGTCTCCGTAGGCGGCAGTATACTATCACCAGCACTGAGGGTCACCTTTTGCTCACTCAAGAACTCACCTACGGTAGGAGCATTAGAAACAAGCTGAGGATATTCAACATCCCCCTCTATCAAGATGATACCTGTCTTATGGGAAAAATTTAGCTCACTACCTCTAGGCCACCAGAAAATAGCGGCCAGAAATAGTAGAGCAAGAATAGCAAAAACACTCTTATAGTACATAGGCTTCTTCAATTGCCCTCCTAGTCGTTAAAACGGTACTGCAATGCTTCACCAAGGTGAAGAGCCTCTATTGTATCACTTCCTTCAAGATCCGCTATAGTACGGGCTACTTTGAGGAT
>CAYHND010000070.1:0-2848 GCA_964357915.1 uncultured Bdellovibrionales bacterium
AACCAAAAGTGTTTCTGGCGCAACTCGGTGAAATGGCTAAGAAGAAAAGCTTGAAACTCTTTTCAGAACTGGAGAAAAACGGCGTGCTTTTGGGAGAGAGTTTTGGTCGCGGTAGTCTCAAAAGCCAGCTGCGGGTAGCTAACCGCCTGGGGGTAGAGATTACTATTATCATTGGTCAGAAAGAAGCTCTTGATGAGACGGCTATTATCAAAGACATGGTCTCTGGCACCCAAGAGACAGTGACACAAGTTATGCTGGTAGACTCAGTCAAGAAACTCCTCAAGGCCAACCAGGCTCTTATTGGGTAATAGAGATCCCTCTAGAAGAGTTTTGTGATAGAACAGTCAATTCTGATGACAAGTTGAGGGGAGGTGGCTCGAAATAGTACATAGAACCCGGACGGTTGCAGTGGCGGGGAAAGTGTGTTATATTGGGTTCACCCAAAAATTCTAGAAGGAGGAATCCCCTATGATACAAGTGAAAAAGAAAGAGAAAGAAACGCCTGAAAGCCTCATACGTCGTTTTACGCGACGCGTTCAGCAGTCAGGAGTACTCCGTCAAGTACGTAAAAAACGCTTCCACCAACCTATCAAAAGCAAAGACAAGCGTCGCAACGAAGCTCTCTATAAGGTAGATATCCGTAAGGAAATCAATCGTATGAAGAAACTCGGTAAATTTGACGAAGAAACCCTACGTGAAATCAAGAAAAAGATGAATCGTTAAAAGAAAGAACCCCGGGTGTTATGCTCGGGGTTTTCTTTTTTGCCTTTCGAAAAGGCTCCCAGTTTGCTACTCTATATAGAGAAGCAGGTAGAAGTAATTGATGTAACAACACATATGACATACGAAGAAATCATGACAGAACTTAAAGAGGCTATGAAAAGTGGCAACACTGAGAAACGTGATACTTTGCGTTTGCTTCAGAGCGCTCTCAAGAATCATGCTATTGATGCTCGTACACCCGTTGAGGAGTTGGCTCCAGCTGATATTGAGACGGTGATCAAGAAGCTGGTGAAACAACGTAAGGACAGCATCACCCAGTACCAAGCAGGAGGACGGCAGGATCTAGTGGCTCAGGAAGAAACTGAGCTCGCAATTCTGGCTGCCTATCTACCAGCAGAGATGACTGATGAAGCCTTGGAGCAAATGATAGACGGGGTATTGGCTGAGAATAGTATTACGAGTAAAGCTGACCTTGGCAAAGCGACTGGGATGGTGATGAAGAAAGCAGCCGGCAGTGTGAGTGGTGATCGGGTACGTGAGGTGCTTCTTACCAAACTCAGTGCCTAAGGCCATGAAATTGTTTCTCGTCCATGAACCGGAAGTGAAGACGCCATTTAGCGACACTCTTCTCGAAAAGATCTTTGAGAAAACTATTGCTAAGATAGCTTTGTTTCAGGGATCATCGAAAAACATTCATCTGGGGGTAGCAGCCGTATCTGAAGCGCGTATTCAGGAACTCAATAGAGAGTACCGAGGGAAAGACTCGGTGACTGACATTCTTTCTTTTGGTGAGGAAGTGAGTATCCTTGAGAGTGGCGAACTTCCTTTGGAGGAAGAAATCATGCTGGGAGATTTGATTTACAATCCGGAATATATTACAAAAGCGGCAGAAGAAGATGGTGTGAGTATAGAGCACGAAATGGCATTTATCTTTTCTCATGGTATCCTTCATTTATTAGGGTATGATCATAGTGAAGAGATGTTTGCTCTTCAGGACGAAGTAGCTCTAGCGCTTGATAAAGAAGATTTTTCAAAATAATTATGAGTCAATTCAACAAAAGTTTTCGTTTTGCTCTTCATGGGATTCGCTACGCTTTCGTGCATGAGCGTAATTTTAGAATTGAGGTTGGTATGGCGTTAGGAGCACTGATGCTGTCTTTGACACTCGGGCTCTCTCTCTTGGAGAATAGTATTCTCCTTATCATGTGTGCTGTGGTTCTTGGAATGGAGCTTGCTAATACGGCACTTGAGCGGGTTATTGATATGTTGAAGCCCCGGGTGCATCCGTATGCTCGCGTGGTAAAGGATGTCATGGCTGGAGCAGTCCTTTTGGTTTGTTTTATAGCATTCCTTATTGGTGTGCTTATTTTTCTTCCTCATCTATTAGCTCGTGTATAGATATTGCAGAGAGTTTTCTTTGCCTGCTGTCAAAAACGGGGTATAATGTGCCCTAGGGGAGGTGCTCTTAATTTCGAGAGCAGCCAAATTTTCTGATTGGAAGTATTATGGCCAAAGGTACTTATTATGTGGGTCTTGATATAGGGTCTTCCCAGATACGAGCTGTTATTGCTCAGAGTCTTGGTGAAGATGAAATACTGCGAATCATCGGTGTCGGTAAGACGCCGTCTTTTGGTATGCGTCGAGGAGCAGTCGTTGACATAGAGGCAGTGGCTAAGTCCGTCAATATCGCTCTTGAGCAGGCTGAACGGATGGCGGGGCATGCAGCTGAACGAGCAGCAGTGAGCGTCAGCGGAGCAGAGCTATTGTGCCAAGAAGCTCTTGGAGTAGTAGCTGTGGGTCGCGCTGATGGCGAAGTGACTGAAGATGACACCATGCGGGTATTGCAGGAAGTAGAAGCCCGACTGACTATGCCACTCAACCGGGAGATTATTCATGTAGTACCGAAGGATTATCGACTAGATGACATCAAGAACATCAAAGATCCCCTGGGGATGCGAGGAGTACGTCTAGAGATGAATGCCCTTGTCGTCAGTGGGAGTTCGTCACATTTGAAAAATATAGAGAGAAGCTTGGATCATGCGGGCACAGCAGCAACGCATTTGGTGACTGAGCCTATTGCTTCAGCTGAAGCAGTCCTGACTCTCAAGCAGAAAGAACTTGGTAC
>CAYHND010000071.1:0-1448 GCA_964357915.1 uncultured Bdellovibrionales bacterium
ACTCCTTTGCCCTCTATTAACCTACCGATATAGCCAATGAGGATCTTATTTGGGTATTGTTCTCGTACATCTAAGACGGGGAGTGCATTTTGGATGAGCTCTTTTTCTATGCCACGATAGATAATATGACAATCAGTGCGACCTGAGAGTGTTTGGACGAATTGTTGAGAAGCTTTGGAGTTAGCAATGAGCGTCTTGGCCTGTCGTAAAACAAAACGTCCGAAAATACAGTCATACCATTGGCCGAGGGTATTCTTGTAGGTACTTTCGAATTGAGCAAAGTCTGACCCGTGCTCTATATGAACCCAAGGAAGATTTTTCTTCCAAGCTAGGTAGCCTGCCATAAGAGAAGGAAAGAAGAAGCGGGTACGGGAAATAATAATCTCAGGAGAGCTTTTCTTGATTTTTGCCCACAGAATCCAGAAATCTTTTTTCCAGAAAGCGGGAATAGGATAGTTGTGAATCAGTTCTATGGCTGGGAAACGAATAACAGATACATTTTCGTGCACTATTTCTTCAGCAGAAGATTCAAGGGGAAGGTGTGGTGTAAAAACGGTAATAGCAACACCACGCTTCGAAAAGTGCTTATTGAATTCATCACTGTGTGTTTCGAGGCCTCCACGGTGAGGTGGATAATAAGGGGAAAAAATAAGGAGCTTCATAGACTAAGGTGTATATTGCCAAATAATAACTTCATCATTAGGCCCACTGTAGAGGCGTAAAAATCGTTCAGGATATTTGTCAAACACCAGAGTTTGGTCAGTAGACTGGCCCGGTTCTGTATTATAAGGGCGATGAATATAAGGATTAAGAGGATTAGTTTTAGCGTAGTAGATATAGATAGTATCAAGGGATTCTGTTTTAGGTGAGGTGTTGCTCACAATCTCCACATCTTTGAGAAATGTATCAGTTAATTTTTTGATATCACTAACGCTTTTAAGCATGAGAGTATTGTCATTTTGCATATCGATGTTTTTGAGATCTTGTACTGACTGTACTAGCTTCCCTTGATAGTCCATATAGACAGTATCAATATCAAGTGAAGTGACCTGATACTTCTGTATGAGAGAGTCAAAAATACGAATATCATTATAAAAATCTGGATCTGTTGAGTTGAGGATTCGTGATTGGGAGTGAGTACGGAGGAGACTCTCGTTATTATGAGTGAGGATCACTCTTTCTTCAGGGAGGGCATTCTTAATCCATTCAGCTGAGTTAAGCTGAGGTGTCGTAATAAGGTATTGCTTGAGATTATTGATGTAGAGTGCTGCAGAAGCATTAATCAAGAGAGCTAAGAGGAGAATCTTGGCGCAGGTGTTTATACAGGGTATCTTTTCTGAAAATTTGACGAGACCTACCAGACAAAGCGCATAGAGAAATACTACAAAAAATCCCCAGGCTCTCTCGGGGAGCAGAGCAATATTAAAAAAACGTGGAAGAATTTCAGC
>CAYHND010000071.1:1548-2778 GCA_964357915.1 uncultured Bdellovibrionales bacterium
TGTCCTATCCAGAGACTAAGGAAACCTAACATAGTGGCGAAAAATTGAAAGGCTTGGATACAGACAAGTATGGTGATGGTACTAACGAAAAAAGGGTTTCTTTTGTAAGCATCTTTAATTTTGGTTCTGTGGAAGAGTAAGTAGACTATGAGCCAAAAAAGAAAGAAAATACTCGCAGATTCGTGATATAAAGAGAGAAAAAGTACGAAGATGCCCGCACTCAAGAAAAAGAAATTTTTCTGACTTTGGTAGGCGTAAATGAGGCTGATTATAAAAAGAATAACACCTATGTTAAGGAGAGCTTGAGGGATAGGTGTCAGTGTATAAAGAAGAAATGAGGGGGTAACCAGGGGGAGTCCAAAAACAAGAAGTTGTACCGAAGTACGCCGAAAGTTTTTCGCAATGAGACTAAGCGGTAATATAAGAGTAAGTGAGAGGAAGGGGAGGAGGTACTTAAAATAGGCATAGAGATCTATTCCGGCACCCATGTGAACAATATAACTGAGGGAGGAGAAGAGTGAACGATAGCCATCAAATGGTACGAGCGTGTTTTTAGAAAAAACTTCTTGGTAGAGACGAAGCCAGTAGTAGGGATCAAGATCTGGGAGAGCATAGTAACTAGAAACAACACCCCCTATTAATCCAGTGTAGAAAAGAAATGCCAGGCCGAGAGTATAAAAAAATGATGGAGGGAGAACATCACTTTCTGATTTTTCCAAGAAAAATGGATGGAAAGTGAATGCCAGAAACCAAGAAAAGAGCGGTACCAGAAAACCAAGAGTAGGGTGTATAAAACCGAGTGTGCTATAGAGAAGAGTCAAGCAAAGTGACGGGATGATGAGAGTAAGGAGAGTGGCGACAAAAAGTTTCTCAAGTAGGCTGAAGTGTTGTTTGAAAGCCCTTTCAACGAGAGCGGCGAGATTGATACCAGAAAGTGGTAGTAGAATTATGAGAGCAATGGTGGATTGGAGTAAAGAAATCGCTCGACTGTCCAATAGAGTACTGAGTAAAGATACGATACCAAGACTTCCATAGAGCAAAGCATTCAAAACAAACAGCAATCCATGGGATTGTGTGTAGTGAGCTAATTTTTTTTTCAGGCGTTGCACAGACAAGATCAAATTACTTTGGGTCTAAATCAGTCAGAGTTTCCTTACGAGTGAGAGTAGTCAGCTGTTGTTCGAGTTTCTCGATAGCTGAGAGGAGTTTGAAGAGCATGAGAAAGACCAA
>CAYHND010000072.1:0-2761 GCA_964357915.1 uncultured Bdellovibrionales bacterium
GTTTCTGCGAGTCTGACCAATGATAGAAACGCCTTGCTGGATGATGAGAACATAGACAGCCAGACCAAAGCTGATGCCAAGGAGGCTGATGCAGATCTGGTAGCCGCTTACTTTGCGGAAGATGTGAAGTATATCATCGCAGACAAGAGCGGTAAGGGCTTTATGATTATCCTCAACAAGCCAGCTTCACGAGACCTCCAATTCTCTTGGGTAGCTATTGCCGTAGATAAAAGCAAGACTTTCTATTCCGAAAAAACAGAGCCAGAATCTCTCCCACCAGTAGAGCCGATAGAATCAGAACCGACAGCAACGATCGAACCCGCTCCACCAGAGGAGAGCGTAATCTCTCCAGAATCAGTAAACACGGGTGAGATATAGGTTACTCTGAACAGATTGTTTTCTAAAGATACGTTATGCAGAAAAAACTCATCATTGTCGGGGTTATCATTTTCTTCGTTGGTTTGGGAAGTGGAATAGTTGCAACCCAATTTTTACAGAAAGGGTTTTTCTTTTGGCGACAGCTGGATATGGGTCACCAGGTACGTCAAAATAGTGGATACTCGTACATCAATCCGCTTCTTGAATGCGAAGTAGCTGAAGGTGCTATCGATGCTCATAAGGAGAACTTTCAAGATGATCTTGAGAGTTTTGTTGAAACTCTCAAGAAAGATCAAAAGCTTACAGATACAGCGGTCTATTTCCGTGACCTAAACAATGGTCCGACATTCGGAGTAAACGAAAAAGAAGAGTTTTTCCCTGCCTCACTCCTCAAAGTGCCCGTCATGATGGTCTACTACCATGCCTCTGAGCAAGATCCAAATATTCTAGAAACAGAAATCTTGTACGAAAAGCCTAAAGACTTTGGCTTTACTCCTACTATAGTGCCAAGAGAAGAATTGGTACCGGGGCAGTCTTACCAAGTAGAGGAGCTGATCAGGCGTATGATTATTCATTCCGACAATCAGGCTCTTTTTCTTCTCTCTAGCCGTCTCCCACTGGAATCAATAGGAGGCCTTTTCTCTATACTGGGGGTAGGAGAAGATGTTCTTACCAATCCAGACGCTAAACTGACCGTCAAAGAGTACGCCGGCTTTTTTCGAACCCTGTTTAATAGCTCTTACTTATCACGAGAAAATTCAGAAAAGGCTCTAGCTCTTTTGGCTATGACTGACTATCAGGATGCCCTTGTAGCTGGGGTGCCAGCTGACACGAAGGTTTCTCATAAGTTTGGTGAAGCTGGGACTGCTGATGTAGAGCGTCAACTCCATGACTGCGGTATTGTCTATTTTCCTAATCAGCCCTATCTTGTGTGTGTTATGACTCGTGGTAGAGATCCAGAAAAACTCAAGGAGTCTATTGTAGGGATATCCAAATTCATCTACGAAAAGGTAGATGCTCAGTACTGATATTCCCTTAGGAGAGGGCTTTTTCTCAAGGCATCTTTAGGGTATACTAAAAACATACATTTATGCCTCCACGAACAACACGTACTACTAAAGCTGAACTGGTTTCTGAGCCAGCTGCTGTTGCCTCAAAACAACCACAAAAACGCGGTTGGCTTATTGTAGTTATTTTGGCGACATTGCTGGTTATCGCTCTGGCTGTAGCCGGGTATTTCTACTACCAATACAAGCACACAACCCAGGCAACGGATGCCAAGGAAATTGAGGAACTTTCTCAGGAGATTGGAAAGATCATGCTCTTGCCGGAGGGAGAGACACCTACTTTAGCCACAGTGACTGATAGAGAAAAACTGGCTGATCAAGTTTTCTTTCAGAAAGCAGAAAATGGTGACAAAGTACTGATCTACTCTGCCTCTGGTCGCGCTATTCTGTACCGTCCAAGTCAGAAGAAAATTATTGACGTCACGACAGTCAATGTGAACCAACCGACCACCGAAACACCAGCACCAGCTGAGCCTACTCCACAGCCAGTCGTAGAGGCTCCAGCTATTGTGCGAGTGGCTCTCTTCAATGGCTCTCAGACTGTAGGTGTCACTAATGCTACCGAGAGTCAATTGAAGAGCATTCTTCCCAACAGTGCAGTTGTTTCCAAGGAAAATGCTAAGAAGAACGACTATGCCAAGACTGTAGTAGTAGATATAACCGGAGCCAATGCTGAAAGTGCGGAAAAGATTGCACAGAGTCTTGGTGGAGAAGTAGCTTCGCTCCCAGAGGGGGAAACAGCTCCGACGGATGCGGATGTTCTCATTATTGTGAGTGCTCCAGAAGCTCCCGCACCAACACCTGCACCAGTAGAAGAAAAGAAGAAAAACTAGTGTGAGGAGGATGTACTAAAAACCCACCGATGAAAGATGGGTTTTGTTTAGTCGAGGCCGAGTTGGACTTTGGCTTCTAGAGTCATCATTTCAGGATTCCAGGGTGGGTCGAATGAGAGGTCTACCTCTACTTCTTCAATATCTTCTAACTCCATGACCTTGTCCTCTATCTCTTTTTGGATCTGACCAAAGAGGGGACAACCAATAGTGGTGAGAGTCATCAATATTTTGCAGACTCCCTCAGGAGTTACCAAAATTTCGTAAATAAGGCCAAGAGCTACGATAGAAACACCCAGTTCTGGGTCGAGAACTTGGTCAAGTTTAGTGCGGATCTGCTCTTCTATTGGGAGTGTTTCGGACATGAGGTGTATTATGCAGGGAAAACTTGGTTGCCAGAGGCGTCTTTGATACGAATAGCACTGACAGGGCAAGCTTGGGCAGCGTTGAGAATAGTTTCTTGATCATCTTCATCCACAGTGGCCA
>CAYHND010000073.1:0-2679 GCA_964357915.1 uncultured Bdellovibrionales bacterium
CAAGAGTCTTTAAACAAGCCGTTTTTCGTCTCACCCTTACCCCATTTTGCACACTTATTGGTCTTTCTATTGTCTTCCTCAGTATCCCGTGGGCGCTCTTTTTCTTTGCTTTTCCTATTTTCTTCAACATCATCCCGGGCGCACTGAACTACCTTGAGAGAAGGCTCCCCTTTTCCCTTGATTAGTCGATCTATTGTTTCTTTTGTAGCTCTACTTCTTGCTTTATTGCTAACACAAGATCTGGATGAAAATGTTCTTGTACTTCTTGGCTTTTAGCGCGAAATGCTACAAACCACTCGGGGTGGTCATCACGATATTTGCTAGCAATCTTTTTCACCAAGCCGAAAGAAACCTCTAATGCTAGAGATAAATTATTATTGGTGTACCACCCTTCTAGAGCCTCTGGCGGCCTTGCGTTAACTATTTCTTTTATTTGAGCTACCAAATCTGGACTGAAGTGCAGTCGTACTATCCCTGCGTAATCTCTTTTATTTTCAAACCACTCGGGGTGAAGAGTTTTGTAAGGATTCACTAGCTTATTCATATACTGAGTTGAAACACCCAGTTCTTGAGCGATACCAGATACAGTGAACCAGCCTCTACCTCCATGAGATGGCAGATTTTTGAAGTATCCTTCCAATTGATTATAGAGTTCCGGGTGATAGTACTCTCTTATTGCTCCATGTGAATCAGTATACTCAACAAACCACTCGGGGTGTGTCTCGCGGAAAGGCATCACCTTTTCTCGAATAGTCGCATCCCCAGCAAGTAGTTTTTCTCCTGCCTGTTTCTGATTATACCAACCTTCCGGAGCTGTACTTGGCCTCATTGCTATACCTTTCGCTATCTCAGAGATTAATTCTGGACTGTAATATTCATGAATGGCATTATGCTTACCACGAAAGTCTCTAAACCACTCGGGATTGGATATTCTAAAGTTTTGAGTTATTTTTTCTATAATTTCATCGTCTATCTTCTCTTCTTTCGCTAGCCTCGTTTTGGTTTTCCAACCATCCGGGGCAATCTTGGGTAGAGAGCTAATACTCTCTTCAACTAATAATCTGGCTTTTGGACTGAGATACTCGAACTCATTACTATCAGCATTAAGATACATCCTAAAATCTTGTGGGTATTCTCTCTTTAAGTCTCTAACAATTTTGTTAACTCTGTAGGAAGTGGCTCCCATTTCATGAGCGATAGATCCCTTTGTCACCCAATCTTTTGGAGCTCTATCAGGTCTTGCCTCGAGAACCGCGCTCACTCTCTTTACTATCTCAGAACTATAAAAAGTAGCCTTCTTACCAGTTGAATCAGGCTTTTCTTCCTTGAAATGCTCTATTTCACTACCGAAACTTTGTAATATTCCCTGAATCTTTTTAGAGGATGTGCCGAAAATACGTGCCATACCTCGAATAGTTTCTTCTCTGAAAACGACTTCTGGTTGCCGGTCTACTGTTTCTTTTACTTGAGAATCTTTGACATTATTTTTTCTAAAATTCTCTACTATAAGTGTCACCAGATCTGGGTGGTAATACTCTACCAGACGACCTCTATCATTAAGGTACTCCGCTGTCCATTCCGGATGGCTCTGTAATTTTTCGGCTGCCAACTCTTTAATTCTGATATATTCCACGCCTAAATCAGACATCAATTCACTAACACGTCTCCACCCATCGGGAGCATCTTCTTGCTTACCTCCGGCCATATGCTCAGCATAGTAACGTTCAAATTCATTCATACAAACGCTAGATTAGTGTCTCTAGTATACCATTGTCTATTTTAGGCAAATTAAAACCGGGTGCTTAAGGCGACCCGGCGAGACCTTTACTGTGTATACTTCGCGCATTCTTTCCGCAGTTCTGCTTCGATATAATCCGCTATTTTTGAATTTTGCGGAAGATATTGACGAAGCTCATCACAGAATGGGATAAAATAGCGGAGCGTTTGCTCGGCTACCCGCTTCTGCTTATGCGGAGGGCAGTTGCTGAGCGTCCGCATATTGTGCAGTCGGTCAACGAGCTTAACAAGAATCGCCCGAAAGCCCACAGCACGGATGCGAGTGAAATAACTCTTGATACTCTCCTTCCGAGGCTTCTTCCTCTTGGTGACAGCATCCACCCCATGCGCCACATCGATACCGAAGCAGTCGATGACACAGCGATGAGTAAGCATGAACTGATCTTCACGTAGATCATGCAGAAGCATAATGACGATAGTCACCCAGTCGGTGATACCAAGCTCGTGAATAAGTATCCATGCTCCCATCTTTGGATGGTCGAAATAACGACTGCCGTCATCGCGAGTCTGCCGTGCATGTCCAAACTTGGAAAATGCGTAACCTCGGCCAATAAGATCAAATTCATCGGTATTGGCAAAAGTCTTCACCCGGGCAAAAAACGCACCCCTCCGAGGCGGCCGCACCTTATTGATAGGATGATACAACATCTTCCTTCTCCCTTCTTTCTCTAATTATTAAAGAAGAGTAAAAATAGCCTATTTAAGGCTATTTGTCAATGTTCATAAAGTAGTCTGTGAAGATCTCTCGCATGACGGGTGAGGCTTTTATATTGGCAAAATTTGTATCTTTGGTCAGTAGTTTATAGCCCTGACCCTCAAGAACAGTCAGTTGCTCTGGGTCTACATCGTAGATAAGGTAGATATGACAGTCTACATCCGCAT
>CAYHND010000074.1:0-2659 GCA_964357915.1 uncultured Bdellovibrionales bacterium
GAAGCAGGGTGACTCTTTATTACATACTCAGCGGCGGTGGCTTCAGGGTATCTGAAAAAGAACGTGAAAGTATTATAGAAAATCCAAAGACGATTGTCAAGAGGGCAAAGGAGAACCTTTAAGCCTCTATGGAGCCCTCCTCGACTATTTTGGCGTATATACGGGCACTTGGGCGGATAGTTCTTGTCTGAGTAGTGAAGTCTACCTCTATAAGGCCAAAACGAAGCCAAAAACCTTTGTCCCATTCAAAGTTATCTAAGAATGACCAATGCAGATAGCCACGGACATCTACACCGGCCTCAAGAGCTACAGCGACGGCTCGGAGAGCTCGAGGGATGAAGTCTTGCCTGAGGGTATCTCCCGCATCGGCTAGGCCGTTTTCGGTGATATAGATAGGGAGTTGTTGGCCTTTCAATTCAAGGAGAACTTGGGTTAATGATTCTGGACAATACTCCCAGCCAAAGTCAGTTTGGACAAGGTTTGGGTTTTTACCATACCAGTTATCAATACAGTGACGATGGTAGTGGTTGAGGCCGATGAAGTCCTGGTAGTGTTTGATCTTGCGGAGCCAGGGGCGGTTCCAGAATTGATCAGCCAAAAATTTGAGTACGTGATTCCAGAGAGTGGGGCGTAGTATGACAAAAGCTACTTGGTGTTTGGCAATGCCCACTTGATTATCCTGACTGTAGGCCTTGAGCATTTGGTAACTTTGTTTGTGAGCCTGGACGAGGTGTCGCTCAGCTTTGAGGTAAGAGAAGAGGTTTTTCTTTTGGGGAGGCCAGTATCCAAGAAGGTAGCTATGTGAGGCCACCACGTCTGGCTCATTGAGGGTAATCCAAAAACGAATGTGTTTACCAAGACGATTCACTACTCTTTGGGTGTAGCGCTCGAAATAGAAAGGGAAGTCTTTGTGAGTGATACCACCTTTATCAGCTAGCCAGAGAGGTAGGGTCCAGTGCCAGAGGGTGACAAATGGTGTAATGCCTCTTTCGTGGAGAGCCAGGAGCATGTCTTCATAATGAGAGAGAGCTTCTTCACTGAAGACTCCCTCAGAGGGCTCTATCCGAGACCACTCGAGTGAGAAGCGGTAGCTATTGAGACCGAGGGATTTGAGGATATCAAAATCTTCTTTGTAGCGATTCCAGTGATCACAGGCGGCACCAGAAATATAATTCTTTGGGTCAGTGGCCTCTGCTCGAAATTTCTCCCAGTGTGGATTGTGTTGGAAAGCAGTTTCAGACTCTCGTGCTAGACGTTCGGCATTAGCTTGCTCAAAACGAGTCCAGTTATTGGTTTGACCACCTTCAATTTGGTGGCTCGCGGTAGCGGCTCCCCAGTAAAAATTTTTTGGAAATTGAAATGGTTGTGACATGATTTTAGTATAGCATCCAGCACCTTTTTTGGATGCTCACAAAAGGTGTGGGTCTTTACATTTGGCTTTATTTGGGGTATATTGCCTCATAGTTATGAAATTTGAATTTCCTGATCCGAAGACAATTGAACCTCGTAAACGCCGTGTCCAGAGATTTCTTGAGATGATTCCGGGGACTTTGACATGGAGCACCCTTATCGGCATGATAGTGCTCTCTTTCTTTTTGCCACTCTGGATGGCTATTTTTGTCATTATTTTTGATATTTATTGGATTACTCGAGCTCTCTATGTCACCCTCTTCTCGACTATCGCTCACTACCAAGTCAACGAAGGTAAGCGAATAGACTGGTGGGAACGGGTACAGAACACTCTCCAGCCGGAGCAGTTCATCGAGACCCTGAGTGAGCGTATCAAAAGTTTACGCGGAGCCAAAAAAGAATTACCACTCTTAGCTTGGAGTAAACGTCGTATCATGCGTCGTGAGATTGGCCGTACCCGTAAAGCGCTCAGAGAAACCAAAGCCATCTTGCCTCTGAAACAAGAAATCATGGATTGGCGTGAAGTGATTCATGTCATTCTTCTTCCGACTGCTGGTGAGCCAGTGGAAGTTATTGAGCCAGCTATTGAGTCACTGGCTAATGCCAACTTTCCGAAAGAGCAGATGATTATCTTGCTCGCTACTGAAGAGCGTGAAGATCCTGAGACGCGTCTGCCGAAGGTGGAGGCGCTCAAGGCCAGGTTTGGGAATACGTTTAAGGATTTTCTAGTCACCACTCACATCGTGGCGACTGGTGAAATGAAGTGTAAGGCATCCAATGCTGGTTTTGCTGCTCGAGAACTTAAGATCTATCTCGATGAGCGAGGCATTGATTATAAGCGAGTAGTGTTTTCTAACTTCGACTGTGACAGCGTGGCGCATCCAGAATACTTCGCGGCGCTTACCTATCAATATGTGATTGACCCCAAGCGTTTGCAGCGTGCCTACCAGCCACTACCGATGTATCACAATAATATTTGGGACACCAATGCCATTGTACGTCTCATCGTTACCGGATCATCGTTTTGGCACTTGTATCAGAGTACGCGTCATGAGATGGTCACGTTCTCTTCTCACTCTGAGCCTTTTGATACTTTGGTCAAGGTGGATTTTTGGCCGGTCAATATGATTAGTGAGGACTCAGTTATTTATTGGAAGTGTCTTTCGTATTTCCATGGAGACTACCGGGTGCAACCAATTCATCTCCCCATCTCTCTTGATGCGGTGTTGGCAGAGACCTATTGGAAGAC
>CAYHND010000075.1:0-2564 GCA_964357915.1 uncultured Bdellovibrionales bacterium
GAAGGTTTGACATCCCACATCTACCATAAGGTAGGAGATACCAAGAAAGTCCTTTGTGGCTTCTCTGATAAGGTACCAGGAGAGTGGCCAAAGGGGCATGTCTGGTACCACATTGATCAGCCACAGTTCGTCAATTGTGAGGAATGTTTGGCTCAGGCTAAGTCGGTAGAGTAAGTCTCCTCAGAAAGAAAGGAGACAAAGAAGCGGTGAGGCCAACAGCCAATATCCGCTTTTCTTTTTATATTTGCTACAATAGAGAGTGAAACACTTTCTCGTACAGAAAAACAAACATGAAAAAACCACTCCATGAAATGAAACGCCCAGGGCTTATACGTTTGATACTAGCTGGTATCTCGATTTTCTTGGTGTGGGGAGGCGTTTCCTATTACTTCATTGGTTTTCAGAGGCAACTCTTTTTTTTGTTACTTTTCTTTGCTATTTACTTTCTCTTGGCGTATTTGTTTCTGCCACGGCTCATCTATATCCTCGTTCTCATTTTTCGTCGCTCACGTATTCCTCGTTATACGCATGCCCCAGACGGTGTGTTGGCTGACCCAGTCAATATCATTTTGTTTGGCCGTGAAGAAGATCTCTGGCGAGCTTTTGAGCGTGCCTCCTGGAAGCAGGCAGATGCTATCAATCCCAAAACTGCCTGGAGGATGTTCCGAGCTTTTTTCTTTAATAAATCTTATCCTAGAGCCCCTTTTAGTCCATTATTTCTTTTTGGACGTGTCCAAGACTACGGTTTCCAAAAACCCATTGGCAAGAGCCCTCGTATGCGCCATCATGTGCGCTTTTGGGCAGCGAACATTGAACCAGAAATAGATCTCGAGAATCCTCTGTATTGGCTGAGGAGCAAACAAGTAGATATGGACAAACCTCTCATGTGGGTGGGAGCTGCTTCGAAAGATGTTGGCTTTGGCCTAACACGCTTTACGTATCAGTTGACCCACCAAGTTGATGAAGAGGTAGATAAAGAAAGAGAATACATCATCGACTCACTCTTGCAAGCACGAGCTATTACCGATATCAAGCTCTTCGCCACTGACGCTCTGGTTAGGGGAAAGTATGTCTCTGATAGTCGGATTATTACTGCCTATCTCAAACCTTCACTCTAGGGGTTGTCGAGAGATCGTTTTTCTGTCATACTAGCTGGTACCTCGTGCTCTCTTCAGAGCGCTTTTTTAGAACAAAACAATGGCTGATAATGTCGTTTTACGCTTTGACCGCGTCTCATATGAATATGACCATGGTAAGCCCATCTTAGATGAGTCGAGTTTTTCGGTGCGTCGAGGAGCCAAGATTACTCTCATGGGTCAGAATGGAGCTGGCAAAAGCTCTCTTTTCAAGCTGATCATGAAAGAGATGAAGCCAGAGGGCGGAAGAATTTCACTCGATAGTGATGCTACCGTTGCTATTGCGCGCCAAGTAATGGATCGTGAAAAGCTGGACTCTACTATTGAGCAGTTTTTTGCGGAGGCCTTTTCGGAGACTCGCTATGATTTACGAGCACGTATCAAAGACGTTCTTGAGATAGTACACTTGGAAGCTCCTTTTGAAAAAACCATTCGCGCTTTTTCTGGTGGCCAGCAAGCCCGTTTGCTTTTGGCCTATGCTCTCATTCAAGAACCAGACATTCTTCTTCTTGATGAGCCGACAAATAATCTGGACTATCTTGGCATCGAACACCTGAAGGATTTCCTCATTCATTCAGAGAAAACCTGTATCGTCATTTCTCACGATGCTGATTTTTTGAACTCTTTTACCGAGGGAGTGTTGTACCTAGATATTTTCAATCATCAGATAGAGCAGTTTACGGGTAACTACTATGATGTAGTTGAAGAAATCAAAGTACGCATTGAGAAGGCTGAGCGAGAAAACGTCCGCCTTGAACGCACTATCAAGGACAAGAAAGATCAGGCCAATACTTTTGCTAACAAAGGAGGAAAACTGCGTGCGGTAGCTAAACGCATGCGCGACTTGGCCGAAGAACTGGAAGAAAACAAGATAGACGTACGTCGCGAAGACCGCACACTGCCGTCATTTAGGATCAATTGCCCGGATGTGACTGGTTCCATTGTCCACATCAAAGCAGTCTCACTCCTTGATAAGGGGGAGTCTATCCTCAAGCCAGTTGACCTGACCTTGAAGCGTAATACCCACCTTCTCATTACAGGACCCAACGGTATTGGTAAGACGACTTTCTTGGAGTCACTTGCCAAGGCTGACCCCAAGCTAGTAGAAATATCACCCAACGTCACGGTAGGTTACTATCGTCAGGATTTTTCGACGCTTGATTTTGAGGCCACAGTATTTGATACCTTGATGGAGTCAGTCAAAGAAAAAAACAAAGAGTTGGTCTACAAGCTCGCGGCCAAGTTTCTCTTTCCAGCTAACTTAGTCCAGAACAAGGTGAAGAGTCTTTCGGAAGGCCAGAAGGGGCTCCTCATGTTTGCTAAACTCTACGCCGAAGAGCCGAGTGTCCTCATTTTTGACGAGCCCACCAATCATATTAACTTCCGTCACATCCCCGTCATTGCCGAAGCGCTTGATGAATACAAAGG